>DYHB01000043.1:0-5551 GCA_020724415.1 Thiobacillus sp.
TCCTCGATGTCCGGGTGGTCGCAGCGCAACACGCCCATCTGGGCGCCGCGCCGGGCACCGGCCGATTCCACGGTCTCGCAGGAGCGGTCGAACACTCGCATGTAGGAGATGGGGCCGCTGGCGCGCGACTGGGTGCCTTTCACCAGGGCGCCCTTGGGCCGGATGGTGGAGAAGTCGTAGCCGACCCCGCCGCCCCGGCGCATGGTTTCGGCGGCTTCTTCCAGGGCGTTGTAGATGCCGGGCTTGCCGTCCGAGAGGCCGGAAATGGCATCGCCCACCGGCTGCACGAAACAATTGATCAGGGTGGCTTGCAGTTCGGTGCCGGCCGCGGAGTTGATGCGGCCACCGGGGATGAAGCCCGCCTCCATGGCCTCGAAGAAACGTTGTTCCCAAACCGGCCGGCTGGATTTTTCCTCAACGGCCGCCAGGGCCCGGGCCACCCTGGCCCGTACGTCGGTGACATTCTGCTCCTTGCCCTTGGCGTACTTTTCCAGCAGCACCTCGGTGGAAATATCCTGCTCGGCCAGTTCTTGAAATAGCGCTTCCTGCATTGTTTTCTCCCTTGGTCCCGAAACGGCTAAGGGTGAATAATGCACTAAATATAGGGATGGGTGTACATCGCGGCACTATATGCATAGTTCATGCCAAGGGTCTTGGATGAGGCTAGAGGTAGTGACGTTCCTGCCGACGGATGGCCCGGTAGCGGCGAAAAGCCGCCTGTTCCGGCTCCAGACCCAGAAACGTCCTCCAGGTGCAGCCCCGGAAAATATACAGCCCCAGTTGGATGGCATGGGTGATGATGAACCAGGGGTCATGCCTGAAGGTGGCCCAGATGTGTTTTGCCTTGATCCAGCGTTCGATCTGCCAGCGGAGGAATTCCACATCTTCGGCGGCCATGTGTTCGGTCTTCACCACGGCGGTCGTGCCGTCATATTCATCCAGGCGTTCATGGATGATGAGCCCCCGGGCCCGGAAATCCGCGGCCATGGGGGTGCCGGGATAGGGGGTGGGATGCTGGATATAGGGCCAATCGAAGGCATGCCAGGCATACCGGAGGTTTGTCTGTACCGACTGCACGGTATCGCCCGGATTCCCCACAATCAGTCCGCCAACCACCAGCATGTGGTTGGCATGTATGTATTCGATGGCCTTCTGGGTTGCATTGCCGGCACTTTTTCCGCCCACCCGGTGCTGGTTCTTGCTGCGGGCCCGCAAGAATTCCAGGTCCTCGTCGATGATGTTTTCGATGCCCAGGAAGACGTAGCGGAAGCCCGCCTTGCGCATCAGCGGGGCCAGGGTTGCTCCATGGTTTGCAATGGACGAGGTCATGGCCTGGACGGAGTAGTCGATGTGATTCAGGCCGGCATCGATGATGGCCCGGCACAGTGCTGCAAACCGCTCCACGTTGAGCATCACGTTGTCGTCGATGATGAACAGACTGCGGGCGCCATGGGCGTGGGCGTCCCGTATGTCGGCAATCACCCGGTCGAAGTCGTAGGGGTGGAAATTGCGGCCACGCATGTTGACGATGGAGCAGAAACTACAGTCATAGGTGCAGCCCCGGGAGGTCTCGATCACATCCACCTGACGTCCCAGCATCGTATAGCCCCGCAATACGCGGGCGCTTCGGTCGGGCAATCGTATCTCCCCGCCCTCCAGGCGGGAGACCGGCCGGGCCGGGTTGTGGTGAAGGGTGTTCCCTTCCCGCCAGCTCAGGCCGGCTATGCGGTCCAGGCCTGTGTCGGCTTCCAGGGCCCGGAGTAGTTCCCGGAAGGTGATCTCGCCTTCGCCTCGCACAATGAAATCGATGGGAGGAGCCTCGGCGGAGGTATAGGCCTCGGTGGCCAGGCTGGGGTCGTAGCCACCCACCACGATCCTGGCCTCGGGCTTGAGGTGCTTGATCAAGGTAATGATGCGCATCGCCGTGCTGCGCTGGAAGGTCATGATGGAGAGCCCCACCACGTCCGGGGCATGCTCCCTGACCAGTTGTTCGACCGTCTCGCGCACCCGGTGGCGGGCCAGGATGAGGTCGGCGATGGCAACGGCATGATGCGGGTCGACGTTCCCAGCCAGGGAGGCCAGGGCCCCATTGGGCATGCGGACGGAGATGTGGGGCATATGCTCGAAGGAATCGGGCATGGCGAGCAGGAGAATATTCACGTCGATGCCCGCCCGTGGGTGCCTTGGACGTCCTGGCCACCGGTTGTCGGCATGGCCAAAGCCCTGGAGACCCCCTTGGTCGTCACGGGCTAGCCATCAATCACGGCGACGACGGGGGCATGATCCGATGGCCGTTCCAGTTTCCTGGGGGATTTGTCGATGTGACATGTGCGGCAGCGGGTGGCCAATGCCTCGGACAGGAGGATGTGGTCGATGCGCAGGCCCAGGTTGCGCCGGAAGCCGCCCTGGCGGTAATCCCACCAGGAATAGCTCTTCTCTTCCTGATCGAACAGACGGAAGGCATCCTTCAGTCCGTGGGCCAGCATCTGGCGGAAATGGGCGCGTTCCGGCTCTGAGCACAACACCTGACCGGCCCAGGCGGCCGGATCGTGCACATCCCGGTCCTCGGGCGCGATGTTGAAATCTCCCAGCACTGCCAGGCGGGGATGCGCTGCCAGTTCAGCTTTGAGCCATGCCTGCAGCGCGTCGAGCCAGCGCAGCTTGTACTGGTATTTGTCGGATTCCAGGCTTTGGCCGTTGGGGATGTACAGGCAGATCACCCGGGTGTCCGCCACCGTGGCGGCGAGTACGCGCCGCTGCTCATCAGGGAAGCCCGGGATGTCCTTGACCGGATCTTGCGCCAGGGTACGGCTGAGGATGGCGACGCCGTTGTAGGTCTTCTGACCCGAGAATACGGACTGATAGCCGGCTTCGGCCAGGGCGGCGGCTGGAAAGGTGTCGTCCGTCATCTTGAGTTCCTGCAGGCAGACCACATCCGGCTGGTCGGCATCCAGCCAGTCCAGAAGGTGGGGCAGACGGACTTTCAGCGAGTTGACGTTCCAGGTGGCAATTTTCATCAGTAGCTCTGGTCTTCGTTCCACAATTCCGGGGTGAAGCGGACGACGCGGTTGCGGCCGGTCTCCTTGGCCTTGTAGAGGGCCACGTCGGCAAACTTGATGGCCTGCCAGAAGGTGGTGCTGTCCTGGGGAAAGTCCGCGACGCCGATGGAGATGGTCTTCTGGAGCACGGTACCCCCGCCAATGGGTACCTTGAGGGCCTCGACGGCCTTGCGGATGTTTTCGGCCACGGTGACGCCGGCTTCGGCATCGGTGTCCTGGAGGATGATGAGGAATTCCTCACCGCCGTAGCGGATGACCATGTCCGAAGCCCGCACGGATTGGCGCAGGGTCTTGGCCAGGGCCTTGAGCATGGTGTCGCCGGCGTCGTGGCCATAGGTATCGTTGATCATCTTGAAGTAATCCAGATCCAGCATGAGGACCGTCAGGTGGGACTTGCGCCGCTGGGCACTGCCCAGCAGGGTTTCCATGTACTCCTCCAGGAACCGGCGGTTGTTCAGGCCGGTCATGGGGTCGCGCAGGTTGGCTTCGCGCAGGGTTTCCATCAGGCGCTTGGATTCCAGTACCGGGGCGGCTTCGTTCAGGTAGACATTCACGAAGGGGGCCAGGGTGGTGGCCAGGGCTTCGTTGTCGGGACGGGTCACGATCTGGAGCACATTGCCTACTGCGCCGGATTGGAGGATGGGGATGCAGATGTGCCGGTGGCCCTGGCTGTCCGCCGGGGGTTGGAAGGCGTAACAGATGTCCGGGTTGGCCAGGCCGTCCACGGCATGGCCGGTGCGTTTGGCCCGGCAGGCATCGCTGCGGACCAGGATCTCGGGGTTGCACCAGCGGCATTCCGAACTGGGTTGCCCGTCCACCATGAGGGGCGTCATCTGGTTCTTGCCTTCCTGGACTTCATACAGGCTGAACTCATGGATGAAGAACTCGTGCCTGAGCACTTGGGCCAGACGCGCATGGATCTCGGCCCGGGTCTCGTCCTCCTCGATGGCTTGCTTGAAATGGGCCGCCCGGGCCAGGATGTCCACCATTTCGATGGTGGCCTGGAGTTGGTTTTCGCCCGGGATGGGCTTGCGGTCGATGAGCCTGGACACGCTGGTGCCGATGCGGCCCAGTCCTTCGTCCAGGAAAGCGAGCAGGCGGTTCAGATCCCGGGCGATATGGCCGACTTCATCGTCGGTACGCTGCACCACCGTGTTCTTGAAGTTGCCTTCCAGGGCCAGCCGGACTGCACCCTCCACATCCCGGGCGGCGCCGGAGATGGGCCGGATCAGCCGGCGCAGGAGCAGCCAGGCCAGTATGGATATGGCGAACACCGCCGCCGAGATGCCGGCCACCGTGGCCAGGGCCTTGCGCTTGAGATGCTCGATGGACAGGGTGATGCTGACCGCGCCCAGTACATCGCCCTCCTTGGCCTGGTGGCAGGTCAGGCAGTTGGGGATGCCGTGGGAGGTGGCGATGTAGGGGATGGTGCCCCGGAACAGGGTTTCGCCGGCGTCATCCAGGAGTTGGAAGCCGGGCTGACGGGTCTGGAACACTTGCTGCTCCAGGGGGTCCGGATCCACTTCGTTGCGCAGGCTGTCCGGGAACTGTTCAGTCAGTACCGGAGCGCGTACCACCCGGGCGGACTTGAAGCCTTCCACCTCCTTGAGTCGTCCTATGAAGCCTTCCCGCTTGTCGATCACGCCATGGATCATGGATTCGGTCAGTTGCACCCGGACGATTTCGGCCGCAGTGCGCACCTGCTCCGTGGCAGACGAGATGGAATATTCGCGAAACGAATACAGGCTGATGAGCGTGAGTACCACCACCAAGGCCCCGCCCAGCCCGGTGGAGAAGAGTGCGATCTTGCGATTCAGATTCATGCAGGCCCCGCGTTCAATGCCTTCAAGGGCCGGATTATGCCTCAGGTCCATGGCCTGGGGACTCCGTCCTGGCGGGGTGGTCGTATAATTTGCCGGCCAAAAACTTCAGCCAGAACATTCATCCCATGCAAACTCTCACCGTCGACCTGGGCGAACGCAGCTATCCCATCCACATCGGGACCGGCCTCCTGGACCGGGCCGATCTCTTGGTTCCCCACCTGGCCCAGCCGCGGGTCGCCATCGTCACCAATACCACGGTGGGCCCGCTTTATCTGGAGCGCCTGAGCAGGACCCTCGCCGAGGCGGGTGTCCAGGTCCTGCCCATCGTCCTGCCCGATGGCGAGGCCTACAAGAATTGGGAAACCCTCAACCAGGTGTTCGATGCCCTGCTGTCCAACCGGGCCGAGCGCAAGACCACCCTCATCGCCCTGGGCGGCGGCGTGATCGGGGATATCACCGGCTTCGCCGCCGCCAGTTACCAGCGCGGCGTGCCCTTCATCCAGGTGCCCACCACGTTGCTGGCTCAGGTGGATTCCTCGGTGGGGGGCAAGACCGGCATCAACCATCCCCTGGGCAAGAACATGATCGGCGCCTTCTATCAGCCCCAGGTGGTCCTGGCCGATACCGACACCCTCAACACCCTGCCGGACCGGGAACTGACCGCCGGTC
>DYHB01000043.1:5561-21589 GCA_020724415.1 Thiobacillus sp.
GACGTGACGTTCCTGGACTGGCTGGAGGCTAACATGGTGCGGCTCCGGGCCCGGGATCCCGAGGCCCTGGCCTATGCCATCCGCCGTTCCTGCGAGCACAAGGCCGAGGTGGTGGCCGCCGACGAGCGGGAGGCCGGTCAGCGTGCCCTGCTCAACCTGGGTCATACCTTTGGCCATGCGGTGGAGGCGGGCATGGGCTACGGGGTGTGGCTGCACGGTGAAGCGGTGGCGGCCGGCACCCTGCTGGCCGCCGACCTGTCCCGGCGCATGGGGCAGATCACCCAGGATGACATGGCGCGCGTGGCCGCCCTGTTCCAGTCAGCCGGGCTGCCCACCCTGGCTCCCGACCTGGGGGTGGAGGCCTATCTGAATTACATGGGTGTGGACAAGAAGGTGGAAGCCGGCAAGATGCGATTCGTGCTGTTCCGTAAATTGGGCGAGTGCTACGTCAGTGCCGATGCCCCGGCCGATCTGCTCAAGCAGACCTTGCTCGGCGCCCAAGGGCCGGGCCCAGGCCGTTGAGCCCATGCCCAGCCCGGTAGCACGCCCGTGACCGACCCCATTCTCTGGTACTTCGCCGATCCCATGTGCTCCTGGTGCTATGGCTTCGGCCCGGTGGTGGAAGCCCTGCGGGAGGACTGCCAGGGGCGAGCCAAGGTGGCCCTCATCCTGGGCGGATTGCGTCCGGGAAATAGCGCCGTCATGGGAGCCCAGGAGGTGGAGGAAATCCAGCACCACTGGCATGCCGTGCAGGCCCGTACCGGCCAGCCGTTTCGTTTCGATGGCGCCATGGGGGTGGGGTTTGTCTACGATACCGAGCCGGCCTGCCGGGCCGTGGTGGCCATGTCGGCTCTGGATGGCCAGGGCGTGTTTCCCATGTTCAAGGCCATCCAGTCGGCATTTTATGAGGAAGGTCATGACGTGACCCGCACGGATGCCCTGGTCCGGCTGGCGGTCAGCCTCGGGATGGATGGCCCCGCGTTCCTGGCGGCCTTCGAATCCGAAACCATGCTGCAGAAAACCCGGGCCCATTTCGAAATGGCCCGGCGCCTGGGGGTGCGCACCTTCCCGACCCTGGTGGCCCAGCGTGGGAAGCGCCATCAAGTCCTGGCCAACGGATATCAGCCGTTGACGGAATTGCGCCCTGGGCTGGAGGCGTGGCTGACTTTGGACGCCGCTACGCCACCGGCGGGGTGACTCTCCCATGACCCGGCCCCGACAGCCCCGGCACGGGACCCTGATGTGCCATGATGACTGGCCAAGCGAGACCGCTCCATGACCCAACTTGCCCCCTATGCTGCCCATTGGACCCGATCCAGGGGGCGGCGCCACCCGGAGCCGCCGGCAGCGCCCCGATCCGAGTTCCAGCGCGACCGGGACCGCATTGTCCATTCCACGGCTTTTCGGCGCCTGGAGTACAAAACCCAGGTGTTCGTGAATCATGAAGGCGATCTGTTTCGCACCCGGCTCACCCACAGCCTGGAAGTGGCCCAGATCGGGCGCTCCCTGGCCCGGGCCCTGGCCCTGGATGAGGATCTGATCGAGACCGTCGCCCTGGCCCATGACCTGGGCCATACGCCTTTTGGCCACGTGGGCCAGGATGCCCTGAATGCCTGCATGAAGGACCACGGCGGTTTCGAGCACAATCTCCAGTCCCTGCGGGTGGTGGACGCCCTGGAGCAGAAATATGCCGACTTCGACGGGCTGAACCTGACCTTCGAAGCCCGGGAGGGCATCCTCAAGCATTGTTCCAAGAAGAATGCCGAGCGGCTGGGGGATGTGGGTGAGCGCTTCCTCACCGGCGGGCAACCGTCCCTGGAGGCCCAGATCACCAACCTGGCGGACGAGATCGCCTATAACAACCACGACGTGGATGACGGCCTGCGCTCAGGGCTCATCACCCTGGAGCAACTGGAAACCGTGGTCCTGTTCCGGCGCCATCTGGATGTGGTCCGCCAGCGCTACCCAGCCCTGACGGACCGGCGCCTGATCCACGAGACCGTGCGGCGCATGATCAACACCCTGGTGCTGGACCTGGCCGAACAGACCCGGGCCAACATCGCCCAACATAGCCCGGGCAGCCTGGATGAACTGCGTGCCTGCCCGCCCCTGGCAGCCTTCAGTCCGGCCGTGCGGGAGGAGAGCCTGGCCCTGAAACGCTTCCTGTTTCAGAACCTGTACCGCCACTACAAGGTGGTGCGCATGAGCGAAAAGGCCCACCGGCTCATCCAGGACCTGTTTCACGCCTTCACGGCCGAACCCCGCCTTCTGCCACCCGAATACCAGGACCGGGCCGAGGCCGACCGGCCCCGGGCGGTGTGCGACTACATCGCAGGGATGACCGATCGGTATGCCATCCTGGAACACCGCCGCATTTTCGATATCGAGGAATTGGCCTGACGCCCCGAGGTCCTGAGGGCCCGGAGGCGGGCTAGTCGAGCTGGTAACGCTTGATCTTGCGCCACAGGGTGGATTTGTCGATGCCCAGGATCTCGGCCGCCAGGGCCCGGTCACCTTCGGTTTCTCGCAGGGTCTTGCGGATGAAGTAAGCCTCCACTTCGTCCAGGCTGCGCGGCGGCAGGTGATCCAGGGCCCGGCCCTTGGTCTCGTGTTGTTCCAGCAGGCTGTCGGGCAGGCTGTCCACATCCAGGCGCTCCCCTTCGGTGAGGATGATCATGCGCTGGATGACATTTTCCAGTTCCCGTACGTTGCCCGGCCAGTCGTGGCGCATCAGGGTACCCAGGGCATCGGTACTGATGTCCGTGACCTGCTTGTTGAGGCGCCCGGCATGCTTGCGCAGGAAAAAATAGGCCAGCAGGGCGATGTCTTCCGGCCGCTCCCGCAGGGGGGGCACGTTGATCTCCATGATGGTCAGGCGGTAGTACAGGTCTTCCCGGAATTCCTGTTTTTCCACCAGTTCCCGGATGGGCCGGTTGGTGGCCGCCAATACCAGCACGTTCACCGATACCGGCGCCGTGGCACCCATGGGGTAATAGCTGCCGTCCTGAAGCACGCGCATGAGCTTGGCCTGCAAGGCCAGGGAGGCACTGTTGATCTCGTCCAGGAACAGGGTGCCGCCGTTGGCTACTTCGAACAGGCCCGGCTTGTCCCGGTCGGCGCCGGTGAAGGCGCCCTTCTTGTAGCCGAACAGTTCGCTTTCGATGAGATTGTCCGGAATGGCGGCGCAGTTGAGGGCCACGAAACGTCGTTCGCCCCGCTTGCCGCGCAGGTGGATCTGGCGCGCCACCAGTTCCTTGCCGCTGCCGCTTTCACCGTAGATGAACACACCGCAGTCGTGGGCGGCGGCGGCCTCGATCAGGCGCTGCACCTTCTGGACGCCCTGGGATTGCCCGATCATGTCGCCCGACTCGTCGTACAGGCGTTGCTGCTGGCGCAGGCGGCGGTTTTCGGTGGCCAGCAGATGGTGTTCCAGGCCCCGTTCCACGATGCAGCGCAGTTCATCGGTGTCGAAGGGTTTCAGGACGTAGTCATAGGCGCCATTCTTGAGGGCCAGGACGGCGGACTCCACCGTGGCGTGACCGGTGACCAGGATGACCTGGGTCAGGGGTGAGGCGTTCTTCACGAAGCGCAACACCTCCAGGCCGTCCACGCCGGGCATGCGCAGGTCGGTCAGCACCACGGCCACTTCATGGGATTCGATGAAGTCCATGGCCTCGTGGCCGTTTTCCACCTCCATCACATCAAATGCCCGCTCCGATTGACTGAGCACCGTGAGGATGAGCTTGCGCATGTTGCGGTCATCCTCGGTCACCAGGACCAGGGGGCGCCGGTGTGAACTTTCTTGGCTGGGGGCGGTGGTTTTTGCGTTCATGGGGACAATGGGGGCATTGGTCTGGCTGCAGGGACGGCCATGGCTCAGGCCTGGTCGGGCTGGCGTACTGCCCGGCGCAGGTCTACGGCGGGCAGCTTGACCAGGAACCGGGCACCCTGGGCGTAGTCCTGGTCATAGAGAATGAAGCCCCCGCGCTTGGCCAGGATGGCCTGGCAGATGGGCAGGCCCAGACCACTGCCCTGGCCGACGTCCTTGGTGGTGAAGAAGGGGTCGAAGATCCGGGTGCGCAGCTCGGGTTTCACACCGGGTCCGTTGTCTGCCACGCTGACGACGATGGCACTGTCCTCCTGATACGCGCCGATGGTGATGGCCGGGTCCATCACCCCGTCCAGGGCATGGATGGCGTTCATGATCAGGTTGGTGAGGACGATGTCCAGTTGGCCGCAGCCGCCTTCGGCGATGAGGGCCTCGGGGCCAAGATCCAGGTGGATGGCGATGTTGTAACGCTTCATCCGGCAGTTCAGGAAAGTCTCGGTCAGGTCGCGTACCAGGGGGATCACATCGCAGGTTTCACCCGTGCAGCGATCTTCCCGGGCGTAATTGAGCAGGTCCTGGACGATACGCGAACAGCGCTTGGTTTCATCCAGGATGATGTGGGCGTATTCGGACTGTTGTTCGGGATTGCCGGCACTGCGTTCGAGCAACTGGGCATAGCCCTGGATGCTGCCCAGGGGGGTGTTCAATTCGTGGGCTACCCCCGCCGCCAGTTGGCCCATGGCCACGAGTTTCTCCCGCTGGGCGATGCTGTCCTGGAGCCGGCGGTATTCCGAGATGTCCTGGAGGATCAGGGCGCCGGCCATGTCATTGTCCTCGTCACTGTAGAAGCCCAGGTTCATGGCGTAGTGGCGGGGGCCCTGGCCCATGTCCAGGGTGATCTCCTGGCTCTGGATGGTCTGCTTGTAAAGAAAAGCATCCCGGAGTACTTCCCGGTCCCGCTCGTTCAGGTGCAGCAGGTCGAACAGGTTGGTGCCGATGAGGGGGACTCCCCGGCCGGAGAACATCTCTTCCGCCTGGCGGTTGGCCATGATGATCTGGAGGTCGTCCGACAGGCTCAACAGGGCGCCGGGCAGGCTTTGCAGGATGGTGTTCATGCGGTTGCGCTGGCTGAGGAAGCGACCCTGGCATTCTTCCACGGTGCGGAACATGGCCTGCAAGGCCTGGATGGTGGTGTTGTATTCTGCCGCGACGCTGCCGGCGGAAGTCAGCCTGGGGCCGGTGGGTACCGGGTCCAGGAGGCCTTCCCGGGCCTTGAGGATGCCCCGGCGCAGGCCGCCCATGACCCATTCCTCCAGCAACAGCCGGGCTGCGAGCAGGGCAACGCTGATGCCCAGCAGGAGCACAGTCCAGGTTTGATCGGCGGGTCCGGGGCTCGGGCTCGTCACCAGAACAAAGAGGCTGGCAAAGGCCACCAGGGCGAGTAGGGCGGAAAGGAGCATGACTGGGTTTATACCAACAAAAAGCGGCCTTGTGGGCCGCTTTCGGGGGCCGGCCGCAGGTGGGCGACCGAGGGATGGTGGACTCAGAAAATGAACTGGAGGCCCACGGTGAGCAGCTTCTGGTCTTGCAACTGGGCGACCAGCGGGTGCGGGGTATCGTAATCGATGTCGGCATACTCCACCGTCAGCTTCAGGTTCTGGCCGTTGATGTAGTAATTGGCGCCGACCGCATTGGTGGTCCGGTCGTAGTACTCCGCGTTGCCGGTCTTGATGCCGTAGTCGGCCTTGTCGTGGCGGGCGAAGAACTGGAGCCGGCCCGGGCCCACCTTGTCGGGCAGCATGTAGCCGCCTTTCAGGTAGTAACCCTTGAGGTCGCCGTTGATCGGATAACCCGAATCGGGGGATTCGTTGGCCACATCGTCGGAGTCATATTTGAAATAGGCGGCCGAGGCGGTATAGACGCCACTGGCCGTGGGCATCTCGTAGAAGGCATCCACGGTCCAGGCCTTGTAATCCTTGGGGTCGCTGCGCATGGGATAGTTGGCATAGACCACGTCGGACTGATGGTCGTAGGCGGCGCCGATGGTGAAGACCTTCTGGGTGCCCAGATAGGTGCCGAGATAACCGTAGTTGTATTCCGGGTCCAGGAAGCTGTAATGGACCCGGGCCGTCACCCGGGGGCTGTCGTCCGGCGTGGCGCTGTTGTCCCGGCCTTCGGCCAGCATGACCCGGTATTGCACCTTGGCATCCATGAGGTTGCCCCAGACCGCCACGCCCTTGTCCCGGGTGCCGCCGAAGGGGGTGTAGGCCAGGGTCTCGGAACGGTCCATGGTCAGGGGCTCCAGGCAGGCCTCCAGGTTTTCCCGGCTGAAGGTGTTCTTGAATTCGCCGACCATGAAGCGCAATTCATCCTTGTAATCGATGGTGACGTAGGCGTCACGCACGTAGAGGTCGTTGTCGGAACCCGGGAAGCCGCCACCTTCCACCTGGAAGTAGTAGCCCACGTAGTCATTGAACTGGCCGGACAGGGCGAGACGATTGCGACGCAGGAAGAAATCGTTGTCGTCCTTGGCGCCGCTGGCGTCGTAATCCTTGTGCTGATACCAGGCCTGGAGGGCGTAGGTCAGGGTCATGGAACCCTCGTCGCCGACCTCGAAGGTGGGGCCGGCCAGGGCGGCGGGCGAGGCGAGCACGAGGCCTGCACTGCCGAGGAGGACGGCCGCAAGGACCTTGGGTTTCATGGTGTTGGCTTTGGTCATCTCACTTGCTCCCGCCGGTTACGGATTTGTACTTGGCCTCGACTTTGGCGAGGTCGCTCTTGTGACAGCTACCACAAGCCTCGGCACCTTCGCGCGGGGCTTTCAGCATGCCCGAATGGGCCATGGCTTCCTTCATCAGGCGCGGGTTCCCCTTGTGGCAGCCCACGCAGGAATTGTTCACCTTCTTGTGATCGGCATGCCAGGGGGCCTTGGCGGCATCCATGGTAGGTGCGGCAGCGCGCTTGCCGTTATGGCACTTGAAGCAGCTGGAGGCGCCCATGCCGCAGGCGTTGGCCAGGGCGATGGGGGAGAACTGGCTCAATCCGTCGCGCACTTCCATCAGGGACTCCGTGCCCCAGCCGCCGGTGCCAGCCGTTTGCACGGGTTCGGACTCTGGCCCGCTACCCGCCAGCAGGGCCACAGCGCCGGCCACGACTGCGAAAGCCATGCCGGCGCGCACCCATTTCCCCATGAATCCCCTTCTATTGCGTTGTTTCATCTGCCGTTCTCCTCGGTGGTTGCGTATCGATATTTGCTGTATTCGGGCGAGCCTCCTCACCCGGGTCCTGCAATCGGTCCAGCTTGGCCATGGCCTTGCTGATTTCGGCTTCCCCCAGGCCGGACGAACAGGCGCACGTGGAACCTTTGCTGCGGTATTTCAGGCGCGGGCCTTTTTCCGATGACCACACCGGCATGGATGTAGCCAGAAAGGCTGCAGCAATCACGCCAATTCCAGCAATTTGCAATCCAGTACGTGCCATGGCGACCTCTGGGGAAAGTACGGTCACACTAAAAGCACGACTCATGCCATGTTGTTAAACCCATAAAAAACAATAACCTAGGTTTGCGGCGCAAGGATTTCCAATTGCATTATCCGGTTCCCTGTCCATCCCTTTTCAATTTGCAATCAGGGCCTGGCCTGGAGCGTGAGGGACGTATAGCGGGTTGCGCTCGCTTCCTGGATCGCCACCTGGAGGGTTTCCCGGGCGGTCTCCGACATGTCCACCTGGGTCAGGCTGTACTGGAACATGCGTTCATAATGTTCACGGGGTGCCACATCCACACGCAGTTCCACATGCCAAGGGCCATGTTTCGGCGCCACGAACTCCCGGCTGTAGGTGCGGCTTGCGCCCGCCGGGAGCCGGGTGTCGAATTCCTCGGTGCTGATGTTGATGTCCGCTTTCCAGCCGATGACCTCCCGGCCCAGTTCCCGCGGCTTGCGGCCGGGCTGATGCAATGTGCTCACCAGGTCGATCTTGGGCACCATGTAGGTGGGGAGGTGGTGGCCGGCGCCCTGGTTGGTGGCCACTATCTCGATCTTGTAGCGGCCCGTGGCCATAGGAGTCAGCAGGAGCTTGACGTCCAGGGCCCGGCGCAGCATGTCCGGGTCATGGATGCCCCGCCACAGGTGCTTGCGGTCCGGCATGTGGCAGGATTGGCAGGTCTCCTTGCCTGCGTAGTCGCTGGCCAGCCATTGCTGGTAAGTGTCCTCCCTGAGTTTGCCGGCCAGTCTGGGGCCGTCCTCGGGGAATTGATGGCAATGAGCGCAGAAGCGGCTGTCCTGGAAGGCCTCGGAAGCGATGAAGCCGCCGTGGGGCGCACCCTCTGCAGGGGGCGTCCTGGGAGGCGGGCCGTACCGGGTGTGCTGGCGCACGTGGCAGGCGGCGCAGATCAACCCTTGGTCTGCCAGGGTTTCGCCCACATAGGCCGGGGGGGCCGAAGCCGGGGCGTTGGGCCAACCCTGGGCCCGGGCCACCAACGCCTTCTGTTCGGCCAGAGGGGCATGGCAACGCAGGCACTTGTTGCCTTCTTCCTGGCCCAGCAGTTCCAGTTGCCAGGCGATGCCGGGGCCCATGGTATGGCTGTGGAGGGCGGATCGCCATTGCTCGTATTGGTCGGCATGACACGTGCCACAGGCCTCGGGCGCCAGGGAAGCCTCCAACGCGCTGAAAGTCCCCGGGGGATCGCCCTGGGCAGGCAAGGGGTCCTGCCAATGATGTTTCAGGAAGGTGTCCACATCGGGTGCGGAAGGGGCACGTTGGCACCCTGTCAGGGCAGCCGCCAGGATCACCATGACCAGGCGGGGGAGGATGGCGTGCAGGGATGGAATGAATGTCATGTCTGCTGACCCACAAGAAAAAAGGCCCACGGGGACGTGGGCCAATATGGAGTGTCAGATTGTACGCGTATCAGCCGCCGCAGGGATTGCCGGGCAATCCACCGCCGCCGCCACCGCCGGTACCGCCGCCGCTGGCCGGGGTTTCACCGGTCTTGTAGGCTTTGTCACCGTTGATGATCGCGTTGGAGTTGGACGCGTAGGGGTTGGTTATGTTCCGCGTGTTCACCGTGGTGCTGCTGACGGCAGGCCTGAAGAAGGACTTGACGTCGGTGCGCCAGGGCGAATCGGCCGGCATGATGTAGGTGCCTTCCTTGTTCATGATGTTGGACAGGGAGTTCCATTCCACCATGGCACCGTCATAGAACCGGGTGGGCTTGCCCAGGATGACGGCGCTGACCATGCCGGTGATCATGGCCCGGAAGGTGGTTTCGCAGTAGACATACAGCGTGTCGCCGGGTTGATAGGCGTTGCCGGTGCCGACCAGGCCATAGCTGGCGTCGATGAAGCCAATGCCCCGGGCGTCGGCTTCACCGTTCAGGTAGGCCGCCAACTGGGCCTTGGGCTTGTAGCTGAAGCCCTTGGTGGGATCCAGCATGTGGGTGTACTGCAGCTGCAAGGTGCCGAAGGGGTGGCCTTGGCGCGAGCCGCCGTTCTGGAACGTCCACATGTAGTTGTTGGGATCGGCAGGCGCACAGAATGCCGTGGCACAGGCCTGGTTGCCCGCGGTATTGGAATCGGTGTCCTCGTTGAATTCCACCATTTCTCCGGCACTGTATTGGCCCAGGCTGCGGGCATCCCAGATCAGTACCCCGTCTCCCTTGTTGTTGCGGTTGGTGCCCGGCAGGACCTTGAGCAGATCGCCCACGGTGGCTTGCAGTTGAGTGTTGTCCACCTTCAGGTTCTTCACCGAGAAGGTGCCGTTGTTGGGTGGTGTGCTGGCCGTGGCCTGGAAGTCTGCGGCGCCCATGCCATTGCCGTTGATCCACTGGTTGCCGCCATTGAGGAGGGCCAGGTGGGCCTTGTCCACGCCCCAGTAACGCAGGGCGTACCAGATGCGGCCCTGGGCCATGGCATTGGGGTTGCTGCCCGTGCCCATGGCGGCCACGATCATGTCCTTGGTGGGATCGATGTTGAACTCCTTGAACAGGGCGTCCATGCTGGCGCCATCCGGCACCATGCTCTGGGTCTCGATCACGCCGTTGTCACGGGTCTGAATCCACTTGGAGGAGGGCGTCTGGTAGGTGAATACGTTCACGCCGTCGGACTTGATGAACTCGGCCCCTGCGGGACCAGAGGAGATCTGGAAGATGATGAGCTTTCCGGTGATGCCGGCGGGCCGATTGGCCGGCCAGTTGTCCATCCAGCGTTTCAACGTCTCGGGCGTGATCAAGCCGTTCACGTTGTTGTTGTAGTCGTCGGCCGATTCCTGGGCAATCTGGGCCGGTGTGTTGATGGTGAACTGGACCCCGCCCACCGTGCCGCTGCTGCTGCTACCGCCACCACCACCGCTACCACAACCGCCCAGAATCAATCCAGCCGCCAGGGCGGCTGAGATCGCCAGCTTCAATTCGTTGCCATGTTTCATTTCTGACCCCTCCAATTAACCAAAATCATGCAAGGCAGCGATGCCTTGCGCCTCTCTCCAATTCCGTGCCAGGCACGGTGCGCTTACTCAGGATTTGACCACCACCGGCAACACATCCCCTTCCAGGGCATCCAGCAGGGTCGAATAGTCGTCGGTCATGAAAAACTGCTGCACTTCGGCCCCGGCCCGGCGCAGGGCCTCTGCCAGTTCCGGCAGGGCGGCCCGGTCGGGTCGGGGGTGAATCAGAATGACTTTCTTGCTTGTGCTCATACGATAAACACCACGTCACAGTTCAAGATCCGGGCCGCCAGGGCGTCCATGTCCCGGTCCAGTTGCTCCACCGGCACGTCGGCGAAGTCCAGGGCCTCCATCTGTTCGGCCACTTCCTGGCCCTCGGGCAGGGGGCCCCAGGAGGCAATGGCCACCTGGTCATCCAGCAGGGTGAGGCCGCTGGCCATGCGCAGGGCTTCCACCTTCTTGTCCAGGGGAACCATCAAAATGCGTTTTGCGGCTGTCATGGGGGCTCCTCAGAAAACCAGGACTTTGTCGCAGCGCTTGACCAGTTCGGCGTCCTGGTATTGGCCGCCGACGATGACCACGTCCGCCATGGACTGGAGGTCATAGGCCCCCTGGGCGTAACGCGCCACGCTGTGTTCGCACAGGGATACGCTGTTGGGCACGGATCTGGCCTGGTCGACGAAGCCTTCGTCGGCCAGGAGCATGACCCCGGTATCGGTCAGGAAGCATTCGGTTTCCCAGGCGCGGGCCCGGGCGGCCTGGATAAGCCCGGTGACTTCCGGCAGGAAGCCGGCATCGGTAACGACGATTCCAAGTCGCATGGTTCAGGCCTTTCGGATCTTCCAGACGAAGTTGCCACTGGCTTCTTCCCGTTCGAAGACATCGTTGCCGTCGGATTCGCACATGGCCACGATGGACTCGCCTGAAGAGGGGTTGTCGAAGACCAGGGTGAGCACGTCACCGCTGCTCATCTTCTGCAGGGCCTTCTTGGTGTACATCTGGGGATGGGGGCAACTGTAGCCGGTCACGTCCAGTTTCCACTCGCCATCGCCTGTCTGGTTAAAGCTCATTGCCATCATGGGTCTCCTGTTGGTAGTTGATGTTGTCGTTCAAAGGTCGCAGCCGCCGTCCCGGGCCATTTTCCAGTCCATCCACTTGGTGAATACCTTCACGCCCAGGTAGCCGCCGCCCACCATGCCCAGCAGGAAGATCCAGCCGCTGGGGTCGCCGTTGGTCACCGTGGCGAAGAAGGCGCCGATGTTGCAACCCATGGCCAGGCGGGCGCCGATGCCCATCAGGATGCCGCCCACGATGGCAAAGGTGGCGGTTTCCAGGGAAGGCATCTTCCACTTGAACTCGCGCCGGGCGTTGGCCAGGATGGCGGCGCCCAGGATGATGCCGATGGACATGAAGCCAGGGGCATTCAGCAGGGGATTGGGGATGCCGTTGTCCAGGCCGAAGAAGATGTTGTCCATCATGTCGATGCCCAGCTTCTCCAGGACCCAGGCGCCCCACTGGGCTTCCTGGGTGGTGATGTACCAGTAGCCGGGGTCGAATACCGTGTCCTGCACCGACAGGCCCTGGGTATAGCCCATGGCCGAGAGCAGTTCGCCGAAGTTGAAGATTTCGTAGTGTTCCCGAAGCACACCGGTCACCCACATGTGCAGGCCGGCGAAGATGCCGAGGAAGATGCCTGCGATGGCTGTGTTCTTGGAGCTGATGCACATGTGCCAGATGCCGGAAATCTCATCCTTCAGGCTGGGATTGGCCAGGCCGGACTTGCGCAGATAACTCTTGCGGTAATAGTAGGCATACAGGGCAATCAGCAGCACGATTACGGGCAGCAGCGCGTTCACGAAGGTGTTCCAGAAGGCCATGGCCCAGGGGGACTCGGCAGCACCCAGCATCTCGCCCAGGGTGGCGCCCTTCATG
The DNA here is from genome assembly GCA_020724415.1 of Thiobacillus sp. GTDB lineage: Bacteria > Pseudomonadota > Gammaproteobacteria > Burkholderiales > Thiobacillaceae > JADJCP01. Next base: position 17,764 of record DYHB01000043.1, read on the forward strand.
TCCCAGAAATAACCGGCGGTGAAGAGATCGAACCAACCTTCGGTGACGGACAGGGATTCCGGCATGTCCTTGGCGGCAGCCGAGGCCACCCATGCCTCTGGCGCCATCCAGTTCAGCCAGCCACTCTCCGCCACCACGATGGCCTGGGTGAAGGAGATGGCCAGGATCACCAGCATGGAGTTCATGTTGCCCTCGCCGGCCTTGTACAGGGAGCCGGAAGCGCAACCGCCGGTGAAGACGAAACCGAAGCCGAAGATCAGGCCGCCGATCAGGACATGCCAGCCCAGGGGGTGGGCATGGAAGGTATTGAAGCCGGCCAGGGTGACCACGGAGGCGACCAGAGCGTAGAGGCCCACCGCGATCATCATGCCCACGGCCATGCGGGGCACCCGGACCGCAAACAGGTCCCGAACTGCGGCCGCCATGCAGAAGCGGCCATACTGCAGGAAGATGCCGTAGATGACGCCAAACCAGACATATACCAGGAGGTACAGGAACCGGTTGTCGATGGACAGGGCCCAGACCGAGCCCAAGATGACGATGAGCACGATGGCGATGGAGTACAGCATGTTCGGGCGTTTCAGGCCCGGTGCAGGTTTGGTTGTGCTTGCATTTACATCCACGGCAGTCTCTCTCCGATATTGTGGTCCAACGTGGGTTCAGGCCTCATGCCTGGAGCCCCTTGCGCAAGTACAGACGCCAGCAGTCCTGCTCGCGCAGGGTCAGCAAGTGCCGGCACAGAAGCGTTTCCGCCAGAGAGGGAAAGGCCTCCACGGCGGCCGGATTGTCCGAAACCACCTCGATGATTTCCCCTTCGGTGATTTCGGCCAGGATCTTCATGGTCAACAACTGAGGTCGCGGACACATGGCGCCCAGACAATCGACCACATAGCTCACCCGGACCCGCCCATAACCGGGCAAATCTTCTTCCCTGGACAACAGCGGCTCATTTGCCGGTCTGCGCCAAATCAGATTGGAGAGCCATTTCATGGGATTCGGGGTGCTCTGGTGAACTAAGCCCACTAAAGCATTCCTCGTGCCATCTGGCAAAACACATATAAAACAGTGGTTTGCAAGTATCCTGCGGGCCCGGTTGGAAGTGATAATGCAATCTGCCACCCGGGACGCATGGCCGGATGGTGTTTTGCAATGCTCCTGGGGAGGGGGTGAGATGCGGGGGCAGACCGGGCGTCAGAGGGTGCGGGCCGCCACCCAGGCCATGACCTTCCCGGCGCCGGCGGCCTTGGCCGCCCGGGCCAGCGCATCCAGGCTTGCCCCGGTGGTCATCACGTCGTCCACCAGCGCAACCTGCTGTCCAGCAAGAGGGGCGTTGCAGCGAAAGATGCCGCGCACGTTGGCATGCCTGTCCGCAAGGGAGAGGGCGGCCTGGGGGCCCACATCCCGGGTGCGCACGCAGGCCGGCAAGGCCAGTGGGATGTCCAGTTCCCGTGCCAGGTGCTTGGCCAATTCCGCCGCTTGGTTGAAACCCCGTTCCCGGAGCCTGTTGGGATGCAATGGCATGGGAACGAGCAGGTCGGGACGCGGGGACTGGGCCAGGGCCTGGGCCATGACCAGACCCAGGAATCGGGCTACCGGCAAGGTGCCGGAGTACTTCAATTCATGGATCACCTGGTCCACCGGAGCGGTGTATGCAAACACTGCCCGTGTCTCGTCGAAGGCCGGGGGGTGGGCCAGGCAACGGCCGCAGGTCAGACCCTCCAGGGTCGGCAGGGCGCAGATCGGACAGCGGGACGCGGGGAGCCGGGGCAGATCGTCCTGGCAGCCAGGGCACAGGATGCTGCCACGGGCGCGGGCGCCACAGAGCAGGCACGGCTGGGAACCGATCTTGTGCATGATATTTGTGCAGTTGTTCATGATGCTTGCCGTGCGGTTTGACATGGCGCACTCCCTGGATGATGATTCGTGGTCTTTTTGTCCGGATTCTGCGTCAAACATGACCGAAAAACACCACTTGACCGCTGCATCGGTCAAGCGCAGCGCCCAGTTGTTCAACATGCTGGCGGTGGCCTCTACCCTGATTTCCATCACATTGTTTCTTGTCGGCCAGCTCATTCCGGACAAGAAGCTGGCCTTTCTGCCCATGGCCATGTCCTTGCCTCCCCTCATGATCTGGCTGGCGGCGTCCATCTTCGTATACGCCTCCATCGCCCATCACCCCAACCTGAAGGTGAGGCATTACCACAAGTGGGCCGGCTACCGTTATTACGGTGTCGTGGGCACCCTGACCATCCTGGCCAACGATATCGCCGGCCTTCCGGGTGGCTGGGGTCTGGTCTGGGCCATATTTTTCACCGCCCTGGTGCCCTGGTCCATCTATGACATCTGGCGGGCGGGCCGGGAAGACTGGCAGGATATGGAAGTGGAGAAGCAAGCATGAATGACATGAGTCGCAGCCGGATTGATGCCCATGTGGGCGGCCTGGAGACAGGTGGCCAGGATGCCGGGCCTTCCCCCCGCTGGCAGCCTGCCGATGTGGAAGCGCTCTATGCGCTGCCCTTCAATGACCTGATGTATCGGGCCCAGGGGGTTCATCGGCAAAACTTCGATGCCAATGCTGTCCAGCTTTCCACATTGCTGTCGGTCAAGACCGGGGGGTGTTCCGAGGACTGCGGCTACTGTTCCCAATCGGCCAGGCATGAGACCGAGGTGGGGCGGGAGCGGCTGATGGAGGTGGAAGAAGTGGTGGCCACGGCCAGGGCGGCCAAGGAAAACGGCGCTACCCGCTTTTGCATGGGGGCGGCCTGGCGCGGTCCCAAGGACAAGGATCTGGAAGGGGTGGCCGAAATGGTGCGTCAGGTGAAGGCTCTGGGCCTGGAGACCTGTGTCACCCTGGGCATGCTCAAGCCAGGTCAGGCCGAGCAACTGAAGGATGCCGGGCTGGATTTCTATAACCACAACCTGGACACGGCTCCGGACTTCTATGGCCAGGTCATCACCACCCACACCTACGAAGATCGGCTGGATACCCTCGGCCAGGTGCGCCAGGCCGGGATAGCCGTCTGCTGTGGCGGCATCATCGGCATGGGCGAGACGCGCGCCATGCGGGCCCGGCTGATCGCCGAGCTGGCCAGCCTGGAACCCCAGCCCGAATCCGTCCCCATCAACATGCTGGTGAAGGTGCCTGGCACGCCCATGGCCCTGGAAGCCGACCTGGACCCCCTGGAATTCGTCCGCACCATCGCCGTGGCCCGCATCACGATGCCGGCTTCCCACGTGCGCTTGTCCGCTGGCCGACGGGAGCTGGGCGAGGCGGTCCAGGCCCTGTGTTTCCTGGCTGGTGCCAACTCCATCTTTTATGGCGACAAATTGCTGACCACCGGAAACCCGGACGTGGAGGCCGATCAGCTCCTGTTTGCCAAGCTGGGTCTCAAGCCAGAGCCGGTCCAGGGGCGTCGCTGCGCCGGGCATGACTGAGTCGGCTTGGTCCAGGAATATGTCATAGGTGTGAACCTGCCTTGGCCAACCACTGACAAAAGTGGGGCGTACTACAACTTGTGCCATATTTTTTCATTTCTTTCAGTGGGTTAGAGTGATCGTGCCCTGGCTCCAGGCCAGTGGCGCTGACAACTTCACGGAGGAACAATGATGAAAAAACTATTGGCAGCCCTGGCCTTGGGGACCCTGTTGTCCTTCCAGGCCCTGGCGGCGGTGGACCTGAATACGGCCAACCGGGCGGAGCTCGAATCGGTCAAGGGCATTGGCCCCAAGAAGGCCCAGGCCATCGTCGATTACCGTACCCAGAATGGCCCCTTCAAGAGCGTGGATGAACTGGCCAAGGTCAAGGGCTTCGGCAAGGCCAGCGTAT
>DYHB01000180.1:0-1616 GCA_020724415.1 Thiobacillus sp.
TACATCATTGCTGCACCTCCTCAATCGGTTCTGTGCGTCCCGCCTCGTTCGGGATGGCACCCGTCGCTGCTTTGTTCAGCGTTGGCCCCTAGAGGCCCTTCGAACCCTGGGGAGCGTGCAGCAATTTTCATGGTATCAGGCCTTGCCATCAGCCTGAGGCCTGGGGGCCAGGGCTATCGTCCTGGCCTGGGGGTCACCTATGAAAATGGCTGTCAACGTCCTTCCAGGCCCGCTCCGGCGAAGGGTCTCTTGATAAAGGACCAGAATCAGTCACCTATCCGTGCTCTGCAAGCAGGCACACTATACTTTGGGAGCCGGCCTCTCAATCAGGTCTGAGGGCTCTACCCCACGGGGTAAGCCGTGACCCCCAGGAGACGGCCGGCCCTAGTCCTTGAAAAAGGGCCTCTCGTCCCGAAGCATATAATAGATCACCTTGAGCATCTCCCTGGCCACCGCCACGCGGGCGGCGTTCTTGCCATGTCGCAGGCAAACCCTGCGGTAGAGGCGCTCCATCCTGGAGGACCCCCTGCAGAAATGGGGGGAGAGCTCCACCATTATCCAGCGCAGGTACTTGGAGCCCTGCTTGGTGATGGGGCCGTAGCGCGTCCTCCCGCCCGAGGAGTGCACCCGGGGGACCAGGCCGGCGTAGGAACAGAGCTTGCGGGCGTTGGGGAACCTCGCGATATCCCCGATCTCTGAGATGATGAGCAGGGCGGAGTAGTAGCCGATGCCGGGGATGGTGGTGAGCAGTATGGCCCGGGGGTCGTCTGTGGCGATCTCCTCCACCCGCGCGTCCACCTCCGCGATCAGCTGCTGCAAGGCCTCCGCCAGGCGCAGGTAGCCCCGCAGCTCCAAGGCGTAGGCGGGCCGCAGGTCCAAGGCCTGCAGCTGGCGCAAGGAGCCCTTGCCGAAGAGGTCCGTATACCTCGGCCGGATGCCGTTCTTGGAGAGGATGGCGTGCACCTTGTTCTTCACCTGGGTGCGCATGGAGATGAGGGAGGCCCTGTATCTCAGGATCTCCCGCACGTCCCTCACCGCGCGGGGAGGGATGTAGGCGGCGGGCAAAAGGTCCGTCCGCAGCAGATGGGCCAGGATGCGCGAGTCTATGCGGTCCGTTTTGATCCTGGCCTCGGCGATGGCGCGGGTGCGCAGGGGGTGGGCCAGGTGTACCTCCGTGCCCCGGTCCTCAAGCAGCTCGTAGAGCCAGTACCATGAGCCGGTGGCCTCCAGGGCTATCTTGGCGTCTTGGGGAAGATCGTTCAAGAACTCCATAAGACACGGGGCATGGTTTAGAAGCTTCACCTGCTCTAACACCTCACCGCCCTCTCCCATCTTCGTTGCCACCGAATAGCGCTTGTGATAGTCTAGGCCTACATACATCATTGCTGCACCTCCTCAATCGGTTCTGTGCGTCCCGCCTCGTTCGGGATAGCACCCGTCGCTGCTTTGTTCAGCGTTGGCCTCTAGAGGCCCTTTGAACCCTGGGGAGCGTGCAGCAATTTTCATGGTATCAGGTCTTATTTTTTCATAACCCGGCATGAAGCTCCACAATATGCCGCAATATCTTTTATTGCGCCGGTGTTACAGGAAAGCGCTTAGGTTCATCTCATGGAGAT
>DYHB01000180.1:1626-2656 GCA_020724415.1 Thiobacillus sp.
ATTAGGGATTATGCTTTATATCCCGGAAGCGCGGGCAGTAGGTTAGGCCTGGGGGTCAGGGCTGGCCATCGGCCTAAGGCCCAGGTGCCAGGGCTATCGGCCGATTCAAGCGGTTATTAAACTGCCTTTTTCAGTGTGTGTAGCAGATAAGCGGCAGGCAGACATATTAGGGATTATGCTTTATATCCCGGAAGCGCGGGCAGGGAGGGCGGTCGGGGTCGTCGCCGGCCGAGAGACAACCGTTGCTTAAGATACTGATATGGGGTTGAAGAAAAGGCGAAGCGTATTCCCCATGCTTTGCGGCAAAGAGCCGCTTTCTTTGCCGGGATGACAGGGTGGTTTTCCAACTCTTTCGAGCCACCGAGAAACGATGCGGCATCGCCCGGCGCTCCTCCGCCGGCACGTCATATGCGCTGGACACGTCAGCCACGATCGCGTGCCGCTCACGGGCGCTTTTCCCCGCCGCCCCGGTCAGGCGGCTTGATCACCGGGGAAACGCGCGCGAGCAGCTCCCGGAAAAGGGCGTCACCTGAGTCGAACTCCACCTTTATGACCTGCCGGGGACATGCCAGGGCGCAACGCCCGCAGCCCTTGCAGGCTTCCGGGTCGATGGTGGACCTGCCCCCTACCACCCTGGCGGCTCCCACGAAGCAGGTGCCCTCGCAGGTGCCTCAGCCCGCGCAATCCTCGCCCACCACCACCCGCACCGATTCCAGCTTGCGGATGGTGTCCTTGAAGCCCTTTCCCGCCTCCCGCATGTCCGAGCGGACCAGGCAGCAGCAGTCGCAGCAGAAGCACACCACGAGGAAATTTCGGAAATCCCGCAGCAATCCCAGGGTGGTGGCGTCGAACCAGATGCGCCCGATCATCCCCGTGAGTCCCGTCTCCGACGCCTTTTCCAGGTGCTCGAGGCACTCCTCCACGCCTGCCCTGTGCCCCAGCGACGGATGCAGGCGCGCCGCCGCCTCGCCCAGGAAGATGCACCCGATATCCCGTGGGTAATTCATGCACCCCTCCTGGTTGCGGCAAA
>DYHB01000181.1:0-1898 GCA_020724415.1 Thiobacillus sp.
GGCGACGACCACGACGGCGGCAACCGGCTGGTGGACTGGGCGGGCACGCTGGCCTTTGTACGGCAGGAATGCGAGGCCCTGGGGCTCCCCCTGGTGGTCACCAGCGGCCCGGCGGATCTGCTGGAGTACACCGAGCATCGGGGGATGTGGGCGGACTCGAAGAACCGCTACTGCACCAGCGACTTGAAACGGAGCCCCACCGATAAGGTGCTGCGAAATCTGATCATCGACCTGGCCGAATACCGGCAGCGGTGGTCCAGCCCCGCCGTCCGTCTGTGCACAGACCGGACGAAGACGAGGCCGACCGACAGGGCTCTGCGTCACCTGGATGCCAAGCGCATCCTGCTGTTGACGGGCGAACTGGCCGAAGAGAGCCCGGCCCGTGCCAAGAAGCCCGAATGGCAACTCCGGGCCGGGGCCCTGGCCCCAACGAAAGGCCGCCTGGTGGTGTGGCACCGGCCACAGCTTCACTGGTCCAAGGAAGACGAGATCCTGTTCATCTGGTCCCAGGGCCGGGACATCGCCCCGACCTACTACGCCGGGTGGGATCGCCTTTCGTGCCGGTTCTGTTTCTTCCTCACTTTCGAGCGCCAGGTCTTGAGCTTTGTCGGGTACCCGGAGACGGCGGCCCAGTTCACGGACACGGAGGAGCGGATAGGTCACCGGGTATCGCTCAACTACAAGTTTGACGGGCACTCCGGGTACCGGGCGATCTGGGAATTCACGTATGGGCCATGGTGCGGGATTCCGGCAGTTGCGCCGGCGCCGTTACCCCGGGCGCTGACCGTGGTGGAGAGGCTCCGGGGGCAGGCCCGGGCAATCCTGGACGGCTTGGCCCAGGGGGAACGGCGGCAGTTCAAGCGGTGTGGGGGGTGCGCGTGAGAACCCGAACCCTGACTTGAATCGAGGGAGTGTTTCGGATGGATCTAGATTCCGAGGTCGTCCGGACCATCAAGGTGACCGACACACCGTTGCCGCTTGAGTTCCCCGTCGTGGCCGTGTACAAGATAGACGGCCGTGACGCCAAGGGCCAGCAGGTCATGGCCTACTTCGGTCATGGTGGCCTTCTCGGAGTGAAGGAGTACCTGAGCAACTACGATCTGGGCGACGGCAACACCATCGAGGTCCACCGGCGCACTCTGGTGAGCCTGCCCGTATGCCCGCAACAGGTGACCCTCACGTCCTGCGATAATGTTCGCTGGTTCGCTCGGGCCGGCGGCAGCGTCGACTGCTTGGGTATGGATGGCTGCCACCGGCCAATCGAAAAGGAGATCACTGCCGCCTGGCAGCGCATCCGCAGCGAGCACGGTCTCGGGGTGATCTGGGACGACGCGGCGGCCTCGGACGAGCTGATCCCTCTCGATGAAGTAATGCGGGCTTGACGACTGGCCGCCGTAAGCGGCCCCACCTCCGGCCGGAGGCATTCGACCCACGAGAGGGTGAGAGAGACGCGCATCATTTGGGCAGCGGTCCTGGCACTGGCCCTGACGGCCCTGTCCCTGCTGGCGACCCTGTTCGTCCCCGAAACGGCGTTCATCGCCATGATGGCGGCAGTGGTCACGGTGGGCCTTCTGGTCCTGGCCATGGTGGTGGTGCCGGTCGAGCCCCGCCCGAGGGCGAGCCCGGCGGTAGCGGTGTACCCGGCCCCGGCCCCATCTACGGAGAGATTCAATCAGGAACGTCCCCAGACGAGCACGGCCGGTGTTTTGAAAGATTACAAGATCACGAGCAACACCGCCGGCGCCCGTGACCCGACGTACTGACGCCACCGACTCTCGCGGTCAGCGGGACGGGAACCCGAGGATCCCTGGATTGCGGCTACAGCCCGCCCGTGAGGCGGGCAAGTGACCGAGTGCCGCAGGACCCGCCCCGCCCGGCGGGTCCCCATGGGGGCAGGG
>DYHB01000181.1:1945-2640 GCA_020724415.1 Thiobacillus sp.
CCCCCGCCAGTGGCCACGGCCAAACATGCAAGCCAACGGCCAAAACGGGCTGGCATCCCGTCGCCGGGCTGCGCCGGTATACATTTGCCGGTGGCACCGGCGGAACCACTGCCCGGCGGGGTTCTTGCCTCGCCGTCCCGGCCGGTGGCAAATAACACACGGAGGTGAAGAGGCCCCCCAGCCTCACCCTTCCGTCACCGGCCTGGACCGCGGCGCAGGAGCCGACGATGTAGCGGAGGTGCATCATGAGCCCTACGGCAGAGGAACTATGGCTTCGCAACCTGGAGGAATGGCCCCGAAAATATTCCGCAGCGGCGCAGCGGTTGCGCGAAATCCTGAACCGCACCGGCCAGACCGACGACGGCGAAACGGCCTTTGTAGCGCTTAAGGACGCAGCGGAAGTCTACGCCATCATGTTCCACGTGATCACAGACCCGGAAATGCTGGCCGATCTGGCGCCCGGTGCACTCGTACACGGGGCCCGGGTGCTCCGGGTCAAAGAGCAGACGGACGAAGAAACTCGCTACGAAACACTCAGGTTGGAAGGCTCGATCCACATCGGGATCGATATGTACTGAGTCGCTTCTTGTCCAGGAGGCGATGGCGATGGCCATGCCGGGTCGGCCGACGACCAGCGACGGGCAGACATGCACCCTCCTGCTCCCCGGCAGCCGGGTCCTCTGCGCCAGGCCTGA
>DYHB01000182.1 GCA_020724415.1 Thiobacillus sp.
TCTTCGCCCGGGACATGGACATGACCCTGAACAACCCGTGCTGGAACAAGCTGACACCGCCCTGGAAGAAGCTTGCCGAGGAAGCTGCACCGCTGGCCGAGGCCGCGTGAGAAGGGCGGGATTCATCCCGCCAACTTGATCCCCGGCCGGTTGAAACCGGCCCTACAGCCGACATCCACAGATGGGTGGTGCCGGCAAGGAGATGAACATGCAAGTCGTAGACAAGATTGCCCCGTCCTACCCCTTGTTCCGTCAACCGGAATACAAGGAGTCCCTGACCAACAAGCAGGAGATGTTCGAGAACAAGGTGCCCCAGGCGAAGATCGACGAGGTCTTCCAGTGGACCACCACGGCCGAATATCAGGAACTCAACTTCAAGCGCGAGGCCCTCACCGTCAACCCGGCCAAGGCCTGCCAGCCCCTGGGGGCCGTGCTGTGCGCCCTGGGCTTCGAGAAGACCCTGCCCTACGTGCACGGGTCCCAGGGCTGCGTGGCCTACTTCCGCACCTACTTCAACCGCCACTTCAAGGAGCCGATCTCCTGCGTGTCCGATTCCATGACGGAAGACGCGGCGGTGTTCGGTGGCCAGAAGAACATGTTCGACGGCCTGGAAAACGCCAAGGCCCTGTACAAGCCGGACATGATCGCCGTCTCCACCACCTGCATGGCGGAAGTCATCGGTGACGACCTCAACGCGTTCATCAACAACGCCAAGAAGGAAGGTCACATCGCCCAGGAATTCCCGACCCCCTTCGCCCACACCCCCTCCTTCGTCGGCAGCCACGTCACCGGCTGGGACAACATGTTCGAAGGCATCATCCGCTACTTCACCCTGAACCACATGGAAGGCAAGGAAGTCGGCGGCAACGGCAAGATCAACATCGTGCCGGGCTTCGAGACCTATCTGGGCAACTACAAGGTCATCAAGCGCATGCTGGAAGAGATGGAGGTGGACTACACCTTCCTGGCCGACCCCACGGAAGTGCTGGACACGCCGGCCGACGGCCAGTTCCGCATGTACGCCGGCGGCACCACCCAGGACGAAGTGAAGGACGCCCCCAACGCCAAGACCACCTTCCTGCTCCAGCCCGTCCAGTTGGACAAGACCCGCAAGTTTGTCGAAGGCACCTGGAACCATGAGGTCACCAAGCTCAACATCCCCATGGGCCTGGAATGGACCGACGAATGGCTGATGGAAGTGTCCCGGGTCACCGGCAAGCCCATCCCCGACTCCCTGGCCAAGGAACGCGGCCGCCTGGTGGACATGATGACCGACAGCCACACCTGGCTGCACGGCAAGCGGTTCGCCCTCTACGGCGACCCGGACTTCGTCATGGGCATGACCAAGTTCCTGCTGGAACTGGGGGCCGAGCCCATCCACATCGTCTGCCACAACGGCAGCAAGAAATGGGACAAGGCCATGAAGAAGGTCCTGGAATCGTCCCCCTACGGCGCCAACTGCAAGACCTACCCGGGCGCCGACCTGTGGCACCTGCGCAGCCTGTGCTTCACCGACAAGCCGGACTTCCTGATCGGCAACAGCTACGGCAAGTACATCCAGCGTGACACCGTGCACAAGGGCAAGGAGTTCGAGGTTCCCCTGATCCGCCTGGGCTTCCCCATCTTCGACCGCCACCACCTGCACCGCCAGACCACCCTGGGCTACGAAGGCGCCATGCAGATGCTCACCACCCTGGTGAATGCGGTTCTGGAACGCCTGGACGACGAGACCCGCGGCATGGGGACGACGGACTACAACTACGACCTGGTCCGCTGACGCGAGAAAGGCGTGACATGAACGGCGTGACGAAGATGCGTGACAAGAACAGCGTGACCAACGGTTTTCGTCACGCTTCACCGTCACGCCTTTGCGTCACGCTCGAGTGTCACGCATTCAACGGACCGACCGGGAACCTTGGCTTGCGCCTGAGCAGGTCCAACTGGAGTTGAGAATGGCCAACATCATGATCCGACGCAGCGACAAGGGCGAATACGTGTTCTACCTGCCCAAGCGCGATCTCGAGGACACCATCACCTCGATGGAGTTCGACACCCCTGAAAAATGGGGCGGCGAGATCAAGCTGAACAACGGTGGCGCGTATTACATCGAGCCCCAGTCGGCGCCTGAACGGCTGCCCTATTCGGTGCGCGCCAAGCGCCTGGATGCGGCGGAATGATTTTTTTGGAAGGACGTGACGTGAAAGGCGTGACACGAGAGCGTGACAAATACGGCGTGACGGGTGGTCCCTGTCACGCATCCGCGTCACGATTTTGCGTTACGCCTTTGTGTCACGCATTCACCGAAAGGAATTGAAAATGGCACTGAAAATCGTGGCTGACCTGTGCACCTCCTGCGGCGATTGCGAGCCGGAGTGCCCCACCGTCTCCATCAAGCCCAAGAAAGGCGTGTATTTCATCAATCCGGACACCTGCACCGAGTGCGACGGCGACGCCGATTCGCCCAAGTGCATGGACATCTGCGAAGTGGACGACTGCATCGTCTACGCCTGACGGCCTGTGACTGAGTAACAGGTGCAAAGTGACATGACCCCCTTGCCCCCTGTCACCCGTCACCCGTCACTTGTCACCCGTCACCCGTCACCCGTCACCCGTCACTTG
>DYHB01000183.1 GCA_020724415.1 Thiobacillus sp.
CGGTATTCGGGAATGCCATAGCGGGTCATGCCGCCGGGGTGGGGCAGAGCTTCGTAGACGGTGACCGCGTGGCCCAGTTTGCCCAGGTCGAAGGCGGCGGTCAGGCCTGCCGGCCCGGCGCCGACGATGGCGATCTTCTTGCCGGTGGGCTGACCCGGGCCGCCCACGATGGCCTGGCATTGCGCCACGCTGACCTGGTCCATGATGTGGCGCTTGAGCCAGCGGATGGCGATGGGCTCGCCTTCGTGACGGGCGGCGCAGGCGGTCTCGCATTTGTGGGTGCAGACCCGGCCGCATACGGCTGAGAAGGGATTGCTCTCGTACAGGAGGCGGGCCCCCAGTTCGTAGTCGCCGTCCCGCACGGCCTTGATGTACTGGGGAATCGCCATGTGGGTGGGGCAGGTGGCGATGCACAGACCGCAGGATACGCAACGATCGGCCTCCAGGACGGCTTGTTCCCGGTCATAGCCTTGGACGATCTCGGCGAAGGAGTCGATGCGGGTTTCGGGGGCCAGTTCCTCCATGGGGATGCGTGCTTCCGCCATCAGGCGGTGGCCCTCCGGGCGCCGGTAGCCGTGCTCGGCGTGGTCCCAGTCCTTGGCATCGACGCCTGGAGTGAAACAGAACTTGTCCGGATCGCTCTCCACCCAGGTATAGGCGTTAGACATGGTCAGGGACTGGGTCATGCAGACATCGACGCACAGGGCGCACCAGCAGCAGCGACCATAGTCGATGCGCGGGCGCAGGCCCGAGTCCCCCTGTTTGGCAGCAATGCCCTCCACCGGCACCATGTCGATGGCGCCATTCTGGCAGACCGCCTCGCAGGTGCCGCAGCCGATGCACAGGGCGGTATCGTTCTTGTGGAAGCCCCGGTAGCGGTGCGCCGCTTCCCGATGGAGGGGATCGGCAATGCTCACCGGGTCGCGGAACAGGTTCTTCCAGGCACTGAAGGGGGAGAGGAAGTCGCGCATGCTCATCGTTCGCTCACCTTTCAATTTCCGGCGGGTAGGTGTGCAGGGAAACCATCAGGGCGGCGATGTCGGAGATGTTGCAGTTCACCAGCATGCGCTCCAGCAGCGCCATGGCGTGGGTGTAGGAGGGCCCGCGCACGTTGACCCGGCGCGGGTAGCCGGAGCCGTCGGTGACCAGGTAGTAGCCGTACTCGCCGCGCGAACACTCGCCCCGGACATAGGTTTCACCTGGCGGGATCTTCCAGTGCAGGACGTTGGGCAGTTTGGCCATGACCGGGCCGTCCTGGGGCATCCTGGCCAGGATCTGGCGGATCAGGTCGACCGAGGTCAGAACGTCGCGCCGGCGCACCTCTGCACGGGTGTAGATGTCCGAGTCCTGGCCAGTCGCCACTTCGAAGTCGAGTTGTGGATAGACCAGGTAGGGATGATCCTTGCGCACGTCCCGGGCCACGCCGGCGGCACGGGCGTTCGGCCCGGTGATGCCGTAGGGATCGAGCCAGGCCGGGTCGATGACGCCGACGCCCACGGTGCGTTTCTTGAACACGGCGTTGTGGAACATCACCTTTTCCACGTCGGCCACGGTGCTCTCGATCTCGCGCAGGGTCTCCTCCATGCGGGCTGCAAAGCCCTCGGGGAGGTCGTCGCGCACCCCGCCGGGCAGGATGAACATATGGTAGATGCGCGCCCCGGTCATTTCCTCGAAGCGGTCCAGCATCAGGTCCCGGGCATAGGTGGTCCACTGGCCGATGACGCCCTGGCCCAGGGCACCTGCCTGGCCGCCCAGGTACATCAGGTAGCTGTTGATGCGGCCCATTTCCAGGATCAGGGTACGCATCCAGTGGGCCTTTTCTGGCACCTCCAGTCCGGCCAGTTCCTCCACGGCAGCGGCGTAGCAGTATTCATTGAAATCCGGCTCGGGCACGCAGATGCGGCACACGATGGGGAAGCACTGGATGAAGGTGCGCCGTTCCATCAGCTTTTCGAAACCGCGGTGGAGGTAGCCCACATGGGTCTTGCCTTCCACCACCTCGTCGCCGCAGACGGTGATTTCCACCGACATGTTGCCGGTGATGCCGGGGTGATTGGGGCCGTGCCAGAGCTTGAGGTACTTGCCTGAGCTGAGGTCGATGTCCAGGCTGCCGTCGGGGTTCGGTGCCGGGTATTGGGATCGGTCGGGGGCGAACAGGCTCACGTCTGGTCTCCGTCCGGATAAAGCTGTTGTTTCATGTGCGCGGCGGGGTCGTGGGTGACCCGGCCCTCGCGCTCGCGATAGGTGTCACGGCTGTAGGCCAGGGTGTCGAAATCACGCCGGTAGGGCGGCGGGCCGTTCCAGCCTTCCAGGATGAAATCCTCCTCCAACCGGGGACTGCCGGGGAAGTCGATGCCGAACATCTCGCGCAGTTCCCGTTGATAGGTGGCCGCGGTGGGCCACAGGGCGTGGATGCTGTCCATCTCGGCCGGCTCGCGCGCAATACGCACACGCAGGCCGAGATCGTGGGGGATGGCCCGGTTGCAGAGCAGGTAGGTGAGCTGGAATTCCCCCGCCTCCAGCCAGTCCACGGCGGTGAGCAGGACCAGGTGGGTGTAGCCTTCCTGGTCGCGCAGGTAGGTGAGCAGGGGGATCAGGTG
>DYHB01000044.1 GCA_020724415.1 Thiobacillus sp.
AGTTCGCCATCACCATCGCCATCGCCGTGGTGATCTCCGGCGTGGTGGCCCTGACCCTGACCTCCGCCTTGTGCGCCCTCATCCTGCGTCCTGAGCACAAGGTCGGCCATGGCTTCTTTCAAGGGTTCAACGCCTGGTTCGGCCGGGTCACCCAGCGCTATACCCGGGGAGTGCGTTTCCTGATGCGCCGGGCCCTGCTGGGCCTGGCTCTGTTCGCGGGCATGATCGGCCTGACCGTGGTGCTGGGCAAGATGGTCCCAGGCAGCTTCGTGCCCCCCGAGGACCAAGGCTATTACATTGCCGCCGTGATGATGCCGGACGGGTCCTCCCTGCAACGCACCGAGGCCGTGATGGACCGGGTGGAAAAAATCGCCCTGGATGACCCCAACACCCTGTACACCGTCAGCTTCGCCGGCTTCGACCTCATTTCCAACGGCATGCGCACCTCGGCCGGCACCATGTTCGTCAGCCTGAAGGACTGGGACGAACGCCCGGTCCACGTGGATCAACTGATCGGCGAGCTGTTCATGAAGGCCATGGCCATCCAGGAAGCCATCGTCTTCGCCTTCAACCCCCCCGCCATCATGGGCCTGGGGGAAACCGGGGGCTTCGAGTTCTACATCCAGAACAAAGGCGAAGGGGGTGCCGGCCGCCTGGCCGAAGTCACCCAGCAGTTCATCCAGGCCGCCGCCCAGGAACCCTCCCTGACCCCCCTGCAAACCCTGTTCCGGGCCAATGTGCCCCAGTTGTACGTGGATCTGGACCGAGCCAAGGCCAAGAGCCTGGGCATCGCCATCTCGGATGTGTACGACGCCCTGGCCGCCACCCTGGGCAGCTACTACGTGAACGATTTCAACCGGTTCGGGCGCACCTGGACCGTGCAGATGTCGGCGGAGCCCCGCTTCCGGGCCAGCCCGGAAGACATCGGCGCCGTCTACGTGAAGAGCCGTGGTGGCGCCATGGTGCCCCTGTCGGCCCTGGCCCGGGTGACCTACGCCTCCGGCCCGGAGATCGTGGAACGGTTCAACAACGCCCCCGCCGCCAAGGTCCTGGGGGGCGCGGCTCCGGGCTACAGTTCCGGGGAAGCCATCGCCCTCATGGAACGGTTGGCCCAGCAACACCTGCCCGCGGACTTCAGCTATGACTGGGGCGGTGCCTCCTATCAGGAAAAACGCACCGGTGGCGCCTCCAACCTGGCCCTGGGCCTGGGCATCGTCATGGTGTTCCTGATCCTGGCCGCCCAGTACAGCCGCTGGTCCCTGCCCCTCTCGGTGCTGCTGGCCCTGCCCTTCGGCCTGTTCGGCGCCCTGCTGGCCATCTGGCTGCGCGGGCTGCCCAACGATGTCTATTTCCAGATCGGCCTGGTCACCCTGGTGGGCCTGGCGGCCAAGAATGCCATCCTGATCGTGGAGTTCGCCCTGCACAAGAAGGAATCCGGCATGGGCACCGTGGAAGCCGCTGCCGAAGCTGCCCGCCTGCGCTTCCGGCCCATCCTGATGACCTCCCTGGCCTTCATCTTCGGCGTCCTGCCCCTGGCCATTTCCACCGGCGCCGGCGCCGCTGCCCGCCACGCCATCGGCACTGGCGTCATGGGCGGCATGCTGGCGGCCACCTTCCTGGCCATCTTCTTTGTCCCCCTCTTCTTCAAGCTGATCGTGGACCGGCGCCTGGGCAGCCCAACCACGGAACCCGGACAAGCCGGGAAGGAGACGCCCCATGCTTAAGCCCCCTGCCCTGCTCACCCTGCTGCCCCTGGCCACGGCACTCGTCCTGAGCGGTTGCCTGACTCTGCCCGAACTGCGCCAGCCGGCCCTGGAACTGCCCGATGCTGCAAGCTCGGCACCCGTCCAGCCCCTGGCCATCAGCCCGGACTGGTGGCGCATCTATGCCGACCCGGACCTGGAGCAGCGCATGGCCGAAGCCCTGGCCCACAATGACGACTTGCGCCTGGCCGCCGCCCGCATCGAGGAAGCCCGCGCCGCCCTGGCCATGACCGAGGGCGCGGCCCGCCCTGTGGCGGGCATGGACGCCGGCGTCAGCCGACGCCGCTCCACCGAAGTGGGCAGCTTCCCGGTCCCCGCCCCCATCAACAACACCTACCAGCTGGGTCTCCAGGCCTCCTACGAAATGGACCTCTGGGGCCGCTACCGCCAGGCCAGCCAGGCCGCCCGGGCCGAGCTCCTGGGCAGTGAACTGGACCGGGACGTGGTCCGGGTCAGCCTGGCCGGCGCCGTGGTGGACGCCCACTACGGCCTGATCGCCCTGGATGCCCAACTCGCCCTGGCCCGACAGACCCTGGAGAACCGGGACCAGGCCCTGGCCCTGCAAAAGCTCAAACTGGACGCAGGGGAAGCCTCGGAATACGAATACCGCCTGGCCGAAGCCGAACTGGCCAGCACCCGATCCACCCTGGCCCGGCTGGCGCGGCAACGCGCTGCCCAGGCCAACGCCCTGGCCCTGCTCCTGGGACGCCAGCCGCGCCAGATGAGTGAAGAAACGCCCAGCCACACCCAGGCCCGCCTGCCAGAGGCACCCCCGGTACCCGAAGGACTGCCCTCGGACCTGCTCCAGCGCCGGCCCGACCTGCGCCAGGCGGAACAAGGTCTGGCCGCCGCCGACGCCCGCATCCGGGAAGCCCGGGCCGCCCTGTTCCCCAACGTCACCCTCACCGCCAACCTGGGCTCCGAAAGCAAGGCCCTGTCCGACCTCTTCTCCGGCCCCGCCACCGTGTGGGGACTGGCCGCCGGCCTGGCCCAGACTCTCTACAACGCCGGCCGTACCGAAGCCGCTATCCAGGGCGCCGCAGCGCGTCGGGAACAAGCCTTGATCCAGTACGAAATGGCCGTCAAGAACGCCTTCCGGGAAACCCTGGACGCCCTGGTGGCCCTGCGCCAGACCCGGGCACAAGCCCAGGCCGACCGCCAGCAGGCCGACGCCCTGGACCAGGCCCTGGCCCTGGCCAAGCTCCGTTACGACAACGGCCTGGCCAGCTATCTGGAAGTCCTGGATGCCCAGCGCGGCCTGTTTGCAGCCCGACAGAACCAGATCGACACCCAGCGCGCCCACCTGGCTGCCCTGGCGGCCCTGCACAAGGCTCTGGGCGGCGGATGGCAGGATACGTCCCCGGGGCGGGCAAGCTCATGACCCCCGAGTGCGACTTTCATCTCGCGCAGATCATTGATTAAGAAAGAAACGGTCGAGATCGTCACTCCAGGCGAATGACGGTGACCGTGATTCTTGCTGGCAGAGCGTCATGGTCTGTCCCCAATTATTCCCCTTGGGGGGCGGGAGCCAGCTTCGGAAGGGGCGGTGACATATGCGGATTAGGGCTGCAATTCAGGCATATGGGGCGCAGCAGGCTGGTGGCTTTCGGCTGCCTCGATGGGTATCTCGATCCAGAACAGGCTGCCGCTGCCGGGCGTACTATTGAGGCCGATGTTGCCACCCATCAGTAGCACCAGTTGCTTGCAGATCGCCAAACCCAGGCCAGTCCCTCCGTAGGCGCGGGCCAGGGAATCGTCGATTTGCTTGAAGCTGTCGAAGATCTCGCTCTGCTTGTCAAGGTCAATCCCAATGCCCTTGTCCTCAACCTCGAAGCGGATTGCAGACCGCGTACTGCTCTGCCACGCTGAGCTGGCACGCAACATGATTGTCCCCGGGCCGGAAAATTTGACCGCGTTGTCCAACAGGTGGGTCAATGCTTGGCTCAGCCTCTTTTGATCTCCATGCATGTGCTTGGGCAGCGCGGAATCGACTTGAACGCTTACGGTCTGTTTTTTTGCGTTCGCCCTGTCAGCGATGCCCGTTTTTACGTCATCAAGCATGGAGGCGAGTTCAAAATCGGAGAATTCAAGGCCCATCTGTTCAGCCTTGAGTCTGGATACCAGAAGTATGTCATTGATCAACCTCGTCAGATGCCTGCCTGCCTTCCGGATTTCGGCAACGTACTCCAGCAAGGGCGAATCAGCGAGCTCGATATACAGGATGTCGCTGAAACCAAGAATACTGTTCAGGGGTGTTCGCAGTTCGTGGTTCATGGTCGCCAGGAAAGCGTCCTTCGCCTTGTTGGCAGATTCCGTGCGTGTCAATGCGTCCTTCAGATCCCGGGTGCGCTCTGCCACCCGTTCTTCGAGTTCCTTCTTGAGTTGTTGCAAGGCCAGATTGACCTGGGTGAGTTCGTGCTGGGCTTTGGCATAGTCGGAATTCAAGGCAAATAGACTCGCGTCGATTCTCTCGGCTTCCTCAATGTCATGCTCCGCGAGGATGCTCAGGCCATTCTCGTTCTCAACGACACGGCCTATGAGGGTTCGTGTCTTGCCATCATATTGGCCGATGGTCATCAAGCCCTGGTAGCCCTCCGCTTCCCTCGCAGTCCTGGCCAGAGTCCTGAAATCAGGCTGAATGAATGCGCTGGCAATGCAACTCCCGACAGGATCATCAGCCACTGCCTGGTCCGGCGAGGCAAGCAAGCGCAGAAATCCTGCATTTGCCTCCAGCAACACACCGTTGGGGGCGAGACGTGCCAGGGCTACGGAACGCAGGTGATTGAAATCCAGACCGGCCATGCTCATGTGTCCAGCTCCCTGACAAGGCTCATTGCCATATCGGTCGCCACCTGTGCGTCGCTGGCCGTGCCTGCCGCACCGACGGCTGTGGCTAGTTGCTTGAATCGATTTATGGCAAGTCCACCGACGATGACGGCAGGTCGTGCCTGCCCCAAATGCGAATCAAGTTCAGCCATGACCGAACGCACGGCATGAAGCTGCTGGGGGAAGGATACCGACAGGCCGAGAAGGTTGGGGCGCCATGCGATTACCTGCTCAACGAGTGCCTGGGACAGTGTGTTTGCCCCCAGATTCTTGACCTCCCAGCCTGATAGCAGGAAGGCGTCGGCCACCATCTGGAGGCCTACGGCATGGTCGTTGCCCTCCACGCAGGCGAGCAGCACCTTCTTGCCAATCGGCGGAACTGGCTGCGACATCATCAGGGCCGATGTCATCACTGCCTGGGCCACCGCAGTGGCCAGATGCTCCTGAGCGACAGTCACTTGATTTTGCTGCCATTTCTCACCAATGCGGTACAAGGCAGGCTGCACCACGTGCAATTCAGTCTCGATCAAACTGTTCCCGGAGGCCATGCATCTCCTGACGATGGCGAGGGATTCATGCCGGTCGCCTGCCAGCAATGCTGCTTGGAAGGCATCCGCTTCTGGCCATGGAACGGGTGCGAGGGGCGGGGATGGATGGTTCGACTCAGGGTCTGAAGCGAGGTAGCTGTCGCGGACCGACAGTACTGTCTGTGCCACGGTCTTGCCGTCGTCGTTGGCCATTTGCCCGGAATAAAATTCGGCCATCCAATCGAGCGTCGTGACAATGTGTTCGGTGGGCAAGCCTCGGACAGTCAAGACATCCTTGAACCACAGCAGGTATTCAACCATGGTCTGCGACAATCCACATTCAAGGACGCCACGCAGGAATTCCAGATGGAAGCTCAAGTCGTCATGACAGGCCTGGGGGCCGCCAGACCCCAGTTGAGCATACGGGAAGGCAGGGTCACGCAGGATTCGAGCGGCCAGGGTGTTCACTGCAATGGGTTGCAATTCGCTGAAGCGCTGCATGCCCGGGGAGTTCAGCAGTGATGTCATGGCTATCCGTTTACATGAGTGACTGTTATGCAGTTGGAAGCGGGGTGTCGTGGCATCCTACACTCGCCACCTTGGCTGAGGAAGGAAAGGCCCAAGCGTATGGGAGTGTATCGGCAGCTTTCCCATTGTCTTGAATCGATCATGTCCATGATTGCGTCGGGATGCCCGGACAGGATCCCGGTGGGGCAGTTCAACCGGCCGGAGTTTGTCTGCCGGGTGGGCACGTACATGCGGTGTGCACCACGCCTAGTACGGTTACCGCTTCGGCACCAAGGGCGATGACCCCAATGTACGGCAGTCGGCCATCGACAAAGGCAAGAGCGTGAATTTCTCGGACAGGTTGCTCGGGAGTGTCAGTGTGTCGATCGATTTTCCCCAGCGTGGCATCACACCGAATGGCTTTACGATCGGTGGAGGTGCCGGGGTAGGTGCTGAGGTGGGTACCTTGATTCACACCCGCGACCAGTATCTCTACAACTTCCAGGCGGTCGACAACTTGGGGGAGCCGTGTGCTTGGGTGAGCCGTATGTTCACCCAAATGCTGTCCAGAGCAAGCGATTTCATGGCGGCACCAACCACCGGCTTTCGAGCTTCCCGACCTTTGCAGTTGCTGATCACGCCCGTTTCTTCACATCATGGCTGCGACAAATCGCGCCAGAAACCCATCAGGATCGAGCGAGCGGCGGCGAATCTGCCTGTCGCCCTGGCGGCTTGGCCGCCCCAGAAGAACATTGGTGCCGCTACGGATCGTGTCCCCAACAGTTTGCTCAACACCGCCGTCTAGCTCAGCGCTGTTCCAACGCCCGTGTTAAATTTTTATAACCGCTCTGGCGGGCGATATCCAGGGCCGAGGATCCGGCCGGGTAAATGAAGCCGTTGCATTGGGGGCTTTCGGTGTGGGTGCGCCGGGACGGGTCTGCGCCCCGGGCCAGCAGGTAGGCGGCCATGTCCGGGTGATCGCCCCGGGCGGCGCTGTGCAGGGGGGTTTCGCCGATGCGGGCATCGGGCCGGTCCACCAGGGCGCCATGTTCCACCAGCAAGCGGGCCATAGCCACGTCGCCGCGCCAGGCGGCGCTATGCAGGGGGGTGGAGCCGGTGGCATCGGCCCGGTTGACGTTGGCGCCCAGGGCGATGGCGTTGCGGGCGGCTTCGATGTCCCGGGCCAGGACGGCCTTGTCCAGGGCTTGATCGGGTGCCGGGGTTTGCTTCTGGAGGATATACCCCATGGCCACAGCCGCGATGATGAGCAGCAGGCCGAATTTCAGGACGGTGCCCAGTTTGAGGCTTCCGGTACGGGCGCCAGCAGATGGCTTGGGCGGCGGGTCGGGCCAGGGGGGTTGCTGGGAGTCCCGGAAGTCCATGGCTTTGAGGGTCTCGGAGGGAGACCGCTGGCGATCTCAGCGGCGGCCGTCCAGCCCCGGGCTGAGTTTGTGCTCCACGGCGAACACCGCCGCTTCCACCCGGGAGGACAGGTTGAGCTTGGCCAGGATGTGGCGGACATGGAGCTTGACGGTGTCGTAGCTGATGTCCAGTTGCCTGGCGATGGCCTTGTTGCTTTCGCCCTTGGCCAAGTGACTGAGGATTTCCCGCTCCCGCTGGGTGAGGGATTCCAGCAGGGAATCGGCCGGGCTGGTCTTGTTGTCCAGCAGGCTGACCAGTTTGGCGGTCATGGCGGGGGCCACCACGGTCTCCCCTTTCATGGCCCGTTGCACGGCTTCCACCACCTCGTCCGGTTCCATGCTCTTGAGCAGGTAGCCGTTGGCACCGCCACGCAGGGCCCGGGCCAGGTCTTCCTCGGCCTCGCTCACGGTGAGGATGAGGATGGGCAGGCTGTAGCCGTCGGCCTTGAGCTGCTGCATGAGGTTGATGCCATCTTCCCCGGGCATGTTCAGGTCCAGGATGAGAATGTCCGGGGTGTGTTCCTTGAGCAGGGGGACCACGCCGGACGGGTCGCCGGTCATGGCCACCACCCGTACATCTCCGTCCCGTTCCAGGAGTTCCGCCAGGCCCTTGCGGAACAGGGTGTGGTCGTCCACCAGGATGATGCGGGGCTGGGTCATGGGGTTTTCTCCTGGCCGGGCAGGCGGGCGGGAAAGCTGAGCCGGATGATGGTGCCGCCCGCAGGCCGGCTTTCCAGGGTGAGCTTGCCGTTCAGCTTGGCCGCCCGCTCGCGCATGATGGTGAGGCCGAAGCTGCGGCCCATGTTGGACGATACGCTGCTTTGCAGGCCCACGCCGTCGTCGGCCACGTTGACCACGTATTCGCCTTCGTGCAGGTCCAGGGTGACCACCACGTGCCGGGCCCGGGCGTGCTTGCAGACGTTGTAGAGGGATTCCTGGATGATGTGAAAAACCTGGATTTCTTCTTCCGGCGTCAGGACCACATCCTGGGCCACATTGAGAAAATCCACGTCGGCATTGGCCTTCTTGCGGAAGCTCTCCACCATCTCCTGGAGGGCGGGCACCAGACCCCGGGGATCGATCCGGTCCCGGAACTGGATGATCAGGTTGCGCAGCTCGGAGTAAGCCATGTCCACGGCCTCTTCCACATCCCCCAGGTAGCGGTTGGCCCGCACCTGATCGCCATCGCCCATGGCCTCGTTCAGGACCGAGAGGCGCATCTTGGCGTAGGCCAGGGTCTGGGCCAGGGAGTCGTGGATCTGGTTGGCCAGCATGGTCCGTTCGTTCATCAGGGAGATGCGGATGTTTTCCCGGGTCAGCCGGGCGTTCTCCAGGGCCATGCCCAGATGCTCGCTGATGGAATTGAACAGGTAGTTGACATCCTGGCTCAGGGGCGCCTCGTCGGCCATGAACAGGTTGTACACCCCCAGCACCTTGCCCTTGTGGCGCAGGGGTATGGCATAGACCTGGCGGCAGTTCTGGGCAAAATAGACATGGCGCACCTGCTTCTGGCACACCTTGAGCACGTTCTCCCGCTCGGTCGCCTGGCTCAGCATGGCCTTGCCGCAGATGCCGCACTCCAGGGGGACGTAGCGCTCCTTGTCCACCAGGCTGTCGCTCAGGCCCACCGAGCCCACCATGCGCAAATGGCCGCCGTCGGAGGTGAGGACCCGCACGGCCCCGGCCTGGGCCTTGGACAGCCGTACCATGATTTCCAGGAAGCGCACCAGCATCTGCTCCACATTGGTGCTGGCGCTCATGTTGCTGGCCACCTCCGCCAGCACTTCCACCATGGGCAGGCGATCGGCATCCACCTCGGATGGCAGCAGGGTGTTTGAACGTCCTTCCGGTCGTCCTATGGCGCTGAGGGGAATTTCTTGGGGCAGCACGGGCATGAGTCCGGTAATGGCAGCATGGCCCATGGTATCCAACCGCCGGCGGGTATGGCAACGCGCTTTGACGAAGCCATGCCCTTGCCCCGGGCAAGGCTGGCCCGCCCGCCTGATCCGGTCACATGTTCTGCGCCACCTTGCTCCGCGCCAAGGGTGGGTTGGCGTCGAAGTAGGCCTTGATGCCCCGGGCGATGGCTGCGGCCATCTGATCCTGGTAGGCCTCGTCATTCAAGCGCTTTTCTTCGTCCGGATTGGAGATGAAGGCGGTCTCCACCAGGATGGACGGGATGTCCGGCGCCTTGAGCACGGCAAAGCCGGCCTGCTCCACATGTCGCTTGTGCAGGTCGTTGATGGCTTCCAGCTCGCTCAATACCGCCTTGCCCAGCTTCAGGCTGTCGGCAATGGTGGCAGTCTGGGACAAATCGATCAGGGTCTGCTTGAGGTAGGGGTCCTTGACATCGATGTTCACGCCACCGATCAGATCGGCCGAGTTCTCCCGCTTGGCCAGCCAGCGGGCGGCCGCAGAGGTCGCGCCTTTCTCGGACAGCGCAAATACGGAGGAACCCCGGGCCGTGGGCTTCAGGAAGGCATCGGCATGTACGGAGACGAACAAGTCGGCCTGGACCCGTCGCGCCTTGTTCACCCGTTCGTGCAGGGGGATGAAGACATCACTGTCCCGGGTCAGCACGGCACGCATGTTCTCCAGGGCATCGATCTGGGCCTTGATGCGGCGGGATATGGCCAGGGTGATGTCCTTTTCGTAACTACCGTTGGCACCGATGGCTCCCGGGTCCACGCCGCCATGGCCGGGGTCGATGACCACGGTGATCAGGCGATCATAGCCGGGGGTCGCCTTGCCGCGAGTATTGGTGGGCTGGGGAACTGGGCGGTCGTCGGAACGGCGGATAGCCTCTTCCACGCGCTTGTTCAGGGGCTTCTCCGCCAGGGCCGGACCGGCAGCGGCGGACTGACTGACGGGTGTGGCGGTCGAGGGGGAGGCGCCGGGCGGGGCCGAGACCGCAGGATGCAAATCCACCACCAGCCGATGACCGGTATCTCCCGTGGCCGCCAATTCGAAGACCCGGGGCCGCATTTCCATTTTCATCTCAGCCACCAGCCGGGTCACCCCGGGGCGGTTGAGTGCTGCGCGCAGCGCACTAACATGGGGGTCCTGGGGAGCAAGTTCATTTCCCAGTCCGAGCAGCGCAGCCTCGGGCTCCACGTCCTCCAGGTCCAGGACCAGGCGATGGGGGTTTTGCAAGGTGAAATACTTGAAGCCTACCGGGCCGGCCAGCTCCAGGGTCAGCCTGAACGTGTCCGGGGAGGAGGACATGCGGACGGCCTTGACGGGCACCATGGCGTGCGCTGCCCAGGCCAGGGAAAATTGCAGGATCAGCCAAAGGCCGAACGCAGTCAGCCCGCGCTGCCATCGCCGCCGGTATGTCCCTCCTGTGTAGCCAATCGCTGCATGCATCGTCTGCCCGCCTCCGTCACGCCTGCCAGTTCCACCCGGCGCCCTTCACCCGCCAGGTCCAACCTGACTTCCAGGTCGGGCCTGGGCAAAAAATCGCCCCCCTTTTCTGGCCATTCCACCAGACAGATGGATTGGTCGTTGAAGTATTCCCGGAAGCCGGCATCTGCCCATTCCCCCGGATCAGCGAAACGATATAAATCAAAGTGATATAAATTAAAGCTCGAAAGCGGATAAAGTTCAACCAATGTAAACGTCGGGCTCTTCACCCGCCCCTCGTAACCCAAGCCCCGGAGCAGGCCCCGGACCAGGGTGGTCTTGCCAGCCCCCAGGTCCCCTTGCAGCCATATGGCCAGGCCCGGCACCAGTACATTAGAGAGTTCTCGACCCAAGGCCAGGGTGGCCGCCTCGTCCGGCAGAAAACGGGCCTGCTTGGCGCTATCATGGGGCGCATGCATCATTCCATTCCTCCTTCCAATGCGCCGCAGCCCCCATTCGACCGCAAGGCGCGGATTCGGACCTTGGCCAGGCAAATGGGGTTCCACGGTGTCGGGATCGCACCCGTGGCGTTGGGAGAGGCGGAGGCAAGGTACATGGCGTGGCTCGAACGTGGTTATCACGGTGCCATGGATTATATGACCCGCCACGGCCACAAACGCACCCGCCCCACGCTTCTGGTGCCCGGTACCCGCAGCATCATCTCGGTACGTCTGGATTACTTTCCCCAAGGCGATGAGGCCCAGGCGTCCGTCACCGGGGAATTCGCGGAAATCTCCCGCTATGCCCGGGGCCGCGACTATCACAAGGTGTTGCGCCAAGGGCTTCAACGGCTGGCGGATGCCCTCGCCCTGGAATTCGGTCCGTTCAGCTACCGGGCATTCACGGACAGTGCACCGGTGATGGAAGTGGAATTGGCCCGGCTGGCGGGGCTGGGCTGGCGGGGCAAGCATACGCTGCTGCTCTCCAGGACGGGCTCCTGGTTTTTCCTGGGAGAACTCTATACCGACCTGGATCTGGACGCCGACGCCCCCGAGACCGGGCACTGTGGCCAATGCCGGGCCTGCCTGGACATCTGCCCGACCCAGGCCTTCGTGGCCCCCTACGTTCTGGATGCCCGGCGCTGCATCTCCTATCTCACCATAGAGCATCCGGGCAGCATTCCCGAGGCACTCCGCCCCCTCATGGGCAACCGGATATACGGCTGCGACGATTGCCAGGCCGTCTGCCCCTGGAACCGCTTTGCCACAGGTCCCGGACATCCCGATTTCCACCCCAGGCAGGCCCTGGACCAGACCCGCCTGGTGGACCTTTTTTCCTGGAGCGCAGCCGAGTTCGAACAACGCCTGGCGGGCTCTCCCATACGGCGCATCGGCCATGAGCGCTGGCTGCGCAATATCGCCGTGGCCCTGGGCAACGGTCCGGCCACCGACGCGGCGCTCGCGGCCCTTGAACAACGCCGGGATGACCCCTCCCCTGTAGTCCGGGAACATGTGGCCTGGGCCCTGGGCCGACTGGCCGGCACCTCTGCCAGGCCGGCGCCCTGATAGAATCCTCCTCCTCGATACTCATCAGGTCACCATGCATCTCAGCCCCGAAAATCCCATTGGCGTGTTTGATTCCGGCGTCGGCGGCCTGACGGTGGTGCGCGCCCTCATGGAACGCCTGCCCTTCGAAAACATCCTGTATTTCGGGGATACCGCCCGGGTGCCCTACGGGGTCAAGTCGGTGGAAACCATCGCCCACTACACCACCCAGATTTCCCAATTCCTGCTGGAGCGCAGGGTCAAGTTGCTCATCATCGCCTGCAACACCATGGCGGCGGTCTCTGCCCAGGTGGTGCGAGACCTGTCTCCCGTCCCGGTCCTGGACGTGATCGAGGCCGGTGCCATCACCGCCCTGAACGCTTCTTCCACCAAGCGCATCGGCGTCATCGGCACCCCCACCACCATCAACAGCAATGCCTACGGCCGGGCCATCCACCACCACTCCCAGGATGCCCGCATCACCTCCCAGGCCTGTGCCCTGTTCGTGCCCCTGGTGGAAGAAGGCTGGCTGGAACATCCGGTCACCCGGCTGACGGCCCAGGAGTATCTGCGCCCGGTCGTGGCCGAGAAGGTCGACACCCTGGTCCTGGGCTGCACCCACTACCCCCTGTTGAAGCCCCTGCTCCAGGATGTGGCGGGTCCCGGCATCGCTCTGGTGGACTCGGCCGAGGCCATGGCCGACCAGACCGCCCACCTGCTGTCGGAATTGACTTTGCACAATGTGTCCCGCCTGGCCCCCGAGTACCATTTTTTCGTCACCGACGTCCCCTTGCGTTTCCAGACCATCGGCGAGCGCTTTTTGGGCCGCAGTCTATCCAACGTTCACGTCGTAAAGTGGTAACATGCCGGCGCCCGCGCACAGGTAAATCGCACCCTAGGTGGCTGGTAGTAAAATTCCAGGGGATAAGTGATGTAAATCACGTGCTTAGGCAATGCATTTGCATAAACTGTAATCAAGACATCGATATCCGATGTCCACTGTGCATGAAAGGATGAAGATGAAAGCTTTGACTGCTGCCGTTACCGCTGCCGCCCTCCTGTTCGCCGGTTCCGCCATGGCCGATGAGGCTCTGGTGAAGAAGAATGCCTGCATCGGCTGCCATGCGATGGACGCCAAGAAGGTTGGCCCCACTTGGAAAGAAATTGCTGCCAAGCGCAAGGGCATGAAGGCCGAAGAACTGGCCGCCACCATCGTCAAGGGCGGCAAGGGCGTCTACGGCAAGATCCCCATGCCGCCCCAGGCCAAGGCCCAGGGTGACTCCGTAGCCATCGCCAAATGGATCCTGAGCCTGTAACCCGGGTTCTCGGCCAAAAAGAGCGCGGCTTGTCCGCGCTTTTTTTATGTCTGGGCTCGCCACGATGGCCTCGTTGCCCTGCCCGCGTGACGGGTTCCTCAATCCCATGGGGCTGGCCGCTCCATCGGCCGGCTGAAGCCGGCCCCACAGAAGACTCACCGTCCCGGCTGGAAGACTATTTAGCCCGTCAGGGCAGGCCCGGCGCCACCCGGTCCAGGGTCAGGAAGCAATAACCCAAGCCATCGGCGGTCTGCCGGCAATCCCGGGTCACCTCCCGCCAATGGCCGGGATCAATCTCGGGAAAATGGGCATCTCCCGCGTATTCGGCCTGGATTTCCGTGATGTACAAGCGCTGGGCATACCCCAGCACCTGGCTGTACACATTGGCCCCCCCCACGAAAAAGACCTCCGGATCCTCGCCACAGAGAGCCAGGGCCTCCGGGATGGAACCCACGGTGTGGCAGCCCGCCACCCGATAGCCCGGGTCGCGGCTGATGATGACGGTGGTCCGGCCAGGCAGGGGGCGCCCGATGGATTCATAGGTCTTGCGACCCATGATGATGTGATGGCCCATGGTCAAGGTCTTGAAATGCCTGAGATCTTCCGGCAAATGCCAGGGCAGGGTGTTGTCGATGCCGATGACCCGGTTGCGCGCCATGGCCACAATGACGGATGTCCTTTGCTTTTCACCGGCCATCGCCCATCGCTCCTCTACACTGCCACCGGGGCCTTGATGGCCGGGTGGGGGTCGTAACCTTCCAGGGTGAAGTCTTCATACTTGAAATCGAAGATGTCCGTGATGGCAGGATTGAGTCGCATGGTCGGCAAGGGCCGTGGCTCGCGGGTGAGTTGCAGGTTCACCTGGTCCAGATGATTCAGGTAGATGTGGGCATCACCCAAGGTGTGCACGAATTCACCCGGCTTCAAGCCGGTCACCTGGGCGATCATCAAGGTCAGCAGGGCGTAGCTGGCGATGTTGAAGGGCACCCCCAGGAAGATGTCGGCGCTGCGCTGGTAGAGTTGGCAGCTGAGCTTGCCATCCGCCACATAGAACTGGAAAAACGCGTGGCAGGGGGGCAACTTCATGTTGTCCAGTTCGCCCACGTTCCAGGCCGAGACGATGATGCGCCGGGAATCCGGGTTGTGCTTGAGGGTCGCCACCACCTCCGCGATCTGGTCGATGTGCCGGCCGTCCCGGGCTGGCCAGGACCGCCACTGGTAACCGTATATGGGCCCCAGGTCGCCATTCCCGTCTGCCCATTCATCCCAGATGCTGACACCATGCTCCTTCAGGTAGCGGATGTTGGTGTCCCCCCGCAGGAACCACAGCAATTCATGGATGACCGACTTGAGGTGGACTTTCTTGGTGGTCAGGAGGGGAAACCCCCGGGCCAGGTCAAAGCGCATCTGGTATCCAAACACGGAGAGGGTGCCGGTGCCGGTCCTGTCCTGTTTTCGGGTGCCTTGATCCAGGACATGTCGGAGCAAATTGAGATAGGTGCGCATGGTTATTTGGCAGTTGGATTGTAGGGAATCCCGGTGGAAGCCCGGGCCGAACCTCAGGCCGATTCCTTGAGCAGGTGCTGATAGACCAGGCTCATGATGGCCAGTCGCTGCTGGGGCAGCAGTGAATCAAACTGGACCCCCAGCGCCCTGACCGGCTTGCCCTGCTCGTCGTCTTCGTCGTGGATGGAGCGTATCACCACGGATGTGGCGATGTACTCCTCATGGTCATCCAGGCTGACCTTGAAGGATATGAAGACATGCTCCGCCTTGATCTGGACGTCACGTCCAAGATAGATGCGGGCACCGCCGACACTCAGGTCCACGATGCGGCCGGCACCCAGGCTCTGCCCCCCCTCCTTGTCCGTGATGGCCACGATCAGCTGAACGGGCGCCCGCATGGCCTTGCGTATGCGCATCGCCTGGAGGGTCTCCGGATAGGAGAGGTGCATATAGGGAAAGGGGGTGTGGTGGGCCTTCAACACCCGGGCCTTGAAGGCATACACGTTCTGCCCCGAGAAGGCGCGAATCAGGAAGGGCTGGGCCTCCCGGATAAAGATCAGCTTGCCGTCCACCGTGGGCGCCGTGACCAGGACGCTTTTTCCCTTCATCACCCCAATCAGGCGCACGGAGTAACGCTCGGTCTGGCCCTCCAGCATGGGTTGCAACTGCAGGGCATTCCCAGGCATGAGTTTCAGGTTGTCGGCCGTTTCTATGCTCTCGACTTTGGCTTGAGGCTTGTGCTCGGATGGGGGACGCGAATGGGCCGCGCTCGCTGGCCGACCGGGCTCCCGGAACAGGCCCTCTTCCAGCAGCACATCCACTTGATGCTCGGTACTGACCACGATGCCCCGATTGAGGAGCAGGTTGTGGTCAGCGTCATACACGGCCCAGGGCAAAGGCTTGCCCAACTCGATCTCAAGCTTTCTGACCGGGACCAGGAATTCTTTCGCGGTTGTCATGGAAATGTTGTTTTCTTGGAGCCTGCCTAGTGTAGGGCGTTCCTGGCCAGCTGATCCAGGATATCCAGGACCAATTGCCGACCCAGAGGCCCCATGCCGCGGGCCAGTTTGTCTGCATCCCGCTCACCGTCCACCAGCCGGCGCATGATACCCCCCAGGCGGGCCATGTCGCCGCCGGCCTTCACCATCTGCTCGGCCATGCTGGCCAGGGCGCCCAAGGCCTGGACATCGCCCCGCCCGGCCGCGCTGATCATGGCGGCCAGACCCGGCGCGGCGGCCGTTCCTGAGGGAGTCTGCTGGATGGATGGCAAGGTGGCGGGATTGTCGATACCGCCGAGTATGGCTTCGGCCACCACCTTGTCTTCGTCATCCAGGCCCAGCAGGACCGAGCGATCCCGTTTGCCGTCGATGATCTGGCGAATGCAGCCCACCAGAGCCGACCAGCCCCGGGTTTCTGCCTCGGCCAGCATGGGTGCCAGCTCCGGCAACAACTGGCGCTGCAGCACGGCATTGACCACGGCGTGGATGAAAGGGGCGTGCATGGTCAGAATTTGTTGGGCGGTCTCGGGCAATTGAGCCATCAGGCTTCCTCTTCAAAAGGCTTCCATTGCCCCTGGGAGAAGTGTTCCAGGGGCCGAAAGGCGGATTTGTAGGCCATCTTGGGGCTATCCTTGATCCAATAGCCCAGATAGATGTAGTCCAGCCCCATGCGCTGGGTCTGTTCAATCTGGGTCAGGATGTTGAACACCCCCAGGCTGCGTTTTTCCAGGTCCGGATCAAAAAAGGTATAGACCGCCGACAGGCCATCCAGCAGCCGGTCCACCAGGCTGACCATGATGACACGGCCGTCCAGCCTGAATTCAAGAAGCACGCTGTCCACCCGGCTCGTGAGCAGGAAGGCCCGGTATTGCTCCCGGTCGTCGCTGTCCATGCCACCGCCGGCATGGCGGGTCGTTTGATAACGGCGGTAAAGCAGGTAATGCGCCTCATCGAACACCAGGGGCTTCATGACCATCTCGACATCCCGGTTGCGATTGGCACAGCGGCGCTGGGTGCGATTGGGCTGGTACCGGTCCACGGCAAGACGGACGGGGGTGCAGGCCTGACAGCGATCGCACCGGGGTCGGTACACATGGACGCCACTGCGCCGAAAGCCCAGGCGCGCCAGCTCCGAGAACAATGGCGTGTCGATCAGATTGCCCGGAGTGGCCACCTGGGAACGTGCCAGCCGCCCCTCCAGGTAGCTGCAGGCATAGGGTGCCGTCAAGTAGAACTGGAGTCTGTGGATGGGCAGTTCATGCAAAAAGGTCATGATCGAATATCCAGCGGCCAGGGTTTCCGTCGAAGTTTACAAACACCTGCAAGCGATGCACGAACTCTTCACGGGGGATGGCCCGGGCCCCCAGGGAAGCCAGGTGGGCCGTTTCCATCTGGCAGTCAATCAGGCCATACCCCCAACGGCGCAGTTGAAACACCAGATGGGCCAGGGCCAGTTTGGAGGCATCGGTGCGTCGTGCAAACATGGATTCGCCATAGAACATTTTGCCGATCGCCACTCCATAGAGCCCACCGACCAGTTGATCATCCATCCATGTTTCCACGCTATGGGCATGCCCCGCCTCATGCAATCGACCGTAGGCCTGCCGCATGGCCGGGGATATCCAGGTGCCGGACTGGCTGCCCCGAGGTGCGGCACACGCCGCCATGACCTCCGGGAACGAGGTGTCCACCCGTATTTCATGGTCTGGACGACGCAGCTTTTTGCCCAGGGACCGGGAGACCTTGAACTCTTCCGGGAACAGCACCATCCGGGGGTTGGGGGACCACCACAGGATCGGCTCGCCCGGGTTGAACCAGGGAAAGATGCCGGCCCGGTAGGCGGCCAGCAGCCGGGCCATGGAGAGATCGGCTCCGGCCGCAAGCAAGCCGTTCGGCTCCACCAGGGCACGCTGGACCGGGGGGAAAGGCGCATGGGCATCTAGCCAGGGAATCATGCCGGCATTCTAGCCAGTGCAGCCTGGGCATGCATTGTTCAGGGGCAGGCAGGCGGGATACATCCATCCAAGCGTCGTCGCCAGGAACCCGGCTCCCGGTTACCCCTCTCATAGATTCGCATGACCCGAACCATCACACGCAATCAAGACTGATAGAATCATCCGCCATGACCGACACCTCTGCACAAAACCCGGGTGGCTGTTTCCACTGCGGCGAAAACATACCCACCGGGACCCACTACCCGATCATGATGGATGGGCGGGCCGAGCCTGCATGTTGCCGCGGCTGCCAGGCGGTTGCCCAGACCATCATCGATTCGGGCAACGCCGATTACTACCGCCTGCGCACCGACCTTCCGAAGACACCGGAAGACGCCCTGGCCGAGCTGCAGAAACTGGAACTGTACGACCTGCCCGAGGTGCAGCAGAGTTTCGTGAAGAACGAGGGCGAAGTGCGCGAGGCCAGCCTGATTCTCGAAGGCATTGTCTGCGCTGCCTGCATCTGGCTGAACGAACGGCACCTGCGCCAACTGCCGGGTGTCCTGTCGGCTGAAATCAACTTCAGTACCCATCGCGCCAGGGTGCGCTGGGACAACTCCCGGCTCCAGTTGTCCCAGATTCTCCAGGCCATCCAGGAAATCGGTTACCTGGCCCACCCCTTCGACACCAGCCGGCAGGAGGAATTGTTCCGCAAGGAGCGCAACACCGCCATCCGCCGCCTGGCCATCGCCGGCCTGGGCATGATGCAGGTGATGATGTACGCGGTTCCGGTCTACCTGGCCGGCGAGGGGGAGATGACCCGAGACATCCAGGCCCTGATGGAATTCGCCAGCCTGATCCTGACCACGCCGGTGGTGTTCTATTCCGCCTGGCCCTTCTTCCAGGGAGCCTGGCGCGACATGAAGATGAAACGCGCCGGCATGGACGTGCCCGTGGCCCTGGGCGTCGGTGCGGCCTATGCTGCGAGCATTTACGCCACCTTCATCGGCCAGGGGGAGGTGTATTTCGATTCGGTCACCATGTTCGTCTTCTTCCTGCTGACCGGCCGGTTCCTGGAGATGAATGCCCGCAAGCGTTCGGCCGAAGCGGCCGAATCCCTCATCAAGCTGATCCCCGCCGCCGCTTTGCGCCTGCCGGGCTGGCCCTCGGAGCGCCAGGAGGAAATCGTGGCCGCCGTGAAGCTGTCGCCTGGCGACGTGGTCATGGTGGGCCCCGGCGAGAGTTTCCCCGCCGACGGGTCGGTCCTGGAAGGGGCGTCCAACGTGGATGAATCGCTGCTCACCGGGGAATCCCGGCCGGTGGAAAAACAGGTGGGCGCCACCGTCATCGGCGGTAGCCTGAACCTGGCCAGTCCTTTGGTGGTGCGCGTGGAGAAGATCGGGGCGGACACCGTCCTGTCCGGCATCGTCCGCCTGCTGGACCGTGCCCTGGCCGAAAAGCCCCGTCTGGCCGTGGTGGCAGACCAAGTCGCCAGCTGGTTCATCCTGGCCGTCCTGATCATTGCCGCAGGTGTGGCCCTGGCCTGGTACTACATTGATCCTGCACGTGCGTTCTGGATCACCGTGTCCGTGCTGGTGGTCACCTGCCCCTGCGCCCTCGGACTGGCGGCCCCGGTAGCCCTGACGGCCGCCTTGGGACGCCTGACCCGCCTGGGCCTGCTGTCCACGCGCGGCCACGCCCTGGAAACCCTGGCCCGGGCCACGGACTTCGTGTTCGACAAGACCGGCACCTTGACCACCGGGGAATTCCGGCTGCGTCGTTCGGATATCGTGCGCGGCACCGAATCCGATGCCCTGGCCATCATATCCGCCCTGGAGCAGGGCGCGACCCACCCCATCGCCACTGCCTTGCGGGCGGCAGCCCCGGATCACACACTGACGGCCAGCCAATTGCTGAATCATCCCGGCAAAGGGGTGGAAGGCGACGTGGCGGGCAGGCATTACCGTTTGGGAACACCGGAATTCATCGCTCATTCAGCCCCGGACCTGGGACCGGGCCTCACCCTGGTAGGTCTGGCGGATGAAGCGGGCCCCATCGCCTGGTTCGGTCTGGGGGATGAGCTGCGCCCCCATGCCCTCACTCTGGTCAAGGAACTGCGTGGCATGGGAGTACGCTTGCACTTGCTCTCGGGCGACCGGGAAGACAATGTGGCGGCCCTGGCAGCCCACTTGGGCATCGAGCATGCCCAGGGTGGCATGCTACCCGAGGACAAGCTGGCCCAGGTCAAGGCCATGCAGGCCCAGGGCGCCATCGTGGCCATGACCGGGGATGGCGTCAATGACGCCCCGGTGCTGGCCCAGGCCCAGGTCTCCATCGCCATCGACCAGGGGGCAGAGGCCGCCCAGGCCGCCGCCGACATGGTGCTGCTTTCCAGTGAGCTGCTATGTCTCGCGGATGGGGTGCGCATCGCCCGCAAGACCCAGAAGATCATTCGACAGAATCTGTTCTGGGCAGCCTTCTACAATTTCGCGGCCATCCCTGCTGCGGCACTTGGCCTGGTCACGCCATGGATGGCCGGGATAGGCATGTCCCTTTCTTCCCTGCTCGTGGTCCTGAACGCCATGCGGGTGTCCGCCGTACGCTCCCCGACCCGCCGGAAGCCTGAACTGGCCGGCCAAAAAGTCTCCCCAGCCACCCCCTGAGCCGAAAGGGCATCACCATGGACATTCTCTACCTCCTCATTCCCATCAGCGTAGTCCTGGTGGCGGTGATTGCCCTGGCTTTTCTCTGGGCGGTGCGCAGTGGCCAGTTCGAGGACATGGAGGGACCGGCCCATCGCATCCTGATGGACGACGACGATATACCATCCAAGCAGAAACCTCAGGAAGACAACCATAAGAAAAATTAATTCCCAACGCCTTTCCAGTAAAAATAACCGCTCGTCACTAGTATTTATGGTTGACTTATATCAAGAGCGTTTTAAGATTCCGGTGTCGATTTATCGGCGTATATAAATATCACCCCCTCACCTGCGAAGGAGACCCGTATGGAAGCTACATACAACTACAAGGTCGTCCGACAATTTGCCATCATGACGGTCGTCTGGGGCATTGTCGGAATGCTTGTGGGCGTCATTCTGTCCGCCCAGCTCATCTGGCCAACCATAACCGAGGCTCTGGGGCCTCTTGCTCCGTATCTTTCCTACGGGCGTATCCGCCCGCTGCATACCAACGCGGTGATTTTCGCGTTCGGCGGCTCTGCTTTGTTCGCCACCTCCCTATACATTGTCCAGCGCACCTGCCAAGTGCGCCTGCTGTCTGACGGTCTTGCCGCCTTCGTGTTCTGGGGCTGGCAACTGATCATCGTCCTGGCGGCCGTGACCCTGCCTCTGGGCATCACCAGCGGCAAGGAATATGCCGAACTGGAATGGCCCATCGACCTCCTGATCGCCGTGGTCTGGGTAGCCTATGCCGTGCTGTTCTTCGGCACCATCATCAAGCGCAAG
>DYHB01000184.1 GCA_020724415.1 Thiobacillus sp.
AGCCGAGCCGGTGCGCGAAATACACAAGGATCCGGCCAACGCCTACCGCTACACCAACAAGGGCAACCTGGTGGCGGTGATCACCGACGGCACCGCCATCCTGGGCCTGGGCAACCTGGGCCCCCTGGCGTCCAAGCCGGTCATGGAAGGCAAGGGGGTGCTGTTCAAGCGCTTTGCCGGAATCGACGTGTTCGACATCGAGGTGGCGGCCCCAAGCGTGGCGAGTTTCATCGAGACGGTGGTCAACATCGCGCCCACCTTCGGCGGCATCAATCTGGAAGACATTGCCGCGCCCCATTGCTTCGAGATCGAGCAGGCGCTCAAGGAACGCCTGGACATTCCGGTCTTCCACGATGACCAGCACGGCACCGCCGTGGTGATGTGCGCCGGTCTGATCAACGCCCTGGAAGTGCAGGGCAAGCTACTGGATGACATCAAGCTGGTCTGTCTGGGGGCAGGTGCCGCAGGCCTGGCCTGCATGCGCCTCTTGATTGCCATGGGCGGCAAGAAGGAAAACATGACCCTGGTGGATTCCAAGGGGGTGATCCACAGCGGCCGCAGCGACCTCAACGCCCACAAGCAGGAATTCGCCAAGACCACCGACATGCGCAGCCTGGCCGATGCCATGCAGGGCGCCGACGTGTTCATCGGCGTGTCCGGCCCGAATCTGGTGTCCCAGGACATGGTCAAGTCCATGGCCGCCAAACCCATCCTGTTCGCCATGGCCAACCCCGACCCTGAGATCACCCCGGCCCAGGTCAAGGAGGCCCGGGACGATGCCTTGATGGCCACCGGGCGGTCCGATTACCCGAACCAGGTGAACAACGTCCTGGGCTTCCCCTACATCTTCAAGGGCACCTTCGACGCCCGGGCCAGGGCCATCACCCAGCCCATGATGATCGCCGCCGCCAGGGCCCTGGCCAACCTGGCCCGGGAGCCCGTGCCCGACGAGGTGTTGAAGGCCTATAACCTGGACAGCCTGGCCTTCGGCCCGGATTACATCATTCCCAAGCCCTTCGATCCGCGTCTGATCGACTGGGTGCCCAAGGCGGTCGCGGAGGCGGCGGGGGAGTCGTCATGACCCCCCAGCGTCCCTTCTTCCTGGACTTGAGGCAGATCCGCCTACCCATTGGCGGCTTCGTTTCCATCCTGCACCGGGCTACCGGCGCCGGCCTGGCCCTGGCAGTACCCTTCCTGCTGTACGCCCTGGCCTTGTCCCTGGAGTCGCCCGAGGGTTTCGCCGCCGTGGCCGGCTTCTTCGGCGGGTGGCTGGGCTGGCTGATCGGACTCGGCCTGACCTGGGCCTTGCTGCACCACCTGTTTGCCGGCCTGCGCCATCTGGGCTTCGATGTGGGCTGGGGCGAAGAGAAGACGCGTGCCCGCCAGACGGCCTGGTTGAGCCTGGTGGCTGCCCTGGTGCTGGCCATTCTGTTCTGGGGGTTGTCATGAGACGTGTCGGTGGTGCCCATCGTGGTCTGGACATGTGGCTGTTCCAGCGCGCCAGCGCGGTCTACATGGCCCTGTTCATCCCGGTTTTCGCCGTCTGTGCCCTGGCTGTCGACACCATGGACCATGAGACCTGGCGCGGCCTGTTCGCCCCGGTCTGGATGA
This sequence comes from Thiobacillus sp., assembly GCA_020724415.1. Lineage (GTDB taxonomy): Bacteria > Pseudomonadota > Gammaproteobacteria > Burkholderiales > Thiobacillaceae > JADJCP01. The sequence goes on from DYHB01000184.1 coordinate 1,612, forward strand.
AGGTGGCCAGCCTGCTGTTCGTCGTCTCCCTGCTGTCCCACGCCTGGATCGGCTTGCGCGAGATCTTCATCGACTACGTGCATTGCGCCCGTTGCGTCTGGCCGCGCCTGGTTCTGTACTTCATCTTCGCCGTGCTCTACCTGGGTTGCCTGGTCTGGGCCATCGACATCCTCTGGAGCGTGCAATGATTCCCAAGCGGACTTTTGATGCAGTGATCATCGGCGGCGGAGGCTCCGGCCTGAGAGCGGCCCTTCAACTGGCCCAGGCCGACCTGAAGGTGGCCCTGATTTCCAAGGTCTTTCCCACCCGGTCCCACACCGTGTCCGCCCAGGGCGGCATCACCTCGGCCCTGGGTAACGTGTCCGAGGACAACTGGCACTGGCACATGTACGACACGGTCAAGGGCTCGGACTACCTGGGCGACCAGGATGCCATCGAATTCATGTGCCGCAACGCGCCTTCCGCCGTGTACGAGCTGGAGCACATGGGGCTGCCCTTTTCCCGCCTGGAAAACGGCAAGATATATCAGCGTCCCTTCGGCGGCCAGTCCAAGAACTACGGCGGCGAGCAGGCCATCCGGACCTGTGCGGCGGCGGACCGGACCGGCCACGCCCTGCTGCATACCTTGTACCAGCGCAACATCGCCGCCCGGACCCAGTTCTTCGACGAGTTTTTCGCCCTTGACCTGATGCGGGACGAGGAGGGCACCGTGCTGGGCGTCACCGCCCTTGAGATCGAGACCGGCCAGCCCTGGCTGTTCGAGGCCCGGGCCACCCTGCTGGCCACCGGTGGCGCCTGCCGCATCTTCCGTCATTCCACCAACGCCCACATCAACACCGGCGATGGCCTGGGCATGGTGCTGCGCGCCGGTCTGCCCCTGGAGGACATGGAGTTCTGGCAGTTCCACCCCACCGGCATCCCGGAGGTGGGCAGCCTGATCACCGAGGGGGTGCGCGGGGAGGGCGGTTTCCTGCTCAACAA
>DYHB01000185.1:0-2392 GCA_020724415.1 Thiobacillus sp.
GTGGCTGGGAAAAGCGGCCGGCTGAAGCCGGCCCTACAGTGACGTAGCGCAGTTTTGCGCCATGGCCAAGATTGGTGGGGCGGGCTTCAAGGTTCTGTGGGGCGGGCTTTATCCTTGTTATGCTTATGGTTATGTCGTGCGGCCGGTGGGGGGCTGCCCTTGTTTGCCCGGCTTTGGGGGCATAATGTTTTTATGGGCGGGAGGTGCTGATTCGCTCCCGCCGCGGTCTTTGCCACGCCTGCGAGTCTTTGTGTGTGGGAGCGGCGGAAGCCGCGATTGGGTGATTCGTGAATCGATTCGCGTGTCCGTTAGCGATTTTTCATTTCAAGAGGCCTGTTATCCACTCTAGCTTCACGCTTCGTGCGCTTTCCTTGTTCCGGCCGGCATTTTGGGCCGCGGGGCTGTCTTGGGCGCTGGCGTTGGCCGTTTCCGGGCTGAGTTGGGCTGAGCCGCCCGGGACGGGGGGGCGTGAGGTGCGGGTGGGGGTGTATGAGAATCCGCCCAAGCTGTTGCTGGGTCCGGGGGGCGAGCCGGCGGGCATTTTTGGTGATTTGCTGGCCGAAATTGCCCGGGAGGAGGGCTGGTCCTTGCGCGGGGTGCCGTGTGATTGGGCGGAGTGCCTGGCGGCCCTGGAGGCGGGGCGGATCGACCTGATGCCGGATGTGGCGCGGACGGAGGCGCGGGAGCGCCGGATGGCGTTCCATGCCGAGCCGGCCTTGTACAGTTGGTCTGCCTTGTATGTGCCTGGGGGCAGTACGGTGGAATCGCTGCTGGCGTTGAAGGACAAGCGGGTGGCGGTGATGGCGGGGTCGATCCAGCAGGAGCATCTGGCCAGCTTGTTCGCGGCCTTTGGCATCGGGGTGTCCTGGGTGCCGGTGGATTCCATGGACGAGGGCTTTGCCCGGGTGGCCAGGGGGGAGGCCGATGGGGCGGCGGCGAATCATTTCTTTGGCGAGCTGAATGCCCGGCGCTACGGGTTGAAGGCGTCGTCGGTCATTTTCCAGCCGGCCCAGTTGTTCTTTGCTGCCCGGGCGGGGGAGAACGGGGATTTGCTGGCGGCCATCAACCGGCATCTTGTGGACTGGAAAGGCCTGGAGGCGTCGCCTTATTACCGGGTGATGACGCGTTGGATGGCCCAGCCGCCGGCGACGGTGCGGCCCGGCTGGTGGGCGTGGGTGGCGGGCGGCGGCCTGGCGGTGATCCTGCTGGTGGGGGTTTTCAATGCCGTGCTGCGTCGCCGGGTGCGGGCCCAGACTGCCCGGCTGGAGGATGACCTGGTGCGCTTGCGGGCGGCGGACGAGGCCCTGGGCCGGCAGCATGGCTTTTTCCGGTCCTTGATTCGCACCATTCCCGATCTGGTCTGGCTGAAGGATCCGGAGGGGGTCTACCTGGCTTGCAACCCGCGTTTCGAGGCCTTCTTTGGGGCTCGGGAGGAGGAGATTGCCGGCAAGACGGACTACGATTTCGTGGACCGGGCCGTGGCGGATTCCTTCCGGGAGCATGATCGCCTGGCCATGCAGGCGGGCAAGCCCATGGTGAACGAGGAGTGGCTGACCTTCCGTTCCGATGGCTACCAGGGCCTGTTCGAGACCACCAAGACGCCCATGCATGACAGCCAGGGGCGCTTCATCGGGGTGCTGGGCATTGCCCATGACATTACCCAGCGCAAGCGTTCCGAACAGGCTTTGCAGCAGAGCGAGGAGCATTTGAAGGAGGCCCAGGCCCTGGCGCGCATCGGCAACTGGAGCCTGGATCTGCAGACGGGACACGCGGCCTGGTCGGACGAGGAGTTCCGCTTGCTGGGCTATGCCCCGGGGTCGGTGGAGCCGAGTTCGGACAATTTTCTGAGTGCCGTGCATCCCGATGACCGGGAACGGGTGATGGCGGAGATGCAGCGGGCCATGGACCCGGCCGAGACCCGGCCCTATCAGGTGGTGCACCGGGTGTCGGGCCCGGACGACGAGCGCATCGTCGAGCAACTGGGCAAGGTGATGTTCGATGCCGAGGGCCGGCCGGTACGCATGTTCGGCACCACGGCGGACATTACCGAACGGACGCGGATCGAGGCCCAGGTCCAGCATCTGGCCTATCACGATGCCCTCACCGGGCTGCCCAACCGGGCCTTGTTCCTGGATCGCCTGGGTCAGTCCATGGCGGTCAACCGGCGGGTAGGACGCATCGGCGCGGTGCTGTTCGTGGATCTGGACCAGTTCAAGCGGGTGAATGATGTCTATGGTCACAGCGTGGGCGATGGGGTGTTGCGGGAAGTCGCCCAGCGCCTGATCCATCTGCTGCGCTCCGAGGATACCGTGGCCCGGTTTGGCGGGGATGAGTTCGTGATCCTGTTGCCGGAGCTGGCGGGTGATCTGGATACGGCGGGCAGCCAGGGTCT
>DYHB01000185.1:2402-2569 GCA_020724415.1 Thiobacillus sp.
AAGGTGCGCGTGGCCCTGGAGCAGTCCATCCGGGTGGATGGCCGGGATTTTGTCACCACGGCCAGCATCGGGGTGTCCATCTTCCCCAAGGATGGCGAGGGGGTCGAGGATCTGATCCGGGAGGCGGACATTGCCATGTACCGGGCCAAGGACAGCGGTCGCAATGC
>DYHB01000045.1:0-330 GCA_020724415.1 Thiobacillus sp.
ACGGAAGCCCGTGCAGGACTGGATCAACTGGAAAAAAGCACGGACCTGGATTTCCTGGCCAGGCAGGCCACTGCGGCGGGCGAGACCTATCAGGCTGCAGCCCGGAAACTGTCGGAACAGCGTCGCCGGGGCGCGGCCGCTCTGGAAAAATCCGTGACTGCGTCCATGCAGGCCTTGGCCATGAAGGGGGGCGCGTTGGGCGTGACTCTCAGTGCCCTGGAGCATCCTGACGCAGGGGGGCTGGAAAGCGTGGAATTCATGGTGTCTCCCCATGGCGGTCAGGCCATGAAACCCCTGGCCAGGACGGCATCCGGGGGGGAACTGTCCCGG
>DYHB01000045.1:340-20859 GCA_020724415.1 Thiobacillus sp.
GCCCTGCAAACCGTCCTGTCCAAACAGGCCGGGGCCACCACCTTGATCTTTGATGAAGTGGATGCGGGCATCGGCGGGGCGGTGGCCGAGGTCGTGGGCCGGTTGCTGGCTGAACTGGGCCAGCGTCACCAGGTGCTCTGCGTGACCCACCTGCCCCAGGTGGCCGCCAGGGCCGACCGGCATTATCGGGTGAGCAAGACCAGCCGCGGGGCAAGCACCTCAAGCGAGGTATGCGAGCTGGACGCCGGGGCCCGGGTGGAGGAAGTGGCCCGGATGCTGGGGGGGGTTCAGATCACCGAGACGACCCGGAGCCATGCCCGGGAAATGCTGGCCGTGCCTGGTGTCCAGGCGCCGGTCTGACGTCCGGCAGGCGGCTAGTCGTCACCCTTCTTGTGGGGGCAGTCAGGCTTGATGCAGTCCACATACAAGTACAGGGAATGGTCGTGGATCTTGAAGCCCCGGTCGGCGGCAATCTTTTTTTGCCTGCGCTCGATTTCAGAGTCGTAAAACTCTTCCACCCGTCCGCACTGTATGCAGAGCAGATGGTCATGGTGACCCCCCTTGTTCAGTTCGTAGACCGACTTGTCATTGTCGAACCGGTGCCGCACCAGCAGGCCAGCCTGCTCGAACTGGGTCAGCACACGGTATACGGTGGCCAGGCCCACGTCGGTATTCTCGGTCATGAGCAAGCGGTACACGTCCTCGGCTGTCAGATGATCATGGGCCTGATCTTCGAACAACTGCAATATCTTCATCCTGGGGCCGGTGGCCTTCAGGCCCATGCTCTTGAGTTGGTCTCCGTTGGTCATTGTCGTGGGGCGTCTGCCGTAGTTGGTCCGAGCGGGTTATCATAGCGCGACCGAGTCATCCACGCCTAATCCATGAAGCCCCTACTTGTCTTGTTGCTTTTTGCCCCGCTGCTGGTTGCATGCGGCAGTTGGCCCAACCCCATCGAGCGCCTGTCTCCCCACAAGATCGAGATTCAGCAGGGCAATTTCGTGACCACCGAGATGCTGGCCAAGTTGAAGCCGGGCATGACCCCCAACCAGGTGCGCTTCGTCCTGGGCACGCCCCTGGTGGTGGAACCTTTCCGCACCAATCGCTGGGACTATGTCTATCGCCTGGAAAAAGGTGGCAAGGTATTGGAACAACGACGTATCGCGATCCTGTTCGAGAATGACCGCCTGGCGGCCGTGGAGGGGGATGTCCAGGCCCTGTCCGGCGGCCAGGCACCGGCACCGGTACCGGAGGTGACCCCATGAGCATGAACATGGTCATCGCCGGCGTGACCGGCCGCATGGGCAAGGCCCTGCTGGAGGCCGTGGCCGCTGCACCGGACATGCGTCTGCATGGGGCCCTGGATCGGACGGGGAGCGGAGCGTTGGGCCGGGATGCCGGGGAATATACCGGCGCGGCCAATGGCGTATTGATCACCGATCAGGTGGACGAGGCTCTGGCCGGCGCCCACGCCCTGATCGATTTCACCCGGCCCGAGGCCACCCTGACCCATCTGGAAGCCTGTGTCCGGGCCCGGGTCCCGCTGGTCATCGGCACGACCGGATTTGACGCCGCCGGCAAGGCCGCCATCGAAGCCGCCGCCCGCCAGGTACCCATCGTCTTTGCACCCAACATGAGCGTAGGGGTGAATCTGGTATTCAAGCTGCTGGACACGGCGGCCCGTATCCTCAACGAAGGCTACGACATCGAGATCATCGAGGCCCATCATCGGCACAAGGTGGATGCCCCGTCCGGCACCGCCCTGCGCATGGGCGAGGTGGTGGCCCAGGCCCTGGGCCGGGATTTGAAGGACTGCGCCGTGTACGGGCGCGAAGGGGTGACCGGGGAGCGGCAACCCTCCACCATCGGCTTTGCCACCGTGCGGGGGGGCGACATCGTGGGCGACCACACAGCCCTGTTCGCCACCATGGGCGAGCGGGTCGAGATCACACACAAGGCCAGCAGTCGCATGACCTTTGCCCAGGGAGCCCTGCGTGCTGCCCGATTCCTGGCGACGGCCGACAACGGGCTCTACGACATGCAGGACGTGCTCGGCCTCAGATAGCGCTTTCGCCTCCGGCGCCCGTTCCGTGGCGGCGCCGGTTGACCGCTACGCCCGGGGGGTCATTCCGAGGGCTGGGCCGGTTGGGCGGTGATCCCCATGTTCTGCATCTTCTTCATGGCCTCTTCCATGGCGGCCTGATCGCCGGACTGCTGGGCGGCTTCCATCTCCTTGCCGGCCTCTTCCATGCGCTTGCCCCAATCTTCCATCTTGTCGGTATCCAGATGCACCTTGCCTTCGGGCGTTTCGATGGTGACGCCGGGATTGGCATCCCCCAGATTCATGGCCGGGGTGGGTGTGAACAGGGCTGACAGGGCGCCGATCACCAGGCCGGCCAGGATGCCGCAGACGATGATCACGGCCGTGTAGGGCAGCGACTTGCCCTCCGGATTCTTCATCAGGGTGGGCAGTCCGGTGTAGATGAGATAGATGCTGTAGAGCGCCGCCAGGATGCCCAGGACGGACAGCATGGGAATGAGGTTGAAGATGCCTCCCACCATGCCGGCGGTACTGCCGTAGGCCACCAGTTTCAAGGCATTCAGGCGGTTCTTCTGGCCACCGAAGGTGGGCGCCAGGGCATCCGTGATCAGGGCGATCACATAGATCATGACCAGGGACAGCACATAGCCCACCACCAGTTGGGCCAGGCCTTGGAGGATGGGTACCCGGAAGGAGACGCCAAAGGTGTTGACACCGATCAGGGACATGCCGATGAAGCCTGCCAGCGCCGGAATCAGGGCCAGAATCATGATGTAGCCGGTGTAGATGGAAGCCGTGCTGGCGGGTTCGGCCTCGATCTGGGGCCAGGTTTCCTTGGGTTTGAGCAGGATGGCTTGGACACGTTGGATCAGGTTCATCGTGGTCTCCTAGGTCGTTATTGGGTCTGTCTTGGCGGTATGTGCTGGGTGAGGATGGGCGCGCATCCGTGCCGGCCCATCCTCGCCGGGAGAGATTACCCCATTGTGAAGCCTTTTGTACGGATCAGTCCCCGGTTTGCCCCGGCTCTTGAAATGCCGGACCTTAACCCTATCTGAAGGACTGTTTTTTGAGTTTATTGTTATGCCAAGCCACGCGGAGACAGTCACGATGAGCGAGAACGTAAAAGAAACCCTGGGATTCCAGACCGAGGTGAAGCAACTCCTTCACCTGATGATCCACTCCCTCTACAGCCACAAGGAGATATTTCTCCGGGAACTGTGTTCCAACGCCGCCGACGCGGCCGACAAGCTTCGCTTCGAGGCCCTGAATGATGGGGCCCTGTATGAAGACCAGCCGGAGCTCAAGATCTGGATCAGCGTGGACAAGGAGGCCAAGACCCTCACCCTGCGGGATAACGGCATCGGCATGAGCCGTCAGGAAGTGATCGAGCACATCGGCACCATTGCCAAGTCGGGCACCAAGGAATTCTTCGGCAAGCTGACCGGTGACCAGCAGAAGGACGCCCAGTTGATCGGCCAGTTCGGGGTGGGCTTCTATTCCAGCTTCATCGTCGCCGACAAGGTGACCCTGACCACCCGACGCGCCGGCCTCACCAAGGAACACGGCGTGCGCTGGGAATCCGAAGGGGCGGGTGAATACAGCCTGGAAACGGTGGACAAGGACAGCCGGGGCACCGAGATCATCCTGCACATGAAGCCGGAGGAGTCCGAATTCCTGGAGGAGTGGCGCATCAAGTCCGTGATCCGCCAGTATTCCGACCATATCGCCATCCCCATCGTCTTCATCAATGAAAAAGGCGAGGAAGAAACCATCAACAAGGCCAACGCCCTGTGGGCCCGGTCCAAGAACGACATCACCGAGGACGAATACAAGGCCTTCTACAAGCACGTCGGCCACGACTACGAAGACCCGGTGGCCTGGACCCACGCCCGGGTCGAAGGCCGCCAGGACTACACCGTGCTGCTCTACGTGCCGGCCCACGCCCCCTTCGACCTGTGGGACCGGGAGGCCAAGACCGGCGTCAAGCTCTACGTGAAGCGGGTCTTCATCATGGAAGACGCCCGCAAGCTCATGCCCGCCTACCTGCGCTTCATGCGCGGGGTGATCGATGCCGCTGACCTGCCGCTGAACGTCTCCCGGGAGATTCTCCAGCAGACCAAGGACATGGAAATGATCCGCTCCGGCTGCGTCAAGAAGGCCCTGGACCTGCTGGACAACCTGGCCGAAAACCGGGCGGAAGACTACGCCAAGGTCTGGGAGAACTTCGGAGAAGTGCTCAAGGAAGGCGTGGGCGAAGACTTCGCCAACAAGGAGCGCATCGCCAAGCTTTGCCGCTTCCGCTCCACCACCAGCGACGAAGCCAAGGTTTCCCTGGCCGACTACATCGGCCGCATGAAGGACGGCCAGGACAAGATCTTCTACATCACCGCTGATACCCTGGCGGCTGCCAAATCCAGCCCCCACCTGGAAATTTTCCGCAAGAAGGGTATCGAGGTCTTGCTGTTGACCGATCGGGTGGACGAATGGCTGGTGTCCCACCTGCACGAGTACGACGCCAAGTCCCTGGCCAGCGTGGCCAAGGGCGACTTGGACCTGTCCGCCGTGAAAGCCGAGGCGGAGGATGCCGCCGAGGCCGACACCCCCAAGGCCGAAGAGGCCAAGGCCCTGGTGGAACGCATTCAGGAAGCCCTGAAAGAAGACGTGAAGGAAGTCCGGGTCAGCAACCGGCTGGTAGATTCCCCCGCCTGCCTGGTGGCCGACGAGAACGACATGAGCGGCCACCTGGCCCGGATGCTCAAGTCCATGGGCCAAAATGCCCCGGTATCCAAGCCCATTCTGGAAATCAACGTGGGCCACGGCCTGGTGAAGCGTTTGGACAGCGAGCAGGACGAACGCTTCGGAGACCTGGCCAAGCTGGTGTTCGACCAGGCCGTGCTGCTCGACGGAGGCCAACTGGCCGACCCGGCCGGCTTCGTCAAGCGCATGAACGACCTCCTGGGCGCCTGACACTCCTCCGCGCCCGGTCCGATGGGTCCGGGCACGCCCTCAGCCCGTGCTTGTCACGGGCTTTTTTTTGGTATCCGGAATGAATCTTGGCGTTGGTGCTGGCTGGGTAGGGGCGAGGAACCATCCCAGCACGCGGTGTTGAACCTGGTCCTGGATTTGAGAGAGCAGTGAATCTTGAACTTCCGGGTGGCTGCGCAACTTGTAACCTGCTGAAAGCCCGATCCTCACATATACTGCCCACAAGTAAACATTCTGGTAATGGATAACCTGCAGAGCCGCTTCAGGAAACATTTAGGCTGCTTGCCATACAGCGATGAACCCCATTTCTTCTGCGCCTCTCGATGCACATTTTCGTTACCGCATTTTCCATGATGTGGTTGCTTTTGATTCCGTCGACGGCGATCCGCAACGTTTGCTGGGTTTCGACGCACAAGCCTTCCACGCGGGAACGGCTGATTTAAGAGAGCGTATTCATGTCGACGATGAGGATATTGCTGCCCAGTTGTTCACACCGCAAGCAACGGCCACCCACCAAGTTGCTAATCTGCGACTGCGCCAAGCCAACGGCCGGATACGTTGCGTCAAGTGTAGTTATGAAAGATCGGCGACTGCGGAAGGCGTTATCCTCGATCTGCTGCTGGTAGACGCCAAGAGCCTGCCGCGCACGCTCGATGATGCGGCCGACATGGCCAACTTCCGGGCGATGATGGAAAACACCGATGACTATATCTTTTTCAAGGATCGCAACCATGTCTTGACCGGCGCCAGCCAGACCCTGGTGGCGCTATGCGATCCGGCCGAGCACTGGACCGACCTGCTGGGCCAGACTGACTACGATATTTTCCCCGAGGCATTTGCCGATGCCTACTACAGGCTGGAAAAGCAACTCTTCGCTGGCGGCGAGGCGGTCAATGAGGTTCAGGAGTATCTCTCCAAGGAGGGCCGCAAGGGCTGGGTGGACAATCGCAAGTACCCGATCCGCAACGACGCCGGCGAGATCGTCGGCCTCTATGGCATTGCCCGCGACATCACCGAGCAGAAGCAACGCGAGCAGGCGCTCAAGGCAAGTGAGCAGCGCTTCCGGACGCTGTTCGAAAGCACGCCGAGCATCGCTGTCCAAGGCTATGACCCAGAGCGTCGGGTGATTTTCTGGAACCGCGCCAGCGAAGACCTGTACGGCTACTCGCGTGAGGAAGTGTTCGGCCGCCGGCTCGAAGACCTGATCATCCCCGATGCAATGCGCCAGGGCGTGATCAATGCCGTAAACGGCTGGCTTGCCGGCGGACAGGCCATCCCGCCGGCGGAACTGCTCCTGCGCCACAAGGAAGGCACTGCGGTCCCGGTATTTTCCAGCCATGTCATGCAACCGGGCCCGAACGGCCCGGAAATGTATTGCATCGACATCGACCTGTCGCAGCAGAAACGGGCGGAGAGCCGTCTCGCCCTGGTCATGGAAGCCACCAAGGTCCTGATCTGGGAATTGGACTTCACCACCGACAAGCTGGCTTACGATGGCAGCGCCCTGACCAGCTTGGGGCTGGAGGCAGCCGATGCCCCGGACTCATTGACTGGCTGGCTGGCGCGGGTGCACGCCGATGACCTGCCGCGGTTCATGGCCATGCTGGAGCAGGTGCTGCAGCCTGACGACACGCGCGGTTTCGATTGCGAATATCGCTTCGACGACAACGCCGGCGGCTACCACTGGCTGCAATCGGTGGGCCGGGTGGTGCAGCGCGATGCGGTCGGTCGCCCTCTGCTGGGTGCGGGTTATTCGATCAATATCGACGAGCGCAAGCGGAATGAACACGAACTGCAGCAGCGCGAGCAGTACCAGCGCGCCCTGCTCGACAATTTCCCCTTTGCCGTCTGGCTCAAGGATACCGAGAGCCGTTTCCTCGCCGTCAACCAGGAGTTCGTTCAGTTGTTCGGCCAGCGCAACGCCGACGAACTGGTTGGCAGGGACGACTTCGACATTGCGCCCGCCGAGCTGGCCGAAGGCTACCGAGCAGACGATCGTGCCGTCCTCGCTTCCGGAAAAAAGAAGTACGTCGAGGAAGAAATCATCGACGCCGACGGCATCCGAAAATGGTACGAGACCTACAAGGCGCCGGTCTTCGACGTTTCGGGCAGCGTGGTGGGCAGCGTCGGCTTCGCCCGCGATATCACCGAGCGCCGTGCCGCCGCCCTGGCTTTGCAGGAGATGTCGGCGGCGCTCGCCACATCGCGCGACTTGTTGCAGCAGGTCATCGACACTGCACCGGTCCGCGTCTTCTGGAAAGATCGTGACAGCCGCTACCTGGGCTGCAACCCGCTGTTTGCCCGCGATGCCGGCAAGCAAAGCCCGGCGGAACTGATCGGCCAGGACGACTTTGCCATGGGCTGGGCTGGGCAGGCCGAACTTTACCGTGCGGACGATCGGGAGGTCATGCGCACCGGGCTGGGGCGAATCAATTACGAGGAGCCGCAAACCACGCCGCAGGGCAAGACCATCTGGCTACGCACCTCCAAGTTGCCGTTGCGCGATGCGCAGGGGAGGGTCGTTGGCGTGCTGGGCCTCTACGACGACATTACCGAAAGCAAACGGGCCGAGGCGGCTCTGAAGGCCAGCGAGGAAGCGCAACGCACCCTGATTGCGGCGCTGCCTGACGTGATCATGCGCTTCGACCGGGAAGGCCGCCATCTCTTTGTTTCCTAAAACGTCATCGATGTGACCGGTCTGCCAGCCGCCGCATTCATCGGCAAGACCCACCATGAGCTTGGATTTCCCGAACCGATGTGCACCATCTGGGATAGCGCCATCCAGAAGCCCTTCCTCAACGGACTGCCCCACGAAATCGAATTTGAACTGGATGGCCCCTCCGGGCATGTCGTCTTCAGCTGGCGCCTGACGCCGGATGCCGATGCCCAGGGCCGGGTGCATACCGTCCTCGCCGTGGCGCGCGACATCACCGAACGCAAGCAGGCCGAAGCGGCGCTGCGCGAGAGCGAAGCGAGGCATCGTGTGCTGTTCGAGTCTGCGGGCGACGCCATCATGACCCTGGCGCCGCCTTCATGGCGTTTTGCCAGCGGAAATTCCGCGGTGATCTCGATGTTCGGCGCGCGCGACGAAGCCGATTTCACCTCCAGGGCACCCTGGCAATACTCGCCCCAGATGCAACCGGACGGACGGCCGTCGAGCGACAAAGCGAGAGAAATGATCGAAACGGCCTTGCGCGAGGGATCGCATCTGTTCGAGTGGGTGCACCAGCGCCAGAACGGCGAAACGTTTCCTGCCACGGTGCTGCTGTCCCGCTTCGAACTGGGCGGCCAGACCCAGTTGCAGGCCAACGTGCGCGACATCACCGAGCGCAAGAAGGCTGAGGAAGCCATGCGCCTCTCGGCCAACGTCTTCACCCATGCGCGCGAAGGCATCACCATCACCGACCGTAATGCCAACATCCTGGACGTCAACGCCGCCTTCACCGACATCACCGGCTACAGCCGCGAGGAAGTGCTGGGCAAGAATCCGCGCATCCTCAGTTCCGGCAAGCAGGACAAGGCGTTCTATGCCGCCATGTGGCATGACCTCCAGAGCAAGGGCCACTGGTTTGGAGAAATCTGGAACCGGCGCAAGGATGGCGAGGTGGTCGCGGAGATGCTGACCATCAGCGCCGTGCGTGACGAACGCGGCGATGTCCAGAATTACATCGCCCTGTTTTCCGACATCACCCCGATCAAGCAACATCAGGCGCAGCTGGAATACATTGCCCATTACGACGCCCTCACCGGACTGCCCAACCGGCTGTTGCTGGGCGACCGACTGCGCCAGGCGATGAGCCAGGCGCCTCGCCGCGGACAGCGCCTGGCGGTCGCCTATCTGGACCTGGACGGCTTCAAGGCGGTCAACGACAGCTATGGCCACGAGGTGGGCGACCAGTTGCTGGCGACCCTGGCCAGGCGCATGACGCAGGTACTGCGCGACGGCGATACGCTGGGGCGCCTCGGCGGCGACGAGTTTGTCGCCGTGCTGGTCGACCTGTCCGATATCGACGCAAGCATCCCGATCCTGGCCCGGCTGCTCGAGGCCGCGGCACAACCGTTTTCAGTCGGTGACATCGTGCTCAACATCTCGGCCAGTCTGGGGGTGACTTTCTATCCGCAAGGGGAAGCGGTCGATGCCGACCAATTGCTGCGCCAGGCGGACCAGGCCATGTATCAGGCCAAGCAGGCCGGCAAGAACCGCTATCACGCCTTCGATGCCGAGCAGGATCGCCACGTGCGCGGCCGTCACGAAAGTCTGGAACACATCCGCCAGGCCCTGGCCGAGCGGCAGTTCGTCCTGTACTACCAGCCCAAGGTCAACATGCGCACCGGCCAGCTCATCGGCGCGGAAGCCTTGATCCGCTGGCAGCACCCCCAGCGCGGGCTGTTGACGCCGGCGTTGTTCCTGCCGGTGGTCGAGGATAAACCGCTTGCCATCGACCTGGGTGAGTGGGTGATCGATGCCGCATTGACCCAGATCGAAACCTGGCACGCGGACGGGCTGTCCATCCCGGTCAGCGTGAATGTTGGTGCGCAGCAGTTGCAGCATCCCGATTTCGTCCCACGCCTGCGCACGCTGCTGTCCCGGCACCCCGGGGTCAAGCCCGGCGAGTTGGATCTGGAAGTGCTGGAAACCAGCGCCCTGGAGGATTTTGCTGGGGTGACGCAGGTGATGTCCGCCTGTCGGGAACTGGGCGTTGGCTTTGCACTGGATGACTTCGGCACGGGTTACTCGTCGCTGACCTATCTGAAACAGTTGCCCATCAGCCTGCTCAAGGTCGATCAGAGTTTTGTGCGCGACATGCTCGACGACCCCGATGATCTCGCCATTCTGGAAGGGGTTCTAGGCCTGGCGACGGCATTTCGCCGCCAGGTCATCGCCGAAGGGGTGGAAACGCTGGCGCATGGCCAGATGCTGTTGCGACTGGGCTGCGAATGGGCCCAGGGCTACGCGATTGCCCGGCCGATGCCAGCACACGACTTCCTCCACTGGGCCAGCGCATGGGATGCGCCGCCCGCATGGAAAGCGCTGCAACCGATCAGCCGGGACCGCTTGCCGGCGCTGTTCTCCGCCGTGGAACACCGGGCCTGGGTCGCCGCAGTGGTCAGCTACCTTTCAGGCAAGCGGGACACGACACCTGAGCGAGATGACCGCCAATGCCGCTTCGGCCATTGGCTGGATCATGGCGGGCGGGCCTTGCTGTTGGGTGAGGGTGCCGATCATCCGGTGGATATGCTGCATACGGAGATCCACCGCCTGGCAGATGAATTGATGGCGTTGAAGCATGATGGCCGCGCCGATGAAGTGCTGAGTGGTATCAGCGAGTTACATCGTCTGCGCGACCAGTTGCTTGAGAAACTGAGCGAGCTGTACTGACCCACGGCTATTCCATGGTCGGCAGTCAAGACCGACATGAAATCCACGCTAAGCTGGCCCCGAACGACGACTAGATTATGCCACCTGCCGTTAGCCAATTGAGGCGGCCAATGACTGCATTGGTTCGATAGCTGGCTGAATCGACTTACAGCATCAGAGGCCACTTCCGCAGACGAGCACTCAGTTGCCTTGTTCACCACTCGACCGCTTTCCTCGAAACTTTGCTCTTGGAATGACGGCGCTATAAAACCGATTGTCGTGAAAGCGCACCGCAATTTTCTGCCGGGCGCCTGAGCCAGGCGGGCCGGTGGTTCAGGACCCGGGGATGAGTGTCCCCGGCTATTTTTATTTGAACCCCCGTCCCCTTGGCCGCGTCGGACTTAATTTGGACACAGGGGAAGAGTAACGATGGAGATGTTGACGAGCTATCTTGGCGTGGACCTTGTGGGTGACCTGACGGGGCTTTATCGGGCGGGGCTGAGGGTGGCCGTCATCCTGCTCCTGTCCTGGTTGCTGCTGCGTTACAGCGGAAAGGCCATTCGTGCCCTGAAGTCGTTCTTGATGGAACGGGCCGCGGACAATTCCGATGAAGTGAAGCGCATCGATACCCTGGGCAGGGTGTTTCGTTACCTGACCTCCGTGGCCATCGTGCTGGTGACGGGCATGCTGGTGTTGAGCGAGGTGGGCATTTCCATTGCGCCCATCCTGGCCACGGCGGGGGTTCTCGGCATCGCCCTCGGTTTTGGTGCCCAGAGCCTGGTGAAGGACTATTTTGCGGGTTTCTTCCTGCTGCTGGAGGATCAGGTGCGCCAGGGGGACGTGGTCCAGGTGGCCGGCAAGGGCGGCCTGGTGGAGGAGGTGACTCTGCGTTACATCCGGCTGCGGGATTACGACGGCCATGTCCATTTCATCCCCAATGGTGCCATAGACACGGTGACCAACCTCAGCCGGGGCCATGCCTATGCCGTCCTGGACGTGGGGGTGGCCTACCGGGAGGATGTGGACCAGGTCATGGTCGTGATGCAGGAAGTGGCCGAAGGCCTGCGCAGCGAGCCGGCGTTCGCGACCCGCATCCTGGAGCCCCTCGAGATGGCGGGCGTGGATCGATGGGAGGATTCGGCCTTGATCATCCGTTGCCGCTTCAAGGTGCAGCCCCTGGAGCAATGGGGGGTGCGCCGTGAGTATCTGCGCCGCTTGAAACAGGCCTTTGATCGGGCCGGCATCGAGATTCCCTTTCCCCACCTCACCGTGTATCCGGGCCAGGACAAGGGCGGCTTGGCGCCGGCCCTCAGAGTGCTCTTGGCGAAACCATGAGCCGGCCAGGCGTCGGGTTCTGAGGGTTCTGGGGGCTCTGAGGCCTCTGAGGGCCCTGGGGCCACCAGGGTGCGCCAACGATCAGGCGTTTGGCCGAGCGGCAGGGGGTTCGTGCCGGAGCCAGCCGGGCAAACCGGACAATTGCCAGCGTGCGCCGTGGGCGGAGCGTACCAGGGCGCCCAACAGGCGGTGGAACTCCAGACGTTTCAGGGTAATGCGCCCCTTGGGGTCGTCCGGGAGCAGGATCAGGGTGCAGTGCTCGCCCTTGGCACTGAACGAGAGGCTGGTCAGCAGCCGGGGGGGCGCCGACGGGGCCGGCTGGCCCGGGGCCCGGGTTTCCTTGTTCAATTCCATGGCGGGCTTGCCTTCCGGGTCGTCTTCCATGGCCTCGGCATGTTCCAGGGCGATGCGCTGGCCGGGGTCCAGGGCATTGGGAATGTCCCCGCCGGGTACGGTCTTTTCCAGCAGGTCCGCCACCTTGGGCAGGAAGCCGGCCACCAGCCGCCGGGTCAGCCAGAAGCGCATCCCAGTGGAGATGGAAAGCCAGATCCGGTCTTCGGTGTCACTGTAGCCGAAGGTGATTTGAGTCATGCAATGGGTTCCTCCAATGGGGGCCTCAGGCGCGGGGGCGATGGAAGATGTGGCCGGTATGGAGGGGGAAACGGCCCAGCCTGCGGTCCCGGTAGTATTCCCGCAAGGTCATCTCCACGGTTCTGAAGGCCAGTTCCTGCCAGGGGATCTGGTCTTCCCGGAACAGGGCCACTTCCAAGCTTTCTTCGCCCGGGGAAAAGTCCAGGTCCAGGAGCCGGGCACGGAACAGCAGATAGACCTGGTTGATGTCCGGCAGACTGATCATGGAATACAGGTCCAGCACCTCGACCCGGGCGCCGGCTTCTTCCAGGGTCTCCCGGACAGCGCCTTCGGCGGTGGTCTCGCCGTTTTCCATGAAGCCGGCCGGCAGGGTCCACAGGCCGTGCCTGGGTTCGATGGCGCGGCGGCAGAGCATGAGCCGGTCTTCCCATTCAGGCAGGCAGCCCACCACCATGCGGGGGTTTTCATAATGCACGGTGCCGCAGGCGTCGCAGACATGGCGGGGGCGATTGTCCCCATCCGGAATGCGCAGGCTGACGGGGGCACTGCACTGGCTGCAGAACTTCATGGTGGCGTCGGGTGAATGGCGGTGCCTGAAGGTAGCAAGATTATCCCCACGACGCAAAGCCAGGTCAGGGATGTCGGTGCCCGGCGCCGTTCTTCCAGTAAAATCACGCCTACGATCATCGTTTATACCCAACGTTCGTACACAACGTTCATATCCAACCTTCGGCCACGAGGCAAGCATGTCCCATGTTCTCCATCTGCGCGGAAGCGCTGCCCTGTCACCCTTCCGTATCGAGAAACTGCTGGATCGGCTGAAGTCGACCGGGGTGACAGGTCTGACTGCGGAGTATCGCTATTTCGTGGAATTGGAAACGGATCTGGCCAGCGCAGACCAGGCCTTTCTGGCGGAGCTGCTTCAGGCCCGGGTTCATGATCCCGCGTCTTCCGGCCTGCTGGTGGTGCCCCGCCTGGGTACGGTCTCCCCCTGGTCTTCCAAGGCGACGGATATCGCCCGCAATTGTGGTTTGACCGCAGTGCGCCGCATTGAACATGGCGTGGCCTATGCACTCCAGATGAAGCGGGGCCGCAAAGCCGATATCCACGCCATACTGCCTGCCCTGCACGACCGCATGACCGAGCACGTGCTGTTCGATGAGACGGAGGCGGTGCAGTTGTTCCATCACGTGGCGCCCCAGCCCTTGCAGACGGTGGATATCCTCAAGGGTGGCCGCAAGGCCCTGGATAAGGCGAACAATGCCTGGGGCCTGGCCCTGTCACCGGACGAAATCGAATATCTGGTGGCCAATTTCAAGAAGGCCGGCCGCAACCCCACAGACGTGGAGCTGATGATGTTCGCCCAGGCCAACTCGGAACACTGTCGGCACAAGATTTTCAACGCGGACTGGGTCATCGACGGCAAGAAGCAGGCCGAAACCCTGTTCGGCATGATCCGCCATACCCACGCCGTGCGTCCCCAGGGCACGCTGTCGGCCTATTCCGACAATGCCGCCGTCATCGAGGGGGCCACCGTCAACCGCTTCTACCAGGACGGCAAGGGCCGATACCGCTTCCACAAGGAACCGGTGCACATCCTCATGAAGGTGGAAACCCACAATCATCCCACGGCCATCTCGCCCTTCCCGGGGGCGGCCACCGGCTCGGGCGGCGAGATCCGGGACGAGGGAGCCACGGGGACCGGTTCCAAGCCCAAGGCCGGCCTGTGTGGTTTCACGGTGTCCAATCTGCGCATACCGGGTTTCGAGCAGCCCTGGGAGCGGGACTACGGCAAACCGGGCCGCATCGTATCTGCCTTGCAGATCATGATCGAGGGCCCCATTGGCGCGGCCGCCTTCAACAACGAATTCGGCCGGCCCAATCTGACCGGCTACTTTCGGGCCTTCGAGCTGGAAACCCCGGACGGCCAGGTGCGTGGCTACCACAAGCCCATCATGCTGGCGGGCGGCGTGGGCAACATCCGGGAAGACCATATCTTCAAGCAGGATTTCAAGCCGGGCACCTTGCTCATTCAACTGGGCGGCCCCGGCATGCTCATCGGTCTGGGGGGCGGTGCCGCTTCCAGCCTGGGCTCGGGCGCCAATGCCGAAGCCCTGGATTTTGATTCCGTCCAGCGCGGCAATCCGGAGATCCAGCGCCGGGCTCAGGAGGTCATCGACCGCTGCTGGCAGATGGGCGAGGCAAACCCGATCCTGTCCATCCATGACGTAGGCGCCGGCGGCCTGTCCAACGCCATGCCGGAGCTGGCCCATGGCGCCGGCCTGGGCGCCAAGTTTGAATTGCGCGATGTGCCCAGCGAGGAACCGGGCATGTCGCCGCGGGAAATCTGGTGCAACGAAGCCCAGGAACGCTACGTGCTGGCCATCCCTCCGGAAAGCCTGGAGCTGTTCAAGGCCATCTGCGAGCGGGAACGGTGTCCCTTTGCCGTGGTGGGCAAGGCCACCCGCAAGGGCCAGCTGGTCGTGACCGACCGGCATTTCAAGAATGCCCCGGTGGACATGCCCATGGAAGTCCTGCTGGGCAAGCCACCCAAGATGCTGCGCAAGGACAAGCACATCACGCCCGTGCTCCGGCCCTTCACGGCAGAAGGACTGGACTTGAAGGAGGCCTGCTACCGGGTGCTGCGTCATCCCACGGTGGCCAGCAAGTCCTTCCTGATCACCATCGGCGACCGCACCGTGGGCGGCTTCACGGCCCGGGACCAGTTTGTCGGTCCGTGGCAGGTGCCGGTGGCGGATTGTGCCGTCACCACCCTGGGCTATGACGCCAACCTGGGCGAGGTCATGGCCATGGGCGAGCGTTCCCCGTTGGCCCTGATCAACCCGGCGGCGTCCGGGCGCATGGCCGTGGCCGAGTCGGTCATGAACCTGGCCGCCGCCGCCGTGGGCGATATCGGAGATATCCGCCTGTCGGCCAACTGGATGGCGCCGGCCGGGCATCCGGGCGAGGACGCCGCCCTGTTCGACACGGTGAAGGCCGTGGCCAAGGAACTGTGTCCGGAACTGAACATCAGCATTCCGGTGGGCAAGGACTCCATGTCCATGCGCACCACCTGGGAGGAGGGCGGCCAGAAGAAAGCCGTCGTCGCCCCTTTGTCCCTGATCATCACCGCCTTCGCCCCCACGGTGGATGCCCGCCGGACCCTGACGCCCCAATTGCGTACCGACCAGGGCGATACCGACCTGATCCTGTTCGATCTGGGCGAGGGCAACAACCGCCTGGGCGGTTCCGTGCTGGCCAATTGCTACGGTGAATTGGGCGATGTTTGTCCCGACCTGAACGTGCCCTCGCGTCTGAAGTCCTTCTTCGCCCTGATCCAGCGGCTGAACCGTGAAGGCAAGGTGCTGGCCTACCATGACCGTTCCGACGGCGGTCTGTTTGCCACCCTCTGTGAGATGGCCTTTGCCGGCCGCACCGGTCTGGACCTGGATGTGGATGAACTGCGCTATCACCGGCTCCACGAGGACATCATGCTGGATGTGGAGGATGCGCCGGAGCCCAATGAGCCCTATACCTCACGCCTGTTCGGCATCCTGTTCAACGAGGAACTGGGCGCCGTGCTCCAGGTGCGCAAGGCGGATACCGGGAGCATTTTGCAGGCTGCCATGCAGCATGGCCTGCGGGACGAGTTCTACGTCATCGGTCACTTGAACAAGAAGGATCGCATCCGGGTCCTGCGGGAAGGCCGGCCGGTGCTGGACGAGGCCCGATCGGATCTGTTGTCGGCCTGGTCCGAGACCAGCTACCGCATGCAGGCCTTGCGGGACAATCCCGACTGCGCCCGGCAAGAGTTCGAAGCCCTGGCTGACGGGCGCGACCCGGGTCTGTCCGCCCGGCTGACCTTCGACCTGAATGAGGATATTGCGGCGCCCTGGATCAAGACCCGGAAGGCCCGGCCCAAGGTGGCCATCCTGCGGGAACAGGGCGTCAACGGCGAGGTGGAAATGGCCGCCGCCTTTCACAAGGCGGGCTTCGACGCCGTGGATGTACACATGTCCGACATCCTGGCCGGGCGGGTGAAGCTCAAGGATTTCAAAGGCCTGGCGGCGTGTGGCGGCTTCAGCTACGGGGATGTGCTGGGTGCCGGCGGGGGTTGGGCGGCATCCATCCTGCACAACGACCGGGCCCGGGACCAGTTCGAAGCATTCTTCCAGCGGGATGACAGTTTTGCCCTGGGGGTCTGCAATGGTTGCCAGATGATGAGCCGGCTGGCGCCCATCATCCCCGGAGCCCAGGACTGGCCGCGCTTCGAACGCAATCTGTCGGAGCAGTTCGAGGCCCGGTTCGTCATGGTGGAAGTGCCGGATACGCCGTCCATCCTGTTCGACGGCATGGCCGGCAGCCGGATGCCCATCGTGGTGGCCCACGGCGAGGGGCGTGCCGTGTTTGCGTCCAAGAGTCAGATGCAGCGGGCGGAAGTCTGCCTGAATTATGTGGACAACCGGGGCCGCAAGACCGAGGCCTATCCGCTCAACCCGAACGGCTCGCCCAAGGGGGTGACCGGACTGACCACCCCGGACGGCCGTTTCACCATCATGATGCCCCACCCGGAGCGGGTGTTCCGGGCCGTGCAACACTCCTGGCGTCCGGATGACTGGAAAGAGGATGGACCGTGGTTGCGTCTGTTCCGCAATGCCCGGCGCTGGGTTGGCTGAGCGTGACCTAGAACAGGTCCACGGAGCCCGTCCCGGCCGGGGCGGGCAATTTCCCAGCCGCAATCAGGCGGGCGTAATCGGCGGTCTGGTTCCGGCCATTTTCCTTGGCGAAATAGAGGGCGCGGTCTGCCTGCTCGATGGCTTGGGTCGGTGACATACCGGCCTGGAGGCCGGTATAGCCGATGCTGACCGTGACCTGGCCGACTTGCGGGAAGACATGATTTTCCACGTTGCGCCGCACCCGCTCCAGGACCAGCCCGGTCTGTTCTTCCGTCAACTCCTGCAACAGGACGATGAACTCCTCGCCACCGTAACGAAAGATCAGATCATCATCACGCAGGGTGCGGCGCAGAATATTGGCGAAAACCAGCAGGGTTTCGTCCCCGATCAAATGGCCGAAGGTATCGTTGATCCGCTTGAAGCGGTCGATGTCCAGGACCGCCAGATAGTCGGAATGGGCCCGGTCCTTGTACCGGCGGCCCTTCACCGTGGCCATGAGCAATTCGGTCAGCTTGGCCTCCAGGCGCTTGCGGTTCAGGAGGCCTGTGAGGGTGTCCTTTTCGCTGTCCTGCAGCAGTGATACGAAATTCTGGTAGACCTTCAGCATGCCCTGGATGAGGCGCAGGTTTCCCTCATCCCATTTCGGCTGGGCCAGAACCAGCAGGCGCAGCTCGTCATCCTCGGAAGCCAGGGTGGGGGCGACCAGGTAGTCCAGCCCTTCGCAGGAGTGGATATGGAAGGCGCATTCCTGGGGCGACTCCTTGAATTTCTCCAGCAGTTCCGTGGAGAGGCCATCCATGCAGTGGGTGGGCAAGGGCGTGTCCCCATCACTGGCATCCCCGTCGACCTTGAGCAGCCAGCAGCCCGCGGGTTCCAGCATTTCTCGCAAGGACGTGGTCAGGCTGTGTTCGAGGGAGCGCTGGTCCCGGTGTTCCGTGAGGGAAACAATGGATTCGATGATTTCGTGCAGGACGCTGGGGTCCAGCTTGTCGGGTTCTGGATTGGATGGAGGTGCTGGCATGGTTCCGATTAGGCCGGTCTCCGGGTACTCCGTCAATGGTAACTGCGCGCCAGGGCCTTCACGACGCCCAATATGGACAATTCCCCGGCGGGCAGGATGTCGGGATAGTCGGGGTTGGCCGCCTTGAGGATGTAGCGATCGCCGGCTTTGGCCAGGGTCTTGAGGGTGTATTCATTATCCACCCAGGCCACCACCAGATCCCCCGGGCGGGCCTCCACGCCTTGCTCGACCACGGCGATGTCGCCCGGGTGTATGCCCGCGCCCCTCATGGAGTCACCCTTCACCTGGATCAGCAGGGTGCGGGATGGATGGCGTACCAGCAGGCGATCGAGATTGACGGGCTCCGGCGGACGACTGTCCACCGGTTCGGGCATTCCGGCTCGGACCTGTCCGCCCAGGGCGCGCTCGAAAAACCGTGGCCCGGGCTTCAAGCGCCGGTCATCGGTGGCCTGCAGGTGACCGGAGCGGGTGAGACGGCCGACCAAGGCGGCCACCGAGGATTTGGAGCGCAGGCCCAGCAACTGCCCGATGGTGGAATAGGGGGGGAAAACACCGTGGTCGGCGTAGTAGTCCTGCAGTCTGGCCAGGTGTACGGGGTCTTTGGACATGGCTGACACCGAAAGAAACCATGAAATGGTAGCGCGGTTTTATGCGCAGGGTCTTTTTGGGTAAAATCTCGCATCACTTAAAGCGCTTTTTCAGATGACCCGATATGTCTTTGTCACCGGTGGTGTAGTTTCCTCCCTGGGCAAGGGGATCGCTGCCGCGTCCCTGGCCGCCATCCTGGAATCCAGGGGTATCAAGGTCACCCTGCTCAAGCTGGATCCCTACATCAACGTGGACCCGGGCACCATGAGCCCGTTCCAGCACGGCGAAGTCTTCGTCACCGAGGATGGCGCCGAGACCGACCTGGACCTGGGTCACTACGAGCGCTTCACCCGGGCCAAGATGACCCGGCGCAACAACTTCACCACCGGCCAGATCTACGAGACGGTGATCAAGAAGGAGCGGCGCGGCGAATATCTGGGCAAGACCGTCCAGGTCATCCCCCACATCACCGACGAGATCAAGGCCCACATCCGCCGGGGTGCCGGCGATGCCGACGTGGCCATCGTGGAGATCGGCGGCACGGTGGGCGACATCGAATCCCTGCCGTTCCTGGAGGCCATCCGCCAGATGGGCATCGAGGAGCGGGGCAGCACCTGCTTCATCCACCTGACCCTGCTGCCCTACATTCCTACCGCCGGCGAATTGAAGACCAAGCCGACCCAGCACTCGGTGAAGGAATTGCGCGAGATCGGCATCCAGCCGGACATCCTGCTGTGTCGTGCCGACCGCTCCATCCCGGCCGAGGAACGGCGCAAGATCGCCCTCTTCACCAACGTCCAGCCCGAGGCGGTCATCGAGGCCCTGGACGCGGAATCCATCTACCAGATTCCGGCCCTGCTGCACGACCAGATGCTGGACGAGATCGTCTGCCACAAGCTGGGCATCCTGGCCAAGGCCGCCGATCTGTCGGTCTGGAAACGGCTGGTGGATGCCCTGACCCATCCGGAAAAGACGGTGGACATCGCCTTCGTGGGCAAGTACGTGGACCTGACCGAGTCCTACAAGTCCCTGACCGAGGCCATCAAGCACGCCGGCATCCACACCCGCAGCCGGGTGAACATCCATTACATCGACTCCGAGGTGCTGGAAACGGAAGGCGTCGGCGCCCTGGAAGCGATGGATGCCATCCTGGTGCCCGGCGGGTTCGGCAAGCGCGGGGTGGAAGGCAAAATCGCCGCCATCCGCTATGCCCGCGAGCAGGGCAAGCCCTATCTGGGCATCTGTCTGGGCATGCAACTGGCCGTGGTGGAGTTCGCCCGGGACGTGGCGGGCATGGACAAGGCCCACTCCACGGAATTCGATTCGGAGACCCCTTTCCCGGTCATCGGCCTGATCACCGAATGGCTGGATGCCTCGGGCAAGCTGGAAAAACGCAGCCAGGATTCCGACCTGGGGGGCACCATGCGACTCGGTGGCCAATTGTGCCAGCTGGGCGAGGGGACCCTGGCCGGCCGGGTATACGGCCGCCCCGAGATCGTCGAGCGACACCGCCATCGTTATGAAGTCAACAACACCCTGCTGGCACAGCTGGAAGCGAAAGGCCTGGTGGTGGCCGGCCGGGCACCCGGCACCGATCTGTGCGAAATGATCGAATTGCCCCAGGCCGTTCATCCCTGGTTCGTGGCCTGCCAGTTCCATCCCGAGTTCACCTCCAATCCGCGCGACGGGCATCCCCTGTTCAAGGCCTTTGTCGAAGCCGCGCTCAAGAGCAAGGAAACCCAATGAAGCTGTGTGGATTCGAAGCCGGTCTGGACAAGCCCCTGTTTCTCATCGCCGGCCCCTGCGTGATCGAGTCCGAGCAGCTGGCCATGGACACCGCGGGCCGGTTGAAGGAGATGTGCGCCGAACTGGGCGTGCCCTTCATCTACAAATCGTCCTTCGACAAGGCCAACCGTTCCTCCGGCG
>DYHB01000046.1 GCA_020724415.1 Thiobacillus sp.
TACCGGCCTGTCACGCCGGGGGTCGCGGGTTCGAGTCCCGTCCACTCCGCCAACTCCCGATTTCAATACCGGCCGACGCCTAGCCCAGGACAGACTCCACTTCCCTGGTGCCATGGGCACTCGTGGCAGATACCTGATCCATGCATGGAAACGGCATCACGGTAGATGCCACATAACCCGGTATCGGATACTCCCGACCCAAGGCCTGATGTTCTTGCCAGGCAGCCAAACGATGCCAGCCATCCAGAACAATGCAGGGCCCACTGACCATGCCCATGCCGCCCTGAATGTCGCGTTGGACACAACAGAATACGGGCCCCTCCACGGGAGTTCCCCCCATGACCAGTGCCCGGACATGGCCTGCCGCTTCGTCATTACCCTCCTGAATGCCCTTGGCCCAATCCACCAGCCGTGTGCCATCAGGGAGGAGCAAGCCGGGCGCATCCTCTATGGCGAGTTCGACCTGGTCGATGCGCCAGGGCCATATGGAGAGCAGTCGCCCCAGCAAGGGCGATCTGGCCAACAATGCGACCTCGACACCATCAAGCGCCTGCTTGGCATCTTGGGTATCCAGGTGGATTGACATTCTCCAGCGCCCCGCAGCTTCATGGGCCCCCCAGGCCGCCAAAGCATCCACAAGCCGCACCTGTCTGATGAAACGCATATCCGAACCATCCTTGGAAATAACATTGGTACGTCGGTTTGCACACCTGCGACACGCGCCACCCATGCCCGTGACCCATGCCTGTGATATATCCCGCTCCAAGCCGTGAATCAGCCTTCTGGCCAGAATTTCGGGTGAAGACGATTGCCCGGCAAGGCGGGACACATTATGGTATCCGGATTGAACATTCTGCCAGCAGCCCATTCATGGACAAGGCCATTGCCACAGGCGCCGTAAAAAAGATCAGCGTGGATCAGCTACGTCAGGGCATGTTCGTACATGACCTGAATTGTGGCTGGATGGATCATCCATTCCTGAGCAATCAATTCCCCCTGGAAAGCAAGGCCGACCTGGAGAAAATCCGGAAGCTCGGGCTCCATGAGTTGTACATCGACACCTCGAAGGGCGCCGACGTGGGGGCGGATGTATCCGCAGTGGCAGAATCGGACGTCCAGCGGGAGATCAGCGCCCAACTGGAGGCCATCGCACGGGAAGCCGAGACGCCAACCGCGAAGGAGGCCCGGGAGCAGGAATTTGCGCGGGCCAAGAAGCTGCACACCGAGGCCAACCAGATCGTTCAGCACATGGTCCACGACATCCGTCTGGGACGGCAGATCGAGACGGAAAAACTGGAGCCACTGGTGGAAAACATGGTGGACTCCATTTTCAGAAGCCCGGATGCCCTGCTACCCCTGGCCCGCCTCAAGGACCACGACCACTACACCTTCCAGCATTCGGTGTCGGTCTGCGCCCTGATGATTGCCTTTGCCCGAGGCATGAAGCTGGAACGCCCCATCATCAAGGAAATCGCCATGGGCGCCCTCCTCCATGATGTGGGCAAGGCCAAGGTGCCGGACGAAATCCTGAACAAACCGGCCAAGCTGACCGATGCCGAGTTTTCCAAGATGAAGTCCCATGTCGTCCAGAGCATCATCATCCTGCAAAACACGCCGGGCATTTCCCAGATCATGCTGGACGTGGCCGGCCAACACCATGAGCGCCACGACGGCACCGGTTATCCCAACCGCCTCAAGGGCAATGAAATCTCACTCTACGGAAAGATGGGTGCCATCGTGGACGTGTATGACGCGCTCACTTCGGAACGGGTCTACAAGAAGGGCATGCCGCCTACCGAGGCCCTGGGCAAGCTGCTGGAATGGAGTGCCCACCATTTCGACCCCGACATGGTGAAGCTCTACATCAAGTCCATCGGCATCTACCCCACCGGTTCCCTGGTGCGGCTGGAGAGCGGCAAGTTGGGCATTGTCCTGGAACAAAATCCGGAGCACCTGATGCAGCCCAACCTGATGGTGATCTACAACGCCCGGGGCGAACACTATATCAAGCCGGAAAACCTGGATCTGGCCAAATCCGGCTGCCAGGACCGCATCGTCGGCTACGAGGCCTTCGACACCTGGCAGATCGATCCGGAGCGCTGGCTGAACCCGGGCCTATGATGCACTCATGCCTGAGCTGGATCATTCCATAACCAGGCCGCACCCCGTACACCGCTCGAATCACCATGCCTGGGGGGCAACAACCGGGTGGTCACCACATCCGAAAACACATAGGGCAACCAAAGCCTGGGCACCCGCTCGTAAAGCTGTGTCAGATTGGACAATCCGCCCCCCAGCACAATGACATCCGGGTCCAGAAGATTGATGACCTGGGCCAGGCCCCTGGCCAAGCGGTGCGCGTAACGGTCGAGCGCAGCCTGGCACGCTGGGTCACCGGCTGCGGCCATCTCCACGATGCCCCGGGCGTCCAGACGGCGGCCATCCCCAGCCTGGAAATCCTGGGCCATGCCCGGCCCGGACAGCCAGGTTTCCAGGCACCCTGTCCGACCGCAATAGCACGCCATTCCGGGCAGTTCCCCGGCACTTGGCCATGGCAGGGGGTTGTGGCCCCACTCCCCCGCGATGCCGTTTGCACCCGACAACACCCGGCCATGAACCACCAGACCGGCACCGCAGCCGGTGCCGAGTATGACGCCAAACACGACTTCGGCCCCGGCTCCGGCCCCATCGGTAGCTTCCGACAAGGCAAAGCAATTGGCATCATTGCTGATGCGCACCGGCCGCTCCAGCCGCGCTTCCAGGTCCTGCCTGAGGGACTGACCATTCAGCCAGGTGGAATTGCAGTTTTTCATCTGCCCGGTCAGCGCGGATACGGCCCCCGGGGTCCCCATGCCCACCGTGCATGGCCCTGCGACTGCGGCTTCAGCCTCGAGCACCAGCCCCACCAGGGTATCCAGAGTTGCCGGATAGTCACCCCGGGGCGTGGGCACGCGCTTGCGCCATAGGGTGTGCCCCAGCCCATCCAGGACCATGATTTCCGTCTTGGTGCCCCCCAGATCCAGTCCGATTCGATTCATTTTTTGCTCCTGAATTTTCCCCGTCCCCAGGTCGATGCTATGCTGCCAACCTTTGGCCTACCAGTATCCATCATGACGACAAGCGCATTCCAGCCCCGCAACGACCTGGAACACCTCCTGATGGAGGTCCTGAACGGGCAAATCGAATTTGCCGATTTTGCCCAGCGCATCATCGGGCTGCAGGTATTCATGCCGGTCAAGGACGAAAAGCATCAGATCGCCGGATTCCAGCGTTCCACCCAGGCCGAACCCCTGGTGCTGGAGGACGAGGATGGCAACCGGGCATTGATTGCCTTCACGGCTCCCGAGCGTGCCAAGGAATTCCTGGCCGAGTATCCCGGCTACAGTGGCGGCCTGTTGACCGAATTCGACTGGATACTGCGGCGGATGGGCGAAAACATGGGGGTGTCCCTCAATCCCGGCATGGAAGAAGGCTTCGATTTCTTTCCCGACATGGTGGCCATGATGTGCGCCATGCTGCCTGAGGCCACGGAATGAGCCACATACACCAGTTCCCGCGCCCCGAGATGGCGCCGGACAGCCGCAAGGTGGGGGATATCTATGACCCGGCCTACCGGCAGTATGACGAAGGGGTGCGTTACGCCTACTGGAAAGGTGCTCATGATCTGGTTCTTTTCTGGCCGGAGCCCACCCAGGCCGAAATCCAGGGTTTTCGTGACCAGCCCGTGACCGTGGGCTTGTATACCCAGGGCCACGCGGCCTTCCTCCTGTACAAGATCCAGGATGTCTGTGAATGGTCCGATGTGGCCTTTCATGTCCTGAGAGTACCCGATACCGAGCGGGAATTGCCCAGCGAACCCACCGGTGAGCGCGCCCGCCTGCGCCTGACCCTGGTGGATGCCTCGGATGGCATCATCAGGGCCAAGCGCCTGGTGTCCCTGGACAAGGTCATGACCCAGGCCCTGCGCCACGTCATGCAGGAACAGGCCGCTGGCCACTATGTATCCACGCTGTACGACCTGGCGGTTCAGGAAACCCATGCCCGTTTCCCGGACAGCGACGCCCTGGTTCAGGCGGCGGAGATCATCGAACCCACCCTGGGTTGATCGGCCATGACAGACGAACCCCTGTTCCGGGAATTGCGCACCCTGCTGGGTGAAGACCGGGTACAGACAGACCCATCCGTGCTCAGCCTGTATGCCCAGGATGAGACCCCCCGCCACTGCCGTCCCGATGCCGTGCTCTTTCCCGCCAGCCACGATCAGGTGGCGGGCATCGTCAGGCTGGCCAGGCAAGCGCAACGACCGCTCATTCCCAGGGGGGCGGGCTCCGGCAACGTGGGTGGCGCCATGCCGGCCCCCGGCAGTTGGGTGGTCAGCTTCGAGTGCATGAACCATATCCTGGAGTTCCGGCCCGAGGACCGCTACATGGTGGTAGAACCCGGCGTGGTCACAGACGACATCGACAAGCTGGCCCGCAGCGCAGGCCTGATGTACGCCCCGGACCCCGGCAGCGGGGCCTATTGCCGCATCGGCGGCAACCTGGCCATGAATGCCGCCGGGCCGCGCTGTGTCAAATACGGCGCCACCCGGGACCATGTCCTGGGGCTCAGGGCCGTATTGGGCGATGGACGGGAGATCCGGACCGGATCCAGGACCAGCAAGTACGCCACCGGCTACGACCTGACGCGTTTGCTGGTAGGCTCGGAAGGCACCCTGGCCATGATCACCGAGGCCACATTGCGCCTGGTGCCGGCCCCGGAACAGGTGGCCAGCATCCGGGTCTGCTACGACAGCAACAGCGCGGCGTGCCAGGCCGTGCAAAGGGTCATGGCGCAACCCATCCTGCCCTACGCGCTGGAATTCATGGATCGTCGCTCCATCGATGCCCTGCGTGACTTTGGCGCCGCCGAAGGCTT
This sequence comes from Thiobacillus sp., assembly GCA_020724415.1. Lineage (GTDB taxonomy): Bacteria > Pseudomonadota > Gammaproteobacteria > Burkholderiales > Thiobacillaceae > JADJCP01. Next base: position 4,918 of record DYHB01000046.1, read on the forward strand.
GCCGGCACGCACCGCTGCCGTCCTGATGGTGGAAGCCGACGGCAGCCGGGACGAGGTGGTCCAACGCATGCTGGCCCTCGAACGGGCCCTGTCCGGCCATGGCATGCTGGAAATCCAGAGCGGCTTTTCCAAAGCGGAGATGGCGCACTTATGGGTGGCACGCAAGTCGCTGTCCCACGCCGTGAAGGCCATTGCTCCCCGCAAGATCAACGAGGACGTGGTGGTTCCCGTTTCCTGCCTGGATGCATTGGTCCAGAGCATCGACGAACTGGGCCACCGATATCGTCTCCCCATCGTCAGCTTCGGCCACGCCGGCAATGGCAACCTCCATGTCAATCTGATGGTCCATCCCGACGATCCGGCGGAAATGGAGCGCGCGGCCGATTGCCGGCGCGCCCTGGTGGAAAAAGTGCTGGCCCTGGGCGGGAGCTTGTCAGGGGAACATGGCATCGGCAGTGAAAAACGCCAGTACCTGCCCCTGGAATTCGACCGGCCAAGCCTGGAATTCATGGCCCAGATCAAATCCCTGTTCGATCCCATGGGGATCATGAATCCTGGCAAGAAGCTTCCCGATTGAGATCGACGCCCTCTACCCGGGCATGCTATTGGGCCAGGAAATCCTGCAGCAGGTCCTTCAACTCGGCTTCCCAGCCCTCCAGCAGGCGCCGGCCGGGAGTGTCGGAAAAATAAGGCATCCAGATGGCCAGGTCGTCGGTCATGACCAGCACCTGGTCCCCTTGCTGGATCAGGGCAAAGCGCAAGGGCAACAGGTTGAGCAGACGGGGATCGGCCGCCTCGGCCCAGCGCACAGCCGTCTCGCTGCCGATGAACGCCAGGCGAACATGAGGATTGTCATAGCCGCGCTTGACCAGTGCGTTGTCGATGGGCTGCACCTTGACGATGGTCATGCCATGGTTACTGGCCGCCAAGGCCAGGTCATCCAGGGCCTGGCGCATGTCCACCCGCTTGGCGGCAATCTGGGGTGTGGCCAGGGCACCTGAGCACACCAGCAGCATCGCGGCAAGAAGCATCGCCCTCACAAGGAAGCCTCTTCCATGATGGCCAGGTAATCCCGTTTGAGTTCCAGGCAAAGTGGATGCAGCAGCGGGTTGCCGAGGTTCTGGGACGCCCAGGCAGGGTTGATGGCCACCAGGTCCACCCGGTCGTCCTGCTCGATCAGCGTGATGCGGCAAGGCAAGAACTGGGCGGCCCGGACATCCAGGGACAGGGCACGATCCATCTTGCTGAAGTTGCAGAAATACACGATGCGCACATTACGGGCCTCCCATTGCTGGGGTACCAGACGACTGTCGATGGCCTGGTCCCGGACAAAGGTGTAATTGTGCTGATTGATGGAACGGAGGACGTTTTCATACGCCTCGTCCAACGCCATGCCGGGCAGGCTGACGGTAAGCAGGGGGGGCTCGGGTTCCATGGCGCGCGCCAGACCCAAGGGCAGCAGCAGGCCGACCAGGATGACAACAAGGAGTGTTCGCATGGCGTGGGTCATGGTTTCTAAAATACAGCCACCACATTAACCGATGAGGGGTATGCCCCGCAGTGAAATGCTTTGGTTCCCGATTGGTCGCATCCCTGCAACATCTCATTCAACATATGCGGAAATACTGACATTCTCGTCAATCAGCCATGACTGGTGTAGGGTTACCGAATCATGATTGGGAGGAGAAAAGCACATGCGTTCCATGAACCGTTTGATCCTGATGATTGCCGGCCTGGTATCGCTGCTCATGGTCGTGGGCACCTACCTGATCTTCAGCGGCTTTGGGGACAAGATGTTGCAGCGGGCGGCCTTTTCTCAATCCCATGCCCTGGCGCACCTCACCTTTTCCAACATGTTCCAGTTGATGAGCCGGGGCTGGAGCAGGGAGGAGGTCATCTCGTTTACCGACCATGCCACCCGATCCGTGGACAAGACACCTATCCGGGTAGAGTTCTACCGGGCGCCCGGGGTCAGCAACGAGTTTGGTTCTCCGGCGGTCCAGGCTGCCCCTGACGAGGCCCTCCAGGCTGCCTTGAGTTCGGGCAACCCCAGAGAAATACCCGGCGTGGATGGTGTCCGCTTCATCTATCCCCTGGTTGCTGAAGCCTCCTGCCTGTCCTGCCACCAGGCCTCCAAGGTGGGGGACGTGATGGGCGCCATCACCGTGCATAGCCGGTATGACGACGCCATCAACACCTCCCGCAAGATACTGATGCTGGTACTGCTGCTGCTCTCGCCGGTCCCCTTCGTGGCCGCCTGGCTGGTCACCCTGTACCTGGACAGTCGCTTCAACCGATTCGTGGACGACGTCAATCAGGCCATCGCCCGGGCCCAGGAGGACAAGTCGGTGGATCTCTCCGGCATCCAGCCCGGGCTGGAAGAACTGGACGAAGTCCTGGAAAGCTTCAAGAAGATGGCCTGCCGGCAGAAACGCCCGGAGTGATCCCGGTCGGCGCGTCCGGCCGGAATTCAGACGGCCGCTTCGCCCGTCTCACCGGTCCGGATGCGAACCACCTGCCCCACATCCGACACAAAAATCTTGCCATCGCCGATCTTGCCGGTGCGGGCTGCCTTGACGATGGCCTCGAGGGTGGTGTCCACCAAGGCATCCGTCACCACCATCTCCATCTTCACCTTGGGCAGGAAATCCACCACATACTCGGCGCCCCGGTAGAGCTCCGTGTGCCCCTTCTGTCGACCAAACCCCTTGACCTCGGTCACCGTCAGGCCATTGACCCCGATCTCCGACAGGGCCTCCCTGACTTCGTCCAGCTTGAAAGGTTTGATGATGGCTTCGATCTTCTTCATGGGAGCTCCTTGTGGTCACGGCCCTCAAAAAGGGGCCTTGTATCGGCTGGTGATGGGATAGCGCCGGTCCCGTCCGAAACCGCGCGGGGTCACGCGAATGCCGGGGGGGGACTGGCGACGCTTGTATTCGGCCCGGTCGATGAGCTGGATCACCCGGCGCACCACCTCGAGGGGATAGCCGGCCTGGACGATATCCCCCGGCGCCATGTCGCGTTCCACATAGCGCTCCATGATGGCATCCAGCACCTCGTAGGGCGGCAGACTGTCCTGGTCGGTCTGGTCATGGCGCAACTCCGCACTGGGCGGGCGGGTGATGATCCGTTCCGGAATGACGGGGGACAGGGTATTGCGATAGCGCGACAAACGCCAGACCAGGCTCTTGGAAACATCCTTCAGCACGGCCAGGCCGCCGGCCATGTCGCCATAGAGCGTGGCGTAGCCGGTCGCCATCTCGCTCTTGTTGCCGGTGGACAGGACCAGCTTGCCGAATTTGTTGGACAGGGCCATGAGCAAGACCCCACGCACCCTTGCCTGGATGTTTTCCTCCGCAAGGTCGAAGGGCAGCCCGTCGAATTCATCCGAAAGACCCATGATGAAGCTGTCATACATTGGCTTGATGGGTTGCACCAGATAGCGCACGCCCAAGTTGTTCGCCAGGGCCTCTGCGTCTTCAAGACTGATGTCGGCGGTAAACTGGGAGGGCATCATGATCGCCTCCACATTGGCGGCTCCGAGGGCATCCACGGCCACACACAAGGTCAGGGCCGAGTCGATACCCCCGGACAAGCCGATATAGGCGCCGGGGAAGCCATTTTTTTCCACGTAGTCCCGCACTCCCGTCACCAGAGCCTGGTACACGGAAGCTTCCAGGGCAGGCCAGGCATGCTGCTCGCCGGTGGCCACGCCATCCACCCAGTCCAGGAAGTACAGGCCTTCCTGGAAGGCCGGACATTGGGCGGTGACCGTTCCATCCGCCGCCATGGCGAAGGAGCCGCCATCAAATACCAGTTCATCCTGGCCACCCGCCATGTTCACGTACAGGATGGCGAGACCGGATTCAGCCGCCCGGCGCCGGGAGACGTCGAAGCGTGCCCCCTGTTTCTGCATGTGGAAAGGCGAGGCGTTCAATACCAGCAACGCTTGGGCACCGGCGTCCCGGGCCTGCTCCGCCGTGCCCTGGAACCAGATGTCCGCACAGATGTTGATGGCGAACCGGACGCCGTCCAGCTCGAAGATGCAGGGCTCGCTGCCCGGCATGAAGGTCCGCACCTCGTCAAAGACGGCGTAATTGGGCAACTGCTGCTTGCGATAGATGGCTTCGATTCGACCATTGCGGACGACGGAAGCCGCGTTGTAGCGACATCCGCCCTCCAGCAGCGGGTGTCCCACCACCAGAGTCAGGTCTGCGGGCACTTGGTCGACGAGCCAGGCCAGCACGCGGGCATTTTCCCGATAGAAATCCTCCCGAAGGGCCAGATCCTCAGGAGGATAGCCGCTCAGGGCCAGTTCCGGAGTGACCATCAGGCGGGCGCCGGCAGAAGCCGCATCCCGGGCCAGGGCAGCGATGCGGCGGGCATTGCCATCCAGATCTCCCACCAGGGCATTGAATTGGGCTAGAGCTATCTTCATGGGCCGGAATGATGCCCCCTACGCCGTCCACCCACAAGGGATGCAGGCACAGATTACCCGGAGAGGACCACCCAGGCCCCCACCCACACTTTGGGTTATGATCCCACCCACATTCCGAGATGGGGGACACCATGACCGACGACAGCCTGACGACGCCTTCCAGCCCACCGCCCCAGGGTTTGATCAACCTGACCCATGTGGTCTACGGTCTGCATGCCTTCAGCGCCATCACTGGCCTGGTGAGTGCGGCCTTCATCGTCACGGCCTTCCTGACGGGCTGGCCCTCCATCCTGGCTGTCATCATCAACTACGTGAAGCGCCACGAAACCCGCGGGACCTATCTGGAATCCCATTTCCGCTGGCAGATCCGGACCTTTTGGTTCGCACTGCTCTGGGTACTGGTCTGCTGGCTGTTCGTCATCACCCTGATCGGCATCCCGGTGGCCATCGTGCTGGCCCTGGCGGTTGGACTCTGGGTGCTGTATCGCATCGCCCGGGGCTGGATCACCCTGTCCAGCCAGGAATCCATGCCCGTCTGACGCCAGCCCAACGGCCCTTGCGATTCAGCTGTCAAGCTGGTAGATCACTGGCCGTCACCGTGTATTGTGCAAATACTGGCGATCCATGACTTTGGAGTGTAATCCGTTGGCACAGACTCAAGGCAGTAATCTCGCATTCACCCAGACGGCCCTGACGGCCCTGAATGAGATCGACCAGGCCATGTCCTTCCATTTGCAGTGGCTGCAGGAGCTCCATCAGACCCTCATTTGCCAGCAGCCCGTGGATGACGTCATGGCGGCCGAGAATGGCCACTTGCTGTGCAAGTTTGGCCAGTGGTATACCCGCTCCGAGGCCACCCTGGGCTTGCATGGCGGATATTTGGAACTGGGCGCCAGCCACCGCGCCATGCACGACCAGGCCCGGATCATCCTGCAGAAGCATGCCCGCAGGGAAGCCATCAGCCTGGAGGATTATGCGCGATTCATGGACAGTGCCCATGCCTTCAGGGCCGAGGCTCACAAATACCAGGCCGAGTTGATCAACCAGGTATGCGTCATCGACCATCTCACGGGCGCCTGGAATCGCTTTGCCCTGTCCCCCCGCATCAACGAGGAAAGCGAACGGGCACGGCGCACAGGCCAGACCTGCTGCATCTCCATGCTGGACCTGGACAATTTCAAACAGGTGAATGACCGCTACGGGCACCTGGCCGGGGACACCGCACTCCAGACCGTGGCCCGCTTCCTGTCCGCCCGGATGCGCAAGTACGACACCGTATTCCGCTTTGGCGGCGAGGAATTCCTGATCTGCCTCCCCAACACCAGTCTCCTGGATGCCGAAGCCCTCCTCAACCGCATGCGGGTGGAACTGTCGGAGACCGACATCGTGCTGGACAGCGGGGACACCCTGCACCTGACCGCCTCCTTTGGCGTCACGCCCCTGAACACCCTGGACACCTTTGAAACCAGCCTGGACCGGGCCGATCACGCCCTGCTCTGCGCCAAGGCCCAGGGCCGGAATTGTGTCTGTGCATGGCCCATGGACGGCACCTGTCCGTCCACATCCACCTCAACCCTCTGACGCAACACTACCGGTCTGCAGGGCCTCCAAGGCCTCCCAGCGGACCAACAGGCGCTCCAATTCCAGTTCAATTTCGCCACTGCGGGATTGCAGGCCCGACACTTCACCGGGCGCGCTCTTGTACAAGTCCGGGTCCATGAGCCGCTCCGCTATGGCCGCTTGTTCCTGCTCCAAAGCCTCGATCCGGGCCGGCAGGGCCTCCAGTTCACGGCTTTCCTTGTAGCTGAGTTTGGGTCTGGACGATTTGACCCGGGCGGTTTCCTTCGCCCTGGCGGGCGGGACCTCGACGGCCGCCTGCGCCCGGGCACGTCGCTCCTGGAACTGCTTCCAGTCGGAATAGCCTCCCGCAATCTCGATCAGCCGCCCGTCCCCATCGAAGGCAATGGACTGGGTCGCCACATTGTCCAGGAAGGCCCGGTCATGGGATACCAGGATCACCGTGCCGGGATATTCCAGCAGCAATTGCTCCAGCAATTCCAGGGTGTCGATGTCCAGGTCGTTGGTGGGCTCATCCAGCACCAGCAGGTTGGCCGGCCGGGCAAACAGGCGGGCCAGCAGAAGGCGGTTGCGCTCCCCGCCGGACAGGGCCGACACCTTGGCCCGGGCCCGCTCGGGGGGAAACAGGAATTCTTCCAAGTAGCTGATCACGTGTTTGCGCTGTCCGCCGATCTCCACATGGTCCGATCCGGGAGAAATGGTATCGATGAGAGTGGCGTCGTCATTGAGGACATTCCGGAACTGGTCGAAATAGGCGACGTTCAAGTTCGTCCCTCTGCGGATACGCCCGGTCCGGGGCTCCAGTTCACCCAGGATCAAGCGGATGAGCGTGGTCTTGCCCGCACCGTTGGGCCCCAGCAAGCCCAGCTTGTCGCCGCGCAGGACCGTGCCGCTGAAGCCCTTGATGAGGCTTCGTTCACCATGGCCGAACTCCACCTGGTCCAACTCCGCCACCAGCTTTCCGGAACGTTCCCCAGCATCCAGTTGAAACCCCACCTGGCCCAGGCGATCGCGCCGGGCCTCCCGTTGCCGGCGCAGGGCCTCCAGACGCCGGACCCGGCCCTCGTTCCGGGTCCGGCGGGCCTCGATACCCTTGCGTATCCAAACCTCTTCCTGGCGCCAGAACTTGTCGAATTTCCGGTTCTGCTGGGCCTCCACCTCCATGTTGTCGGCCTTGCGGCTCTGGTAGGCCGCGTAGTTGCCCTGGAATTCGGCCAACAAGCCCCGGTCAAGCTCCACGATCCGGTTCGCCACCTGATCCAGAAAGCGCCGATCATGGGTGATGAACACCAAGCCGCCGGAAAAGCCGCGCAACACCTCCTCCAACCACTCGATGGCGCTCACATCCAGATGGTTGGTGGGTTCGTCCAGCAGGAGCAGTTCCGGCTCCCCGGCCAGGGCCCGGGCCAGAGCCACCCGCTTCTTCATGCCGCCGGACAGGCTGTCGACCCGTGCGTCGGGTGGCAATCCCAGCCGGTCCAGGACATCTTCCACACGACTGTTCAGACGCCAGGCATCCGCCGCCTCCAATTCGTGGCTGAGGCGATCCAGTTCCGCCAAGGCCTGTCCCCCACCTCCCTCGGAGACCTGATGGGCCGCCTCGTGATAGGCGGTGAGCAGCCGTTGTGCTTCACCCACCCCGGCGGCCACGGCCTCGAACACCGTATGGCCTGGTTCAAAGGTGGGCTCCTGGGGCACATGACCCAGCCTGAGGCCAGGCTGGCGCCACACCTCGCCCCCATCGGGCTGGCTGCGACCGGCCATGATGGCCAGCAGGCTGGATTTCCCGGTGCCGTTCCGCCCGATCAGGCCAACGCGATCTCCCTTGTCCAGCACCAGACACGCCTGATCCATCAAGGGCCAATGGCCATAGGCCAGTTCCAGCTTGTCCAGGATCATCAAGGGCATGTCTTCTCCTTGCCTGCCGTCCGGAACGCAGGCCAATGTGGGATAAAAATGATCAGAGGGAGCCGTGCCCGTGATGGGCGTGGGTTTTTTCGAACTGCCCCTGGCAGACAACGCAACGGGTGGCCGAAGGGTTGGCCACCAGGCGCTGGAGGGGAATGGCAACTCCGCAATCCTGGCAAAAACCGAAGTCCTCATCCTTCACCCGGGCCAGGGCTGCTTCCAGTTCCCGGACATGGCGAACCTCATGCTCCAGTCGTGCCGCGGACAAATCTCCCAGGGTTACCGCCAATGCCTCGTCGGAACTGTCACCGGAGGCCCGCCCGAGAATCTCGGAATACTGGTTTTCTCCCCGCTGGGCCTGATCCTGGTGCAATTGCTTCAGGGCACGGCTGTGCTCCTCCCGCAAGGCGGCTTCCAGGGTGGATTTTTCTGAGGCGGTCAGGTGGTTCATGGATATCTTTTCTGGACTAGGTGTCATTACCCATTATTGGCACAGCTGGCGACCTCTTCAAGTGCTATCGCGCCGCCTGCCGATCCACCCCGGATGCTGGCGCCGGGTTTCGCTATAATGGCGGCCCGCCCTTGTAGTTAAATGGATATAACAGACCCCTCCTAAGGGTCAGTTACAGGTTCGATTCCTGTCGAGGGCGCCACACGGCCATTGTTCGTTCTTGCCTGGATCGTGGCCATGACCAGATCCACGCGCCACCCTTGCGCCGCTCCCCCACGCGCGCCCATGGAGCCCACCCAATCACGGCATGAAACCTGCTTGGTCACGGGCATGACAACCATGAGAGTCACAATGCGCCCACCCGAACTCAAGGCATCCCCGTGTGCCGCGAGCATGCTGGTCTTTCAGCCCAGGCCTGGAACGAACCAGCCTGCACCGTTTTCGTTCGCTTGTGGCAAACATGTATATCAGTATTTCATGATATTTAAATCTTTTCAGGCTATCATGGCCACCCTTGCCGTTATCGCGGCGCATCGGCCTTCAGGGCCGCTACTGTTGACCAGGCACCATCGCAACCCATGATCAGACTCGTGATCCCCTTCACCGCCCTGTATGCCGTCTGGCTGGGCCTCAACCAATCCCTAGCGGAGGATGTGCTGTGGCTGGGCGCAGCGGTATGCCTGGTCCTGGTCTGGCTGTTCAGGGAAGGCCTGACAGTATTTGCGGAGATTCGTCTGTCTCCCAGGTCACTGATGGCCACCCTGGGATTTACCGCCTATTTTCTGCGCGAGCTGGTGCGGGCCAACCTGGCCCTGGCCAGGATTGTCCTGTCACCCACCCTGCCGGTGCATCCAGGCATCGTCATGGTGCATACCGGCCTGAAAAGCCCCATGGGCCGCCTCATGCTGGCCAACGCCATCACCCTGACCCCGGGCACCCTGAGCGTGGAACTCCAGGGCGAGTCGCTGTACGTCCATTGGGTCAACATGACCACGTCCGATACCGAGGCGGCCACGGCCGACATCGTGGCCGGTTTCGAATCCTATCTAAAGGTGATGTATGGTTGAGACGTTGATCACCCTGGCGGCCATCCTGGCCGGGGCGGCCTTCCTCATGGCCCTGTATCGTTTCCTCCAGGGCCCGTCCAGTGCCGACCGAGTGGTGGCCTTTGACGTGATGACCATCATCGGCATCACCGGCATCGTTCTGGTGGCCTATATGGAAGGACGTGGCATCTACCTGGACGTGGCTCTGGTCTACGCCCTGCTGTCCTTCCTGGGGGTCATCGCCGTCGCACGCTATCTGGAGCGGGGCTACTGATGGATCTCCTGGGCGCACTCCTCCTGGTGGCCGGCGCGGCCTTCCTGTTTTTGGGCGGCCTGGGCCTGGTGCGCATGCCGGACGTGTTCAACCGCATCCAGGCGGGCACCAAAGCCACCACCCTGGGCACCCTGCTGACCCTGGCCGGCTTTGCCTGCCTGCGCCCTGACTGGGCCGTCAAGCTGCTGTTGATCGGCCTGTTCATCCTGTTCACCAATCCCATCTCGTCCCAGGTGCTGGCCCGTTCCGCCCACCGGGCGGGCGCGGAAAAATCGCCCCTGACCGGAGTGGACCGCCTGGCCGAGCAGGAGGGTCGCCCCTCATGAGTCCCATCCTCACCGGCATGACCGTCCTGCTCTGCCTGGCCATGATCGTCGCAGCCCTGGCGGCCATCCGGGTCAAGTCCCTGCCCATGGCCATCCTGGCCGGTGGCCTGGTCAGCCTGATCCTGTCCGTGGTCTTCCTGATCCTGGCGGCCCCGGACGTGGCCATGACCGAGGCGGCCATCGGCAGCGGCCTCACCACCTTCCTGTTTTTCTTCGTCCTGAGCCGGATGCGCGGAGGCGAGGATGATTAAGCGCGCCCTGGCCCTGCTGCTGGTGCTGGCCCTGGGCGGCCTGTTCGCCAGTCTGATGAGCGCCTACGCGCCCGATCCAGAACTGAACCCCACGGCCCGCTATTACGCCGAGCACACGGCCCAGGATCTTGGTGCCGCCAATCTGGTGACGGCCATCATCGTCACCTACCGGGGCCTGGATACCCTGGGCGAGGTGACCGTGCTGTTCCTCACCGCGGCCATCGTCGGCCTGGTGCTGGCCCAGAGCCGGCGCCGGATACCCCACCAGCCGGTACCGGGGGGAGAGCTGCTGGCCACGGGCACCCGGCTGCTAACCCCCTTGATCCTGCTGCTGGGGGTGTATGTCTTCGTCAACGGTCACCTGACCCCGGGCGGTGGTTTCCAGGGGGGCGCCATCCTGGCTTCGGGCGTGCTGCTGGTGCTACTGGCCGATCCGGTCAAGCCCTTCAGCCATGGCCTGATCAGCGTGATCGAATCCCTGGCCGGGACCCTCTATGTCCTCATCGGTCTGGCCGGCCTGGCCCTGGCCGGGGGCTTCCTGGACAACCGTATCCTGCCCCTGGGCGAGTTCGGTCAGCTCTTCTCGGCCGGCGCCATTCCGGTCATCTATTCCCTGATCGGCCTCAAGGTGGGGGCGGAATTCGCCTCCATGCTGGCCAGCCTGTCCGAAACGGAGGACCTGTGATCGTCCAAGTCGCCCTGGCCACCGGTTTCGTCCTGATCCTGATCGGCATCTATGGGGCCCTGACCCAGCGCAACCTGCTGCGCATGATCGTGGCCTTCACCGTGGCCAACTCCGGGGTCAACCTGGTGATCGTGGCCGTGGGTTACCTGCCGGGCCGCACGGCTCCCATCCTGGATGCGACCGTGCCCGCCGCCGAGGCCGCTGCCCGCATCATCGACCCGGTGCCCCAGGCCCTGGTCCTCACCGCCATCGTCATCGGCCTGGGCGTCACCGCCCTGATGCTGGCCTTTGCCTACAAGCTGTACGAAAAGCGGCGCAGCCTGGATATTGCCCGCTTCTCGGAGCTGAAATGGTAAGCCCGATCCTGATCATTGCCCTGGGCCTGGGCACCGCCTTCCTGCTGGGCTTCCTCAAGGACAGCCAGCGGGGACTGGCCTGGCTGGTCACCCTGGCGGCCCTGGCCGGCATGAGCGGCGTATCCGGGACCTGGCTGTGGGCCCTGGCCGAGGGCACGGCCCAGCCGATGGATGTCTGGACCGCCGGCACGCCGCCGCCCTTTGCCATCAACCTGCGCATGGCTCTGCCCGAAGCTGCCCTGACCTTGCTCATCAGCCTGACCGGGCTGCTGTCCGCCCTGAGCCTGAGGGACGCCCTGCTGGCCCGGGGCCGGCGCGCCATGGCGGTGCTGCTGGTGATCAGCATGGCCCTGTGCGGCGTGGTGCTGACCCGGGACGTGTTCAACCTGTTCGTCTTCTTTGAACTCATCGTCATCGCCACCGGTGGCCTGGTACTCCTGTCCGAGGATCACCGAGCGGTGGCGGCGGGTTTCAAGTACATGGTGGTGGCCCAGTTCATCTCCATCTTCCTGCTCCTGGGCATCATCTTCGCCTACCACGCCACCGGCTCCCTGAATCTGGACGACATGACCCACGCCGGCCTGCTCGGCCACCCGGTGGGCGCCATCGCCTTCTTCATGCTGTTCATTGCCCTGGTGGCAGAATTGAAGCCCTTCCCGGCCAATGGTTGGGCCCTGGACATCTACGAATCGGCCCATCCCGGCTTTTCCGCCCTGTTCTCCGCCGCCACCGGGGCCGCCGCCCTCTTTGCCGTGGACAAGCTGCTGCTGGTGGGTGGGGAAACCTGGCTGCCGGTGGCCACAGGCATTGGCCTGGTCACCTTCGTGGCGGCCAACCTGCTGGCCCTGCCCCAGACCCACGACCGCCGCCTGCTGGGCTATTCTTCCGTGGCCCAGACCGGCCTGGTGCTGGTGGTGCTGGGCCAGCGGGACATCCTGGGCGACCAGACCTATTACATCGCCGGCGGCATCCTGCTCGCCCACGCGGTGGCCAAGGCCGGCCTGTACTGGCTGTCCGGCCTGGTGCGGGAGCGCCATCTGGAGGCCTGGGCGATCCTGCGCAACAGCCCCTTGCTGGTCTTCGCCTTTGCCACCTTCCTGGCCCTGCTGACCGGCCTGCCTCCTTTCCCGGGCTTCTATGCCAAGTGGGACCTGATCCACCTCCTGGCGGGCGAAGGCCGGCTCTGGCTGCTGGGCCTGATCCTGCTCGGGGCCCTGGTGGAATCGGGCTACCTGTTCCGCTGGTTCGGCTACATCATCAAGCGCCAGGCGCCGGCTTCCGAATCCCTGGAGCCGAATGCCTGGCAGGTGATTCCGGTCCTGGTGGCCGCCGCCATGTCCTGGGCCCTGGCCTGGCTCTGGGGCGACCTGTCCGGCCACGGCAACCTGCTCCTGGTCCTGCCCCTGATTTTCGCCCTGGCCTTCCTGTTCTTGGACGACCTGCCGGCCTGGCTGAAGAATTCCCTCGCCATCGCCGGACTGCTGGCCTGGTTCGGCCTCACCTACGAGCTGTATGACCCCCTGCGCCTGATCTTTGCCGCCATCTTCCTGCCCGGCGGCGCCCTGGTGCTCCTGGCCAGCTACCACGCCCACGGCAGCCGGACCGGCTTCTATCCCTCGGCCATGCTCATGTATGCCGGTCTGGCCATGCTGATCCTGGCCCGGACCAGCTTCGAATTCTTCGCTGCCTGGGAATTGCTCACCATCGGGTCCTATTTCCTCATCCTGCGCGGCAAGGAATCGGAACCCCACGCCCTGTCCTACCTGCTGTTCTCCCTGGGGGGCGCCTTCCTGATCCTGGCCGGCTTCGCCCTGGCGGCCCAGGGCCAGGCGGACATGGCCATGGCAGCCCTGGCCCAGGTGGCCGAGCCCCTGGCGCCCTGGGTGTTCCTGCTCCTGGCCGTGGGCTTCATGACCAAGACCGCCGCCATCGGCCTGCACATCTGGCTGCCCGGGGCCCATGCCGAGGCGGAAACGGACGTCTCCCCCCTGGTGTCTGGCATCCTGCTCAAGGCCGGCCTATACGGCCTGTTCGTGCTGCTCATGGCCATGGGCTCCCAGACCCTCTACGGCCTCAATCTCACCCATGCCATGCTCTGGATCGGGGCCATCACGGCTCTGGTGGGCAACCTCCTGGCGGTGTTCCAGGAGGATGCCAAGCGCCTGCTGGCCTATTCCTCCATCGGTCAGATGGGCTATGCCCTGTTCGGCCTGGCCATGATGAATCACCTGGGCTGGCTCATGGCGCTGATGTTCGTCATCAACCATTACGTCTACAAGTCCATGCTGTTCCTGTCGGTGGGCGGCATCGCCAAGCGCACCGGCACCCGGCTGATGTACCGGATGGGCGGCCTGATCACCCTGATGCCCTTGTCCTTCATCGCCGTGCTGATCGGCATCATCGCCATCTCCGGGGTGCCGCCCCTGTCCGGCTTCGGCGGTCGCTGGATCTTCTACAACGCCATCCTGGACAGCGAGGCCCGGCTGCCCATCATCATCCTGTTCCTGGCCGGCCCCATCGCTTTCCTGTACCTGTTCCGGTTGATCCACACCATCTTCCTGGGCCAGCTGAAGGATGAACTGCGCCAGATCCGGGAGGCACCCTTCTGGATCGTCATGCCCCAGATGATCTTCGTCGCCATCCTGCTGGTGGTGGCGGTGGTGCCGGGCCTGGTGCTGCGCCGGGTGGACGCCTACATCACCCAGTTCTTCCCCCAGGGAGCCCTGAATTGGGAGGGCCTCACCATCACCAGCCAGTACGGCTGGTGGAACCCGGTGGCAATCATGATCATCGTCGGCGTGATCTTCATGTCGATTTTTGCCTGGCTGCTGTTCGTCAACCGCAAGGCCCAGAAGGTGAAGCAGTTCAACATCGTGTTCTCGGCCGAACGCCCCTATCGGCCTGAGACCACCCACCATGCCTGGAATTTCTTCGCCCCCTATCGCAAGGCCCTGGGCTTCCTGACCGTACCCCTGGTCACCCTGTTCTGGAACGGCGTGACCGATACCCTGCACGCCGGGGCCGACTTCGTCCGCAGGTTCTACACCGGCAATGGCCAGACCTACGCCTTCCATTTCATCATCTTCGTGCTGGCCGTCTGGGGCCTGGCCATGGGAGCCCGGGCGTGACTGACTTCGACTGGATGAAAATCCCCTATGCCCTGCTGACCGTCTTCATCGTGGTCAACTTCGGCATGTTGCTGGGTGCCTTCATCCAGAAGATCGGCGCCCGGGTGGGGCGTCGGCACGGCATACCCATCTGGCAGTACTACGCCGACCTGATCAAGAACTATGGCCTGCGCACCTCCATCACCCACGGCGCCATGTTCTATCTCGGCCCGGTGTTCCGGCTCACGGGCGGGGTGGGCCTCTTGCTGTTCGTGCCGACCATCTACGGCTCCTACATGTTCTCCAACTTCAGTTTCGCCGGCGACCTGATCCTGGCCCTGTACTTCGTCTTCTTCGGCACCCTGGGCATGGCCCTGGGGGACGGGGAGAGCGGCCATCCCAATGCCGCCATCGGCATCACCCGGGGACTATCCCAGGTGACCGCCGCCGAGTTGCCCTTCGCCCTGGCGGTGTTCGCCGTGGCCCTGCAATACCAGACCCTGTCGGTGACCGACATCGTGGCCGCCCAACAGGGCGGGATGCATAACTGGACCCTGTTCACCAACCCCCTGGCGGTGGCCGCCGCCATGCTGGGCTTCCTGGGCTCCATGATGCGACCGCCCTTCGACGTGGTGATCGCGCCCCAGGAGATTCCCATCGGTCCGCCCACCGAGTACCACTCCTCCTACCTGGCCCTGATGCAAACCAACCGGGCCATCTTCCCCATCGCCAAGATCGTCATCTACATGAACCTGTTCTTCGGCGGCGCGGCGAGCTGGCCGGTGTTCTTCCTCAAGGTATTCGCCTTGTACATGGTCTCGGTCATCGTGGGGGTGGTCTTCCCCCGGTTCCGGGTCGAACAGTCCATCCGCTGGTTCCTGATCTGGGCCCTGCCCATCGGGGTGCTGGCCATTCTTTGGGTGTAACGAGATGCGAGAGGAACTGCTCAAACGCGTGGTCAAGGGGCCGGACGGACTGGAATTCGAGGTGGAGCCCCTGCGCGACTATTTCTGCGACGCCCCGCCTACCGTGCAGCACGGCGCCTACCTGAAGATCGTCGAGGATTTCTTCAACTGGGCCCGGGCCAACTCCCTTTGGATCCTGGGCTTCGGGACAGGCTGCGGCGCCATCGAGATGCGCCCGCTGATGACACCCCGCTTCGATGCCTACCGCTACGGCATCCAATGGCGGCCGACCCCGCGCCAGGCCAACCTGCTGGTCATCTCCGGCTATCTGTCGGTGAAGACACTGAAGCGTGCCATCCGCGCCTACGAGCAGATGCAGAACCCCAAATACGTGGTGGGCCTGGGTTCCTGCACCATCAACGGCGGCATGTACTGGGACAGCTACAACACCATCAAGCGCCTGGACGACTACATGCCGGTGGACCTGTACATCGCCGGCTGTATGCCCCGCCCGGAAGCCCTGCTGGCCGGCTTCGAGGATCTCAAGAAGCTGGTCCGTGCCGGCCAGGCCGAAGGAG
>DYHB01000186.1 GCA_020724415.1 Thiobacillus sp.
GAAAGCGTCCTTCTGTCACCCAGGCGGCCAGATCCCGATTGCTGGCCGCCAATACCCGGATGTCCAGGGAAATGGGGCCACGGCCACCCACGCGCTCCACCTCCCGCTCTTGCAAGGCCCGCAACAGCTTGGCCTGGGCATTCAGGGGCATCTCCGACACCTCGTCCAGTAGCAGCGTGCCGCCTTGGGCTTGCTCGAATTTTCCGGCTTGGGCCGCCACGGCGCCTGTATAGGCCCCTTTCTCATGGCCAAACAAGGTGGCCTCCACAAGATTCTCGGGAATTGCCGCGCAGTTCACCGCCACAAAGGGGCCCTGGGACCTGGCCGAATGGCGGTGCAGATAACGGGCGAACATTTCCTTGCCTACGCCGGATTCACCGGTAAACAGCACCGAAGCCTCAGTGGCGGCCACCCTGGCCAGCATGTCCAGCAAGGCCTGCGTGCGCGCATCGACCGCCACCAGTTCATCATCCCGGCACGCGCCAGAAGCACTGAAATAGCGGGCTACGGTGGCGAGCAGGCGCTCGGTCTCGAATGGTTTCGGCAAGTAGTCCGCCGCACCTCCGCGCATGGCTTCCACCGCCCGGTCGATCTGGGCATAGGCGGTCATCAGGACCACCGGCAACCCAGGCTTGACGGCCTTCACTGCCTTCAGCAAGGCATGACCATCCATGCCGGGCATCTGGACATCACTCAGCACCAGGCCGATGCTGAGCCGCTCAAGGAGGCGCAAGGCCTGCTCCGCGTCGGCGGCCACGGCGACACGGTAGCCGCTCAATTCCAGGCTGTCCTGCAACGCTTCTCGCAAAGCCGCGTCGTCCTCGACGATCAGCACGACCGAGCGGCCTGCCGCGTTCATCGATCGCCTCCCTCGGGCTGGCGCGGCATGTAGAGCAGGAACCGGCTGCCCTGTCCAGGGGTGGATTCCAATTCAATCCAGCCCCCCTGGGCATCCGCAGCCTGCTTTACGATGGCCAGCCCCAAGCCACTGCCCTCCTGTCGCGTCGTGAAAAAGGGCTCAAACAGGCGTTCCCGCGTGACATCGTCGATGCCTGCTCCCTGGTCTTCCACGCTGAAGCGGACGACGGCTCCCCCGGAAACCGCTGCAACGGCCACTGTCTGGCCAGGATGACTGGCATGGATGGCGTTTTCGGCCAGATTGATCAAGGCCCCCAGCAGGGCCTGCCGGTCCACATCCAGGCTCAAGCCCGAAGTCACCGGAGCAAACGCAAGCCTCACACCGGCTGTCAGGGCATGAGGCTCGATGACCTGATGCAGCTCATCAAGCAATTCGACCACATCGACCGTACTGCGTTGCCCTTGCTGCCCTTTGACGAAGGCCAGCATGTCCTGAATCAAGCGTTCCAGGTAGCGCAGGCGCCCCAGGGTCTTGTCCGCGAAACGAAGGCGGTCGGACTCGGCCAGGTCCGGCCTGGCCAGGTGCCCCACATACAACAGGGCAGCCGCCAGGGGAGTGCGCAACTGGTGGGCCAGCCTGGCGGCCACCTCACCCAACACCGACAGGCGCTCGCGCCGGGCCAGTTCGCCATTGGCATCGGCCAATTCCGCCGACAGCCGGGCCACCTGGCCTTGCAGGTCGGCGTAGGCATCGGCCAGGCGCTCCGATGTCTGACTGAACAGTTCAAAGGCTTCCCGCAACTCTTCAGGACTCTGGCTGGATGGCATTTTCAGGGCATACTCACGTCATTGGATCAGGAGTGAAAATCATATCAAAGCCTAAAGTTTTTCCCTGGCCCGCCGATATGGGCTATAGAACAACCAGCCCCGGCTGGGTGAGCATACATGGCAAATCGGCCCAGCGGTCCGTTTCCCATGCCCCAACCCCGGAGAACATCCATTTTCAGAGGGAACTATGTCGGAACTCTTGAGACGCATTGATGCACGCACCAAGCTGGCCGGGGCGAACAAGCTCGAGATCCTTCTATTCACCCTGGGCATGGACCTCATGACCAAGCGCAAGGAAACCTTCGGCATCAATGTGTTCAAGGTCCGTGAAGTCATGCGCATTCCCGAGATCACCCGGGCTCCGGAAATGCCGGCGTCCGTAGAAGGCATGGTATCCCTGCGCGGGGTCTTGGTGCCCGTCATCGACCTGGCCAAGCATATCGGCATCCAGACCGACATCCCGCCCAACATCATGATCGTGACCGAGTACAACGGCCATACCCAAGGTTTCCTGGTGGGCGAGGTGGATACCATCCTGCGCATCGACTGGTCCCAGATGCGAGTACCTCCGGCCATGCTGACAGCCAGAATGGGCGGCTTGGTCACCGCCGTCACGGAATTGCAGGACAAGCGGTTGGTGATGATGCTGGACGTGGAAAAGATCCTCTCCGAGACCACCAATTTCGACGATGAGCACCTTTTTACGAGCCTGACCCCCCTGGACAAGCCCAATCGCACCGTATTGTTCGCCGATGATTCCTCCGTGGCCCGGAATCAGATCGAACGAACCCTCCAGGCCCTCGGGCTGAATGGCATCGCCACCATGAATGGTCGGCAAGCCTGGGAGGAATTGC
>DYHB01000047.1 GCA_020724415.1 Thiobacillus sp.
CAAGATCACCATCAAGGCCAACTCGGGCCTGAGCGAGGACGAAATCAAGAAGATGGTGTCCGACGCCGAGGCCAATGCTGCCGAAGACCACAAGGCCTTTGAACTGGCCAACTCCCGCAATCAGGCCGACAGTCTGATCCACTCGGTGAAGAAGTCCCTGAAGGACTTTGGCGACAAGGTGTCCGAGGAAGAGAAAGCCAAGATCGAGACCGCCATGAAGGAGTGCGAAGAGGCCATCCGGGGCAGCGACAAGGATGACATCGACGCCAAGACCCAGGCCCTGGCCGAAGCCAGCCACAAGCTGGCCGAGCAGATGTACGCCCAGCAGCAGGGTGGCCAGCCCGGAGCCGAGGCCCCGGAAGGCGGCGCCAAGAAGGCGGACGACGACGTGGTGGACGCCGAGTTTGAAGAGGTGAAGGACAAGTGACACAGTGACGAAGTGACACGGTAACGGCGCGGGCCCGGCCCGCCCGTTGCCTGTCATGGGTCACGCGTTACACGTCACAGAGATTATGAAGCGCGACTACTACGAAGTCCTGGGCCTCGCCAAGAGCGCCACCGAAGACGAGATCAAGAAGGCCTACCGCAAGATGGCCATGAAGTACCATCCTGACCGCAGTCAGGGGGACAAGGCCATGGAGGAGAAATTCAAGGAGGCCAAGGAAGCCTACGAGATGCTCTCCGACCCCCAGAAGCGGGCGGCCTACGATCAGTATGGCCATGCCGGCGTGGACCCTTCCATGGGGGGCGCAGGCGCCGCCGGCGGAGCCGGTTTCCGGGACTTCGCCGATGCCTTCTCCGACATCTTCGGCGACATCTTCGGGGGCGGCGGCGGTGGCGGTGGACGTTCCCGGGTCTACCGGGGTGCCGACCTGCGCTACAACCTGGAGATCACTCTGGAAGAGGCCGCCAGGGGTACCGAAACCAAGATTCGGGTACCAGTACTGTCGGAATGCGAGCATTGTCACGGTACCGGAGCCAAGCCCGGCTCTGAACCGGTCACGTGCCCGACCTGCGGAGGCCACGGCCAGGTCCGCATGCAACAGGGTTTTTTCTCGGTACAACAGACCTGCCCTCGTTGTCATGGCAGTGGCCGGGTCATCACCGACCCCTGCACCCATTGCCATGGCGAAGGCCGGATCAAGCAGCACAAGACCCTCTCCGTGCGCATACCGTCCGGGGTGGATACGGGCGACCGGATTCGCCTGTCCGGGGAAGGGGAAGCCGGGATCAATGGTGGACCGGCGGGGGATCTGTATGTCCAGATCCATCTGAAGGACCATCCCATATTCCAGCGCGATCATGACGACCTGCACTGCGAAATGCCCATTTCCTTCGTCACTGCTGCCCTGGGCGGCAGTATCGAGATCCCCACCCTGGATGGCCACGCCAGCATCAAGATTCCCTCGGAAACCCAGACCGGAAAGGTATTCCGCCTGCGCGGCAAGGGCATCAAGGGGGTTCGCAGCCAGCACCCGGGGGACCTGATGGCCCATGTGGTGGTGGAAACCCCTGTCAACCTCACCGACCGGCAAAAGGAGCTGTTACGGGAGTTCGAGACCTGTTGCAGCGGTCATGAGGCGAAACACAATCCCCGTGCCAAGTCCTTCATGGACAAGGTGAAGGAGTTCTTCAGTCCGGCACCCTGATCAAGGGGACAGGGGCATCAGGCGGCAGCCCTGGCTGTCGCACCTCAGGTAGCCTCCGCTACTGTACCAGTCCGGCAGTACCCAGCGTTCCCGTTCCAGCCCATCCACCGTCATCCGGTGCTGGGCCGGGCGGTGGGTGTGACCATGGATCAAGCGCAGGCAGCCGGTCTGCCGAAAACAGTCCGCCACGGCGGCGGTATTCACGTCGAGAATTCCATCTGATTTTTCAGTTTGGGCATTCCGGCTGTCTTCGCGCAAGGCGAGGGCGATGGCCTTGCGTTCCGCCAGGGGCTTGGCCAGGAATGTGGCCTGCCAGTCCGGCTGTCTCACCTTTGCACGAAAATCCTGGTAGGCCTGGTCATCCAAGCACAGGCTGTCGCCATGCATCAGCAGGGTCGGTGTGCCAAAAAGGTCCAGCCGGAAGGGGTCGGGGATCCGTTCCGCCCCGGTAGCGGCCGTGAAGTCGGGGCCAATCAGGAAGTCCCGGTTGCCGTGCATGATGAAGACCGGTGTGCCCCGGCTGGCTGAATCTGCCAGGGTCCGGACCACGGTCTGATGGATGGGATCGGCCAGGTCGTCGTCGCCCACCCAGACTTCAAACAGATCGCCCAGGACATAGAGGGCGTCTGCCTGACGGGCCGGCCCTTGCATGAAGGCGAGAAAGCGGTCCAGGGCCGACGGGTCGGCCTGGGACAGGTGCAGGTCGGAAATGAACAGGATGACAGGGGCGGTGCCGTCCATCCTGGAGGTGCCCGGGGCAGCCTGGGTCAGGCCTCTACGACTTCCGCCTTTTCGATGACGACGTCTTCCAGGGGCACGTCCTGGTGACCGGCCCTCATGCCCGTGCGCACCTTGCGGATACTGTCCACCACCTCCTGGCCGGCGACCACCTTGCCGAATACGCAATAGCCATAACCCTGGGCGCTGGGTTCCACATAATCCAGGAAATCATTGTCGGAGACATTGATGAAGAACTGGCTGGTGGCGGAATGGGGATTGGGGGTGCGGGCCATGGCAATGCTGTAGGCCACGTTCTTCAGCCCGTTGTGGGCTTCATTCTGTACCGGTGCGCGGGTGTCTTTTTGCGCCATGTCCGGGGTCATGCCGCCGCCCTGAATCATGAAGCCGTCGATGACCCGGTGGAAGATGGTGCCGTCATAGTGGCCGTCGCGGACGTATTGCAGGAAATTGGCCACGGTGTCCGGGGCCTTGGCGGCATCCAGTTCCAGGCTGATGATGCCAAAGGTGGTGTGCAGGTTGACCATGTGTATGCGTCCTGTCGTGAGTCAGCGGGCCTTCTGGGCCACGCTGTAACCAAGGGGGAGGGTGTTTTCCAGGGCAATGCGCCACTGCCCGTTTTCCAGCTGGAAATACACCCGCTTGCGGGTGGTATCGCTGAACGTGTCGCTGCGATAATTCTGGGTGAAGCTCAGCACCGCGATGTCTCCCTTGGGATAGAGATAGAGGCTCATGTCGTCCATGTCCACATCTATCCAGGCTTTCTGGGTCACATTGCGCCGCTTGGATTGTAGCCAGGACGATCCGGCCTCGGTCAGGAACTGGCGGGAATAATGGCCAAAGTACAGGTCGGCATCCCGGCTTTCCCAATCGCTCTTCCAGGCATCCACCTTGGCCAGCAGGGCCTTGCGCTGGGCCTGCCACTGGCCGCGCTCAAGCCACTCGGTCCGGTTGGCGATGATCAGGGGCGTGATGCCGGGGACCACATGCCTGCTGATGGTCTTCAGGTCCGGGTTGGACACCACCACGCAACCGTCGCTGGAGCGGGGCGGTCTGCTGTAGGTATCCGACGGTACGCCATGGAGCCAGATGCCATGGCCGGTACGGCCCTGTTTCTGGTCCAGTTCATTGGGGTAATTGATGGGGAAGGCGCCGGCCCCGTAAAAAGCGGTCAACTGGCTGGCCGGAAGTTCCTGGGAGATGAAATACACACCCGTGGGGGTCCGCTTGTCACCTTCCAGGCGCTTGTCCGGTCCATTGCGACCTATCGTCATGTAGAAGTCCGAGACCAGGCGGGGTTCACCATTGGCGTTCTCGAAGACGTAGAGCCGGGACCGTTCCACATCGGCCAGCAGGGCATATTTCTGGCTGGGCGACATGAGCATGATCTGCAAGGGCAGATAGCCCGTGGGTGGCTGGTCCACATAGCGCATCAGGCGAGCCCGGGCTTCGTCGCGCAAATCCGAAAGCTGTTCCCTGGACCGGGCTGGGGCTGCACCCAGGGTACTCAGGTTGCCTGATTTGGCCAGGAGAAGGTCGCCCTTGATCAGGTGTGCCAACTTGAAATCCGGCTGCAATCGAATCAGTTGCTCGATATCGGCCAGGGCGGTGTCCAGGCGGTTGGCCCTGACTTCCAGCAGTGACTTGGCCAGCAGGCTATCCGGCGAAGGCGAGAACTTGCGCGTGTCCGCAGCCGCAAGCAGGATGGGCCCCGGGGCATCGGCTGCCCAGGCCGGGGCCAGGGCAACCGCCACTGTCAGCCACGCCATGCCCCTGGCAATGGCCTTCAACCACCGAGCCATCAAATGATTTCCTCGGTGATCTTCCAGGTGCCGTCGAGCAGTTCCAGTACCAGGGTCTTGTTGTCGGTCGCCCGGAAGGTATTGGATTCATAGCGCTGCTTGAAGGTCACGATGGCCTTGTTCTTCATCATCTTGATCTGCATGTTGTCCAGGCCGACCCGGATGTAGGCGGGGTTGGTCACCCGGCTGGTGCGCAGGTTCTTCCAGGCTTGATGATCGGTTCCGGGCGGTGCGTACTGATCCACGTAGGCGCCCAGATAGCCATCCAGGTCCTGACGGCTCCAGGCGGCGGCCCAGGCCAGGACGACCTGTTCTACGGCGGCTTCTGCCGTGCCGGCCTTCTGGGTCGGGGTGGGAGGTGTCATCGGGGCTGCCGGAGTGGCGCTTGCCGCGGTGGCGACGGGGGCCGTGGCCTGGGCCGTCGTGGCGGGTTTCATGGTGGCGGCCCGGGCCTCGGGCTTGGCTTTGCTTGCACCCGGGGGAGCGAACAAATCCTTCACCAGGGCCAGCTTGGTTTGGGCCGAAGCATTGGACTTGTCCAGTTGCAGGGCCTTGTTGTAGGACATGGAAGCCATCTTGGCGTAGATGTCGCCCAGGTTCTCATGGGCCGTAGCGTAGGAGGGGTGGGTGCGGATGGCCATTTCCAGGCTGTTCTTGGCCCGCTCGAACTGGCCCTGATTGGCATACAGGACGGCCAGGTTGTTGTAGGGCTCGGGCAGTTCGGGGAATTCGTCGGTCAGGTCGCTGAAGGTTTCGATCGCCTCATTGGGGCGGTTCAGCTCCGTCAGGATCAAGCCTTTCAAAAAGCGGCCCTGGGCATCCTTGGGTTTGGTGCCCAGATAGCTGTTCACCTGTTCGAGAGCTGCAGAGTATTGTCCCTTGCGGAAGCTGTTGGTGGCGTCTTGAAGACTGGCGGCGGCAAAGGCGAAAGTCGGCATGAGACAAAGGCCCATGACAGCCAGGGCGGATCGGAAATTGGCCATTGGTGCTATACTCTCTGTTGGTTTTGGGAATATGTATTGGACCGATTCTAGCAGTCTGGAGACCTTTGATACATATCCGCAGTTCCCTTATTTTCCCGATCCCGGTTTCCAATAATCATCATGTCCCGATCCGCCTGATTTCCAGATCATTTGCCTGTTCCCGACATACTCCCACCTCTTTTGCGCCCCGATACCCCGACCATGACGGATACGCCAGCAGTCTCCCATTTCATTCGGACCATCATCGACAACGATCTGGCTACCGGCAAGCACACGGCCATCGCAACCCGTTTTCCTCCCGAGCCCAATGGCTACCTGCATGTGGGCCATGCCAAGTCCATCTGCCTGAATTTCGGTCTGGCCCAGGATTACCAGGGTACCTGCAACCTGCGCTTCGACGACACCAATCCGGAAAAGGAATCCACCGAGTATGCCGAGTCCATCCAGGAGGATGTGCGCTGGCTGGGCTTCCAGTGGAGCGGCGAGGTGCGCTGGGCCTCGGATTACTTCCAGGCCCTTTATGATTTCGCCGAGGAGTTGATCAGCCGCGGGTTGGCCTTTGTCTGTGACCTGAATGCCGACGCGATGCGCGAATACCGGGGTACGCTGAAGGAGCCCGGCCGCAACAGTCCATACCGCGACCGTTCCGTCGAGGAGAACCTGGACCTGTTCCGGCGCATGAAGGCAGGTGAGTTCCCAGACGGCAGCAAGACCCTGCGCGTAAAGATCGACATGGCCTCGCCCAACATCAACCTGCGCGACCCGGTCATCTACCGCATCAAGCGGGCGCACCACATCCGTACCGGCGACCAGTGGTGCATCTACCCGATGTACGACTACACCCACTGCATCTCGGATGCGCTGGAGGGCATCACCCATTCCCTGTGCACGTTGGAGTTCGAGGACCACCGGCCTCTGTATGACTGGGTGCTGGACAACATCACCATCGGCTGCCACCCCCAGCAGATCGAGTTCTCCCGCCTGGAACTGCATTACACCGTCACCAGCAAGCGCAAGCTGCTGCAACTGGTCACCCAGGGCCACGTTGCCGGCTGGGACGACCCCCGCATGCCCACCATCCACGGCATGCGCCGGCGCGGCTACACACCGGAAGGCATCCGCGAGTTCGCCCGCCGTATCGGCATCTCCAAGTCGGTCAACATCGTCGACATGGCGGTGCTGGAAGGCGCCATCCGCGAAGACCTGGAGGCCAAGGCGCCCCGGGTCATGGCGGTGGTCCGGCCCCTCAAGGTGGTGCTGACCAACTTCCAGGATGGCGTTACTGCCAGCCGTTCCGCCGGTTTTCACCCCAACCATCCCGAATTCGGCGAACGCGACGTGCCCATCGGCCCAGAAATCTGGATCGAGCAGGACGACTTCAGCGAAACGCCGCCCGCGGGTTGGCAGCGCCTGACCGTGGGCGGCGAAGTGCGCCTGCGCTACTCCTACGTCATCAAGTGCGACGCGGCGGTCAAGGATGCTTCGGGCAATATCGTCGAACTGCGCTGCTCCATCGACCATGAGACCCTGGGCAAAAATCCGGTCGGACGTAAGGTCAAGGGGGTCATCCACTGGCTGTCGGCAGCCCATGCCCTGCCGGTCGAAATCCGCCTCTACGACCGGCTGTTCACCGATCCCGAACCAGATGGCCACAAGGAGCGGGATTTCCTGGAATTCCTCAACCCGGAATCCCTGGAGACCGTGCAAGGCTGGGTGGAAGCCGCAGTCAAGGACGCCGCCCCGGAAACCCGCTACCAGTTCGAGCGCATGGGCTATTTCTGCACCGACCGTTTTGATCATGCGCCTGGTACCCGGCTGGTGTTCAACCGTACCGTGGGCCTCAAGGACACGTGGACTAAAGTCCAGGGCTGAGCTGGGTCCGACTGCCGGTCGGGCATGGCGCCGGGCCGGGCGGATTCGCAGCCAGTGCGCCCGCTATCCAGCCGCCTGCCGGCCCAGATCCCGTACCAGGTGGTCCAGGGCCCTATCCAGGAGCGGTTCGCTTTCCACCAGGGTGACCTGGCCGCTATCCAGCTTCTGTGCCAGCCCCTCCCGGCTGATGGACATGGCACGTTCGCCCAGGCGGTTGGTGAACAGGTACAGCCCTTTCAAGGGGCTGATCCAGGTCAGTTTCATGCGCACGGTGGTGCCATCGCCGGGGTGGTAATCGATCCAGTTTCCCCGCGCCAGGGTCTGCACCCCGCTGGCCGTGTGCAATGTGCATGCCGCTGGCGCAGACTCCGGGTCCAGGGGGGCAGGGGCCTCAGGTGCGGCCGCAACCGTTGACACAGGTTGAACGGGCTCGAATTCTGCCGCGCCCGGCTGTTCTGGCAACGCTGACCACGCGGCCTCGGGTTGGGCTTCCTGGAGGGTAGAGGGCTGGGGTGTCGATGTTTCGCCGTTCACGGCATCGGCATGGAGTTCCACCAAAGCGGCCAAGAGCCGGGTTCGGTCCAGATCGGGGTAGCGAACCCGGGCCATGCCATCGGACAGCTTGCGCAGCATGCCCGGCAGGATCTCCAGAAGGTGTTTCCGGGCCTCCTGGCTGTGCTTCGGCTGCACGCTCCAGAACAATTCGTCCAGGGTGGCGCGATTGTCGAGCCAGTCCGGCGATGTCTCGTCCTGTTCCAGGAGGAGGCCGGCCAGCAGCGGCTCCCATGCCCGGAGCGCAAAATCCCGGATGATCTCGGGCAATACAGGGTGATTGAGCAACAGCGTCTGTACCTCATCGTGGGCTCGACGCCTGGCATGCTGCAGCCGCTCTTGATCCAGGACGGCCAGGGCACTGGGTGTGGCGGCCTGGGCCGCCTGGCTGGCTTCATCCCCCATGAACTGGCGCAATTCGGTCAAGGCCTGCTGGAAAATGTCCGTTCCCTGGTCGAACTGGTTCTGGATGCGCAACACCAGTTCGTCGATCTTCAGGTACAGGCGGCTGCCATGGCCTTCCGAAGGATCCCAGCCAATGCCCGCTTCGGCCAAGGTATCCAGCAATTGACGCACGGGATGGGTGCGCTGGGAAAACAGGGTCTTGTCCTCCATGGCCACTTTCAGGGCAGGAATCTGGAGGCGACCGATGAGGGCCTTGATGGCATCGGGCAAGCGAGCATCGTCCAGGATGTAGTCGAAGATCATGGCCACGATATCCAGGGTCATGCGGTCCAGAGGGTTCATGGCCTGGCTCAGGGCCGAGTTGCGCAGGCCGTGGAGCACATTCCCCCGGGCCGTGGTCATGGGGGCCAGGTCCAGGGGGGCCGCCAGGCCAGGGGGCGTTTCGCCCCGTTGCAAGGCGGTCAATTGCATCATGAGCAGGCCGCGCTCGGGGGATGCCGTGAAGATTCCATCGCCGGCCGACGCCATGGCGCCGGGAGTGGCCGCGTCGTTCCTCACCTGGGTTGCCGACGCCAGGGGAAAGGGAATTGCCGGCCCATGCCCGGTCGGGGACTGGCCCATCAGGGCTTGCAAGGTACGGAACAAATCACCGCCCGGGGCCGCCGATGCAGGGGGCTCGGCATCCGCGTCATGGAGCGGGCGACGGCGGCGCAGGCCCGAGCGTATGCTGGGCAGGACCCCTTTGTCGATCAAGAGCAGATTGAGTTCGTGATAGACCGCCTTGACCCGTTCCGGCAGGTTGCGACTGAGCAGGGAAACCAGGAGCAGGCGCACCTTGAGCCGGGCCTCCACATCGTCCAGACAAGCCAGAATGGCCTGGCTGATGGCCTCCGGGCCCAGGGGATTCTGCCGCTGGGTCAGCTCGGGGTCATCCAACAACACGCCCATGCGCCGGTCCAGTCCGAACAGTTCCTCGCTGCATGCGTTGTAAAGATTGTTGGCAAGGGATTCACCGGCCAGCCGCTTTTCCAGGTCGTCCGGTTCAACCAGCGTCAGCTGATCGGGGTCCATGGACAGCACGTCCTGGCTCCTGCGGTCAGGCCGGCAAGCCAGGTTGAAATGCTGCAAGTAATGGGCTCGAAATCCCTGCTCCAGCGGGTTGCGCTGACGCTTCACCAGCTCAAGGGTATCCAGATACAGGTGATAGAGCTCCGCCTCGGCCGCCTGATCCGCCAGTTTCAGGAGGCGTTCCAGGGCCTTTTGCAATACCTCGGACCAAGCAGCAGTCAACGCGGAGCAGGCCCGTTCACGGCATATGTCCAGGGGTGTTTGCCTGAATTCAGCCCCTTTGCTCCGGGCGAGATCGATGGGTGTGACTTTGGCGCTGCACATGACCTGTCCTTCCGACGGTTAGTCGCATGGCCGGACTGGGACACGCACCAAAGGGAACATGAGCAAGGGAACGCAACGACCTGGTGATTGTCCAGGCCAGCCGTTTTGCAATCCCGCCGTCATGGAGCCGAGGCCCTTTAGACCGGTGATTTTGCGTCCCCGCCTTTGGACGGGTTTGCCCTGCACGGCCGTGGATACCGATATCCACAGCCCATTATCGGCAATGCGATGCAATACCGTAGTTCTAGCAGACAAACGGCTTGAATGTGTCGCCCTGCGGCGCTGCAGGTCATCCTGGCCGAAGTTGGGCAGGTGATGAAAAAGCAAAAGGCCCGCATCGCTGCGGGCCTTGCTGTATCTGGCTCCCCGACCTGGGCTCGAACCAGGGACCTGCGGATTAACAGTCCGTCGCTCTACCGACTGAGCTATCGGGGAATTGAGAGGCCGCAATATTACTCAGGGCAGGGTGTTCGGTCAAGGCTTGCGCGGCGGTTTTTCAGGGCGCAGGGGTCAATCTGGAAGCCAGGGTGGCCAGGAGCTTGTCATAGGGGTCGGCAAATTTCCGGATGCCTTCCTCCTCAAGTTGCTGGGCGACGGCGTCCAGGTGGATGCCCAGCCCGGCCAGTGCCTCGGGGAGGGCACGGGCGCGGTCCAGGTCCTCTTCCAGATGTATGTCGGGCTTGCCGTGGTCGCGGAAGGCGGCCAGGGTATCGGGGGGGAGGGTGTTGACGGTATCAGGTCCGATGAGGGGGGTGACGTATTTGAGGTCGTCGTAGGCGGGGTCCTTGGCGGAGGTGGAGGCCCACAACAGCCGCTGGGGCATGGCGCCGGCCCTGGCCAGCCGTTGCCAGCGGTCGCTGGCCAGGAGGGACTTGAATTCCTGATAGGCGAGTCGGGCACTGGCAATGGCCGCCTGGCCACGCAGGCTGGCCGCTTCTGGGGTGTTCAGGGCGTCCAGCCTGGGATCGATCAGGCTGTCGATGCGACTCAGGAAGAAGCTGGCCACGGACGCCACCCTATCCAGGGGCAGGCCCGCCGCCTGGCGTTCCTCCAGCCCGGTCAGGTAGGCCTGGGCCAAGGCCGTGTAGCGCTCCACGCTGAAGAGCAGGGTGGCGTTTACATTGATGCCCCGGGAAATCAGGGTGCTGATGGCTGCCAAGCCTTCCAGGGTGCTCGGGACCTTGATCATGAGGTTGGGCCTGGCGACACGTTGCCACAGGCGCTGGGCTTCCTCCACCGTGGCCTTGCTGTCCCGGGCCAGGGTTGGTGACACCTCCAGGCTGACGTAGCCGTCCAGGCCACGACTTTGCTCGTGAAACGGCAGCAGCAGGTCTGCGGCGTGGCGGATGTCCTCCACGGTGAGGGATTCGTAGGCCTGGAGGGGGCTGGCACCCTGCTGCCTGAGGAGGGCAATGGCCTCGTCGTAATCGGGGTTGTGGGCAATGGCCTTTTCGAAGATGGCCGGGTTGGAGGTGACGCCTGCCACGCCATCGTCCTGTATGAGGCGCAGCAACTCGCCGGACACCAGGAGTTCTCGCTGTATGTAATCGAGCCAGATGCTCTGGCCCAGGGACTTGAGGCCTAACAGGGGATTGGGTTTCATGTCGTACTCCGGGTGACCATGTGGGATATCCCCAGTATGGCCCAGGATTATGACGATAGTTCCCCTGTACCAGGAGGCGGCCGTCGGCCAGGTGGAAAGCCCTGGCGCGCCGGCGCGGTCAGGCCAGGGCGCGGGCGATGCGCTCCACCGCCGCCTTGAGGTTTTCCATGGACGTGGCGAAGGACAGGCGCATGCAGCCTTCGGCACCAAAGGCTGAGCCGGGCACCACGGCCACGCCATGCTCGAGGAGATAGCCGGTCAGGGCCAGATCGGTGGGCTCCGGCAGCTTGCCGGCGCCGTGGAGTTGGGCGATGGCTTGGCTCACGTCGGGGAAGGCATAGAATGCGCCGCCGCTATCCACACATTTGACGCCAGGGATGGCGTTCAGGCCATCCACGATGAATCGATGCCGCTCCTTGAAGGCGGCCAGCATGGGCTGGATGCAGGATTGATCGCCGTTCAGAGCGGCTTCTGCGGCAACCTGGGAAATGGACGTGGGGTTGGACGTGCTCTGGGACTGGATGTTGTCCATGGCCGCGATAATGGCTCTGGGTCCGGCGGCATAGCCGATCCGCCAGCCGGTCATGGCATAGGCCTTGGATACCCCGTTCAGCACCAGGGTACGGTCGTACAGGTCCGGACAGGCATTCAGGATGTTGGCGAAAGTCTGCCCCCCGAGAAGGATGTGTTCATACATGTCATCCGACGCGATGAGCATCTGAGGATGCCGGCGCAGGACTTCGCCCAGGGCGGCCAGTTCGTCCAGGGTGTAGACGGCTCCCGTGGGGTTGGAGGGGCTGTTGATGACCAACAGCTTTGTCCTGGGGGTGATGACCCCTTCCAGTTGGTCCGCCGTGATCTTGAAGCCCTGGGCAATGCCGGCCTGGACGATGACCGGCACGCCGTCGGCCAGGATGACCATGTCGGGGTAGGAGACCCAGTAGGGCGCGGGAATGATCACTTCGTCCCCGGGATTGATGAGGGCCTGGCACAGGTTGTAGAAACTCTGCTTGCCGCCGCAGGAGACCAGAATCTGGTTGGCGGCATAATCCAGGCCGTTTTCCCGCTTGAACTTGTCTGCCACGGCCTTTTTCAGGCTGGGCGTGCCGCCCACTGCAGTGTATCGGGTGAATCCCTTGTGGATGGCGTCAATGCCTGCCTGGCAGATATGGGCCGGGGTATTGAAGTCCGGTTCACCCACGCCCAGGTTGATGATGTCCTTGCCCTCGGCCTTCAACTGGGCGGCACGGGCGGAAATGGCCAGGGTAGGGGAGGGCTTGATGTTATTGACGCGGTTGGAGAGTTCCAAGGTGGCAACCTATAGGGTGTGTGGGTGTCGGACAGGATGGATGCGTGGGTGAATCACTGCGCGGGATTCTAACTCCGGGACGGGCCATTACCCAACAGAGGCGGGTCAAGATTTTGCGCTGCATCAACCACGTTGGAGGGATTCAGACACACCACCAGCTCGGCCAGGTCGTCCTGGCTTTCACTGTCCCATGGGCATTGGTGGCGAAGCTCGTCGGGGCCCAGGGGCTCGCGGCCGGCCAATTGGCGCTCCAGGATCTCCAGGGTGGCTTCGGACGGATCGCTTCCGGCTTGCTGTCGCTCAAGAACGCGCGCCTTGAGCCGGCTTTCCGGCGCCGACAAGGAAATGATCCGCCAGGGGAGGTTCAGCGTGTCAGCCTTGGCTTCGAAGGGCTGGCGATGGAGGCGGTGGAGGAAGGTGGCATCCACGATGACCAGGAAATGCTCGCCCAGCAAATACGCTGCCCATGCCTGAAGACGCGCGAAGGTCTGCCGGCTGGCCTCGCTGCCATAGATGCCTCCCGCAACGGTATCGCTGGAAGCCAGGGGCGCCAGGCCGAACAGTCGCTTGCGTTCCACGTCCGAGCGCAAGCGCAATGCGCCACAGCGTTCCAGCAATGCCTGGGAAAGCCAGCTTTTTCCCGACCCCGATACGCCATGCATCAGCCAAAGAGCGGCCGGGCTGATCGTGCTGGCACGCACGGCCAGGTCCACGTATTGGCGTGCGGCCTGCAAGGCGCCGGCATCATCGGGACCCGCTCCCAGCAAGGCCACCTTGGCCCGCACCATGGCCCGGTAGACCCGATAAAACCTGAAGGCGGCCATGCCCTCGTAATCCCCCGTCTGTTCCAGCCAGCGGTTCAGGAAGCGCCAGGCCAGGGCAGGGTGACCGCGGGCCTCCAGATCCATGAAGAGGAAAGCCACTTCGCTCACCACGTCAATAAAACGCAAGCCAGGGTTGAATTCGATGCAGTCGAAGATCAGGGGGGCATCATTCACCCAGGCGATGTTGCCCAGATGCAGGTCGCCATGGCATTCCCGAATGAAGCCTTCATCCCGCCGCCGGACGAAATGTTCCTGCAGCCGCTCGGCTTCGGATTGGGTCCAGAGTTCCAGGCGGTCCAGAACAGCTTCGAATTCCCCTGCCAAAGGATGTGATCGAATCTGACGGAAATTTTCCCGGGCCGGGGCCAGAACGGATGCCGGGCTGCCATAGTCCCCCTTGTCCGGAGCCGTGGCCGTGCGCTGGTGGAAGGTGGCGACAGCATCGGCAATGGCGTCCATCTGGGTCGGCAGTATCGAGCCGCACCTGTCCAGCGTGGCATCGGCAGGAAAGGCCCGCATGCGTACGGCATATTCCACCACGGGTCCGGATCCGTTCATCTGGCAGCGGGCTCCCTGGGCCGTCACCGGTACCACATCCAGATACCATTCCGGCGCCAGGCGGCGATTCAGGCGCACTTCCTCCTGGCAAAAGTAATGCCGCTTGTCCAGGGTGCTGAAATCCAGAAAACCGAAATCCACGGGTTTCTTGATCTTGTAAGCATAGTCACCGGCCACCAGTACCCAGGAGATGTGGGTCTCCAGGAGCCTCACCGACTGGACCGGATGGGCATAGGCATCGGGGTCAAGCAATGCGGTTATGCGCTGAGCGCAGGTATCTGCGCAGGCGTCGGGAGCGGTGGAGTCGGAAGCCGTGTGCACCTATCCTTTATAGCCCGATCCCGGTCCGGTGGTCATCCACGGGTAGAAAAATCGGGGCCGGCAAGCCAATATCACACGGTGACGGGGGGCTTTGTCCCCAGCGCGGGCATGCATCCTCGCCCAAGTGGCATGGGGCGGCCGAAGTCACTCACCTGCCCGTCATCATTGGCGGACCCTGAAACGGCTTGTCAAGATCGAGCCAACCCAGCCAATACCAATGTTCCGGCCGGGCACGTATCCATGTCTCAAGATATTGACTCATCTGGTCGGCCAAGGATCGGGCGCGGGCCTGTTCGTCGTGATCCTCGGTAACCAACTTGGGGTGAATGATGATGCGGTATTCGGTATTGCCTTTGTATTCGACATGGGCAGGAACCAGATCCACCCCGTGTCGGGCAGCAAGTCGCGCAGTCAGCCACCGATTGCCGGAGTAAGGTATGTGCCTGCCCAGGCCAGGCGCCCAGATCTGGCCGTCGCGCTCCTCGTCCACATACATCAACAGGTTCCGGCCGTTTGCCAGAGCGCTGTCCAGCAGACGGATGGCGTGGGGCGTGGCAGGCACCAACTCCAAATTGCCTCGTTCACGCTGCCACCCAAGCCGTGCCTTGACGGCCAGGTAATGCCTGACCGGATTGTCCGGTGGGCTATACAGCACACTGGCTGGGCGACCGGTCAATTGCAGCAGGTGGCCGATCAATTCCCAGTTGCCCATATGCCCGCTGAACATGATGATGGGTCTGGACGAGCTTGCCAGATGTTCCTGGCCGATGATTTCCAGTCGCCCTTCGGGGGCCATTCGATGAAGAATGGTGAATTCAGCATAGATTTCGCCTATGCGGCGGGTATGTTCGACGATGAGCCGTTCTCGTTCGGCGGCATCGGCGATGCCGCCGATGCGTTCCAGGTTGGTGTGAATCCGGGCGGTCCAGTCTTCTGCCTTGGCGATGCCGCGACGCCCGAACCGGGCACCCAGGTGACCTCCGATGGCGGACGTCCATTTCAGCGGCAGATGGCGCATCACATAGGACATCCACAATTCGGTCTTTTCTCCCACGGTCGGCTTGCGCAGATCGAACCCGGAGGTTTCCGAGGGGTGGGTCACAGATCGTTTTCTGTCAGGCATCCCGAAGGTCTCCCTCAAATGGCCGCTGGCCGCCATGACAGGCCGAGCGGCGCGTCAAAACGGCAGTCCCGAAGATGCCTCCTGTACAGGCGGTTGAGCAAGTCCACCGTGCTGTCGGAGCCGCGCCAGGGAATCTTGCTGTGGTCGAGCAATTGCTTGAGTTCTGCAACGGTTTGCCCGGAAATGTCCCTCAAATCCACCTGTTCCGTAGCTGTGTGTTCCTTCAGCAGTGCGTCAATGTCGAAATCGATGCCAAGATGATGCTTGGCCCACGCGATGTCCTTCCAATCCAGGGTAGCGTCCACCTCTCCAGTGGCAAGGTTGAACTTGGTCGAGCCTATCGTATTCAACGAGGCAATGAGCCGTTGTGTGGCCATGAATCCATGCCGACTCGCTTTTCCTTTGCAGCCATGTTGATTGAAGTGTGCCAGCAGTTGCAGGGATTCCAGGGTCGGCCGCTCATTCTTGCGCCCATCCGGCTTGGTCCCGGCCTCAGGAATGCCCAGCCTGTGGCAGAAATCGGCGACGACACAGCCGTTTTTCAACAACTCGGGAAGGTAAGGAATGAACAGGCAGGCGTCCCGGGTGAATTGCTCCAGGAATTTTGCAAAGCGTTGCCTGTATCTGGGCGACTGTATCTTGGGTGCGGCCATCCCGCTCTTGAGGTGTTCCGTATAGGCTGACGATGGATAGCTGACAGGATCCCTGATGAAGGCGGTAACCGTCACTGACCGACTATGGCCAAACAAGGCGGCACGCAGATTGGCGACGCCCTGTGCCGGCAGGGTGCTGATATCTTCACCGGATAGAATCAGTCTGCCTGCGGGTCGGCGGAGTTCCATGGCAAGTCGCCATTTCCAGATTGTTCTGGACACGCTGATCTGCCACTTTTTCATCCCCAGGTTTGCAATGGCTGGATGTCGGTACGGATCAGGATTGAACAGGGCGTGCAAGGGGAGTGAATGGTTTTCCATGCCCAATTGGGCATAGCGAACAGAGTCACTGTCATATCCATTCAGGGCGGCCTGAATCGAGGTTGAGCCGGTCTTGTGCATGCCGATATGCAGGATCACATCATCAATCATGCGGGGTTTGCCTTCATCCTGGGTCTGCGCATGGTCGTCCGGGGATCAAATATACGAGGGCCTGGGGCGTGACTCCTGTTTGCTTGACGCTTGTGCCCCTTCATCCCTGGATGCCGACGCCACCGTCCACCACGAGGGTGTGGCCCTGGATCAAGTCGCTCATGGGGCTGCACAGGAAGATGATGGCCTTGGCCACTTCTTCCGGCGTCAAAGGGCGCGGGCCCACCAGCATGCGGGCCTGGACTGCTTCGAAGAACCGATGCGCCTCAGGCAAGTTCCGTGTTGCATCGGTTTCGACCAAGCCGGCCAACACCACATTGAAGTTGACGCCCTGGGGGCCCAATTCCAGCGCCAATTGGCGCACCAGGCTTTCCAGTGCGCTCTTGGATGCACCGATCAAGCCGTAGGCGGGAAGAGCCTGATGGGAACCGTGGCTGGACATGGCGACAACCTTGCTGCGGGGTCCCTGTCCGTCCCGATATCCTGCGGTCAGCAATGGCTGTGCCGCCTGAATCAACTGGAGAAGCGGCCGGACGTTGGTGTTCATGGTCCGCTCGAATTGCTGGGCAGTGGACTCCATGAGCGGTCTGAATCCACCCGAGGCCGCATTGTTGATCAAGATGTCGAGCCGTCCGAAAGTCTCGCCCACATAGTCGACCATGCTTCGGATGTCCTCCTCCTCGCTGACGTCCGCCTTGACGATCGCTGTTTGGCGGCCCTTGTCGGCAATTTCCCGGGCGACCTGTTCCGCCGCTGATTGAGAGGTGACGTAATTGACGATCACATCGCAGCCGGCATCGGCCAGCATCAAGGCCGTGGCTCGCCCGATGCCGCGGGAAGCTCCGGTAACCAATGCGATCTTGCCGGACAAATCGATCATGATTCATTGCCTTCCTGGGTAGCCGCTCGGTTGTGATCAGCCGCATTTTGCCCCGCTCCGGCAGCCGTAGTTGCACTGACGTAGGCCTGAAAGGCGTGGATGCGCTCCTCGCACCTGCCCAGCACACCCGGTTGGCGGCTTTTTTCCAGGCCAGCCTGGATGTCCGGCATGAGGCGTAGGTCTTCCGACAGGATGCGCTTCGTGATGGCTGCTTTCATCTGTCCCCACATCAGGGCGAACCAGTGACGCGGACCATGGCGACTGTTTCCCATCTGGCCGAATTGCCGGATGACTGCGACCGAGGTGGTGGGGCCGGTCGGAATGACACATTGGACCAGACTGATGGCATCGGTGAAGGAGAAGAGCAGATTGGGAAACACATGATGTTGCCAGTACTTGCCCTCGGGACGGACGCCCAGAAGCTTCATCACGCTGTTTTCGGCCTGTTGGAATGCCTTGTCTGCACGGGAGTCGAAACTGAAGGGCAGTTGGCAGCCAAATGCCGTGGCGTGTTTTTCCATGAGATGGGTGCTGCGTGCCTCGCCAGGGTCTGCCTTGAATGTGACGGGATGCACGGCTGGCACGTGATAGGACTCCAGGGAGTTTTCCACCGGTACCTTCCAATTTGCGGGGTATTCCAGATCGTTGCGCAGGAATTCGCGCATGTGGTTGCCGAACCGTTCGCTGAGGATGGCGTGATAGTTGCCCAGAAATGCGGCCAGATCGGGTGCAGTCTTGGACAGGCAGACGAAGACGATCTGCCCGCAGGTATCGACCCGATAGGTGTCCAACTGGCGGCCTTCACTGGGCAAGGGGGCGAAATGCCTGGCCTGGGGGATGCGATGGGCCTTGCCCTCGGGACCGTAGGCCCAGCCGTGATACTGGCACTTCATGTCAGGACTGTTGCCGCACCGTTCATGGGTCAAAAGACAATGGCGGTGTGCACAGATGTTCGAGAACGCCCGGATGACACCGTCGAAATTCCGGATCTGAACGGAATGGCCGAACAATTCGCGGGTGATGAAGTCCCCCTTGTTGCTCAGTTCATTAATGGTGCCGACCGCGTGCCAGGACGGCATCAGAAGCCGTTCCTGCTCCAGGGCATACTGTTCCGCCGTGCAATAGGCCGTCGGCGCGAGCAGATGGGGCAGACATGCCGGGCTTCGGTACACCCTTACTCCGCAAGCCAGACAATACGGTAATCCTCGGCTTCCAGGATCACGCCGCCGTCATTGCCGTACAAGGTGAAATCGAAACAGGCGTAACGTCCTTCGCAGGGTTTCGACTCGATCTCGACCAGGCAAGGTTCGCCAGGATAAGGCATCCGGCCCAAGGTCAGGCGGGCAAACCCGGCGGGGACGGAAACGCTCGGTCGGATCGAGATCCAGGCGAGCGTGCCTGTGGCATAGAGGCAGGCATCCAGTGCCGCGCTGGGCAACCGCCAGCCTGAGACGGATTGCCGTGGCCCGGCCAGTTCCACCACGGCTGGGGCGGAGATGCGGCCCCAGGCCATGCTGCCCTCGACCTTTATCTTTCTGAGTCTTTGCAAAGATGGACCATGGTAGAACGTGCCGCCGGGAGGCGCGTATTCGATGGCATGCCAGGGACCAACGGGCACGCTGGGTTTGCTTCGGTCCCGAATCAGTGGCGTCCGAGCGGCCTGAACCTTCGCACGCAGATAGGGACGGTCGGATTCCACCCGCTGGCCCGCCCGGGACAGGAAATCGGCCACCAGCAGACAGTCCACGGCGTTATTGCCGTTCGCATCCCCAGTCGTGGGCCTGGCGTGGATGCGCACGGTCTGGGCCTCGTCACTAAAGAATCGCAGGCCGTTCAAGACTTCCACTTGCCGCAGTTCCAGGGCTTGCGCTGGTTCTGAAAGGCGTGCACCGGCTTCGGCCAGCATCTCCAGGCCCACCACGATGGGCAGGAGCGGCTTGTCGTGCAGCCGATGCTCGCGCAAAAATGGGTCGAGCGTGGGATCAAGGGAAATGGTGGAGATGGACAGCCCTGGCTGATCGACGGTATCTCCTCTTTCCAGAAGGGGATATGACCTCTGGTGATCTGTATTCTCGGTCAGCTCCAACGATTCCGCCGGGAAAAACAGCCGGTAGTAACGGTCATCCGTGATCAGCACTTCAGCTTCGGGAAGTCCGGCTTCCAATTCATCAATGAGGTGGTCGAGGCCTTCCCGCGCCGGCATG
The DNA here is from genome assembly GCA_020724415.1 of Thiobacillus sp. Classification (GTDB taxonomy): domain Bacteria; phylum Pseudomonadota; class Gammaproteobacteria; order Burkholderiales; family Thiobacillaceae; genus JADJCP01. The sequence goes on from DYHB01000047.1 coordinate 19,301, forward strand.
AAGTCCATGTCGATCATTTCCAGGGCCAGTCGGGTTTCCGGCTTGGTCGCCATGCCTACGTCCCCCCAGGCATGCCAATGGAACGCGGTCGATGCCACCCCGGGACGCTGGTGCCGATACCAGCCGATGGCCTTGGCCATCATCTCGTTCGCAAGCGAATAGTCTGTGTGCCCGTTGGCGCCGAAACGACCGCTGATGGATGAAAAGGCAATGAAATACTGCAGGGGGTCTTCCCGGGTCAAGGCCATGATGGCCAGGGCGCCATCCACTTTTGCATGGATGCACTGCTCGACCTTTTTCGGATCCTTGTGCTCGAAGCGGGAATCCTTGCCGGTGCCCGCACCGTGCAGAACAGCGTCGATCGGTCCGGACACGTTGCGGATCTGTTCCAGCACACCGGCCAATTGCGCGTAATCCGATACATCGCAAGGGTAGTAGTTGACCCGGATGCCGGCGGCCTGGAGTTGATGCAGGTTTTTTTCAATCTCAATGGTTTTTTCGGTCTGTTCCCACGCCTTGACGGGGTTTTCGCCGGCGGCGCGTGCGGCGGTCATGATGGATAGTTTCAGTGCCTTTGCCTGATCGTCAGTCATGTTGTGCCAATCCGGCGGGATGGCCGCTTGGGGCGAGGTGCCGATCAGGCTCAAGGTCAATCCATACCGCTTGGCCAGTTCCTGGGCCACGTAGGCCGTGATCCCGCGCGCACCGCCGGTGCACAGCCAGTGTCCTCCTGGCTTGATTGACGGAGCAGGCAAAGGACCGTGCCGTGGGAGGGGCGATATCCGTGCCTGGACTTTCGAGCGGGCTGCGCCCTTCCAGGTGGTTTCAGTGTCATAGTTGGGAGAAGCCAACTCCCGCAACATGGCATCGGCCATGGCCTCCGCCGGTTCATCCGGACGGGCATCGACCACCTTGATGGGGGTGGTCCTGTGACCATTGACCCAGCTCTCGATCAGGATGGCCTTGACCAGGCCGGCAATGCCGCCGCTTTCGATGGCATGGGGCGGTGAGACAAAGCCCAGGTCTCCGCCGGAAGAGATGGCTGCCACCAGTGAAGCATCGTCCATCAGGCCATCCTGCTGGACCAATTGCAGCCATTTCTGGCAGAACCAGAAGGGCGTGAGGATGCCCATTGACCTGCGCCGTCGCCATTGTTGCCAGTCGCCGGTGCTGGCGGCATCGGAATCCCGGGGGGTGGTGATGAAAAGATGGGGAACGGGCTGCCTGCGCCAAATACGTTCCAGTTCGGCTACGGTCCGGGCGGAGTCGGCATCGGCGGCGATGCAATGGGCTTCCCGGCCAAGGCTGCGTATTCTCGCCTGGAGGGCTCGGGCGACCTCGTTATCTCCCAGGATGACTACGGCACCATTCAGTTCCGGTACCGGCGGGGAGCCGTCGGGTTGGG
>DYHB01000048.1 GCA_020724415.1 Thiobacillus sp.
GGAAGGTGATGTAGGTGGCGCCGGCCTTGGCGAAGTCGGGGATGATGCGGTCCACGGGCTTGACCATCAGGTGCACGTCGATGGGGGCGGTGACGCCGTGCTTGCGCAGGGCCTCGCACACCAGGGGACCGATGGTCAGGTTGGGTACGTAATGGTTGTCCATCACGTCGAAGTGAACGATGTCGGCACCGGCGGCCAGGACGTTATCCACTTCCTCGCCCAACTTGGCGAAATTGGCGGAGAGGATCGAGGGGGCAATCATGTATTGCGTCATTTTGGTACCCACATTCGTTGCAAAAAGGAAGGATTTTACTCTCTCGGTCAGCGGCTGGACAGACGCCTTCAATTGGTGTGCAATGAACTCCAACTTGGCTCCAGAACATGAAATAACCATGGCAGAAAGCAGGAAATACCAGATAAGCATTACCCCGGTGGCCACGTATTTGCCGGACCAATCCGACGAGCATTCCGACCGCTATGTGTTCGCCTACACCATCACCATCAGCAACACCGGCACTGCGGCGGCCCAATTGATCTCCCGCCACTGGATCATCACCGACGCCAACAATGTCGTGCAGGAAGTGCGCGGCCTGGGCGTGGTGGGCGAGCAACCCATGTTGAAACCCGGCGACAGTTTCGAATACACCAGCGGCACGGCCCTGGGCACCCCCATGGGTACCATGCAGGGCAGTTATCAGATGGTGGCGGAGGACGGCGAGCGCTTCGAGGCGGAAATCCCACAATTCACACTCAGCATTCCCCGGGTACTGCACTAATGGAGCCCCAGCACCCAGGCCACTCCCGGGTCGGGAGACCCGAAGCCGTGGGCGCCAAGTTCCGCCTGTCCCGATGGGCGACTCCCCTCGCCCTTCTGCTTCTGGCGGGCTGCGTGATGAACCCGCCCCGTGGCGGGCCCGCTCCCGCTTCCTCCCACGAGCAGACCCGTGAACCTGTCCAGCCTGTCCAGACCGTGCCGGCCATCATTCCGGCCGACCCAGCCCCCGAACCGTCGGCCCCGAGTGCTGAAAACACCCGGACGCCCGTACCCCCTCCCCCATCCGTACCGGTGGCGCCAGACACTCCGCCCACCCCTCCCAGCGTCCCACCTCCCAGCGTCCCATCTGCTCCCAGCACATACCTGCCGGCACCCGCATCCATCGACACCCCACGCCTGGAAGCCCCCTGGCTGAAGGCGGCACGCTGGAAAGACCTGCCCGGCTGGAATGGCGATGATCCCAGTCAAGCCTGGTCAGCCTTCCAGACATCCTGCCGCAGCCTGCGCAAGCAGCGGGCCTGGGCCAGGGCTTGCCTGGAGGCCGAGGCCACATCGATGCCCGACACCAGGGCCAGCCGCAGTTTTTTTGAACGGAATTTCACGCCCTATCAGGTCAGTCAGGACGACGGCGGCCTGGAAGGCCTGGTCACCGGCTACTACGAGCCCCTTCTGATGGGCAGCCGCAGCCCGTCGAGCCGTTTCGCCCACCCGCTGTTCGGCCCCCCGGACGACCTGCTGGTGGTGGACCTGGGCGACCAGTACCCGGAATTGAAACACCTGCGGCTTCGCGGCCGGCTTCAAGGCAACCGTGTGGTGCCCTATTTCAGCCGGGCCGATATCGAGACCGGACTTGCCCCCCTGCGCGGCCGGGAGATCGCCTGGGTGGAAGACCCGGTGGAGCTGTTCTTCCTTCAGGTACAGGGCTCGGGCCGCATCCAGCTGGAGGACGGCAGCCAGATGCGCGTAGGGTATGCGGATCAGAATGGCCACCCCTATCGATCCATTGGCCGCTGGCTGGTGGACAACAATGAATTGACCCTGGACAAGGCCTCCATGCAAGGCATCAAGGACTGGGCCCGGAGCAATCCGGACCGGCTGAGGTCCCTCCTCCATGCCAATCCCAGTTTCGTCTTCTTCAAGGAATTGCCCGAGACCGGCGGCGGCCCCATCGGCTCCCTGGGCGTGCCCCTGACACCGGAGCGGAGCATTGCCGTGGATCCTCGGGGCATTCCCCTGGGTGCCCCGGTGTGGCTCGCCACCACGGAGCCCAATTCCAGCACCCCCCTGCAACGCCTGGTCATGGCCCAAGACACGGGCAGCGCCATCAAGGGCAATGTCCGGGCCGATTATTTCTGGGGCTTTGGCGACAAGGCCGGCAACCGGGCCGGGGCCATGAAGCAATCCGGACGGATGTGGCTGCTGCTGCCCCGGGATTACCCGGTCAGTCCGAAATAGGTCTATAGTGACAACATCACTTCACCCCTGAGCCTTCCATGGACGCCATCGCCTCCGCCCTTGCCAGCCAACAGGCCGCCTACCAGGATCAAATGAGCCTGGTGGCCGTGAAGATGGCCGCCCAGAGCCAACAGCAGCTGGCCAACATGCTGGCCCAGGCGGCTCAGTCCGGGGCGGCCTTGGCCAGCAATCCCCCCAATCTCGGCCAGACCATCGACACCTACGCCTGAGCTAGTCTTCCAGGGCATAGGTTACCCGGATTCGGATTTCTGATCGCACAGGCCGCCCCGCCAGCCGGGCAGGGAAAAAGCGGGCCTGTCGGAATGCCGCCAGGGCCGATTCATCGAACACCCCGGCCGGCTCCGCCGACTCCACCGTCACATCCTTGACCTGGCCAAATTCATCGATTCGCATGGACAGCACCACGTGGCCGGCGACCCCTTCCAGTCGGGCGTCTTCAGGATAATCGGGGGCAATGGGGCGGCCGGCCCTGGGTTGGACATCCAGTTCCCTGGCCGTATACCAGCGCGTGTCCACCATGACCGGGACCGTGGCCAGGGCCTCGGCGCCGGTCGGGTCAGCCCGGCCCGCCATGTCGGTCACCGCTTCGGCCAGCGCCGGCGCATCCTCGCCGGGGGCGCTGACCTCATCGCGTTCCTGGTCCGGCTCCACCTTGGGCTCCGGTAGCGTGGGGTTGGTGGACTCCACCGGGGGGGCATCTGGCGCCACGTTTTGCGGAGGCGCCACAATCGCTTCGCCCGGCTCATCCAGGGTGACCGGCTCCAGGCTGGGGACCTCCTCCAGCCTGGGCTCGACCGGGGCAGGATCCGGCTCCGGCAGGTTCAAACGGGCTTGGATGATGCTGACTTGAGGATGGCCCTGGCCCGGCTCGGGCTGGATCAACATGATCACCGCCCAATGCAGGCTCAGGGACAACAGCAGGGTCTTGGCCAGGGGCGAGGTGGCCGCCTGGATCAGATCGTTGTTCATGGACAGGCGGTAACGCGTCGGGACCACACCCCTCAGGTACGGACCAACCCGGCTTCCACTTCTTCGCGCCGGGCGCGTCCGGCCAGGATTTCCACCAAGGCCAGGGCAAAGTCCATGGCGGTACCCGGTCCGCGGGACGTGACCACCCGGCCGTCCACGACGACGGGATCGCCTATCCGGGTCATTCCGGCCACGGCCAGCCGTTCCAGAACCCCGGGATAGGCCGTGGCCTTGCGGCCCTCCAGCAGCCCGGCCTGGGCCAGGGCCATGGGTGCGGCGCAGATGGCGGCCGTCCACTTGCCGGCCTGGGCATGCCTCTGCAGCAAGGCTTGCACCCGACTGTCGTTCTTGAGGTGTTCTGCGCCAGGCAACCCTCCGGGCAGCGCCATCATGTCAAAGTCCTGATCCAGAATCTCACTCAAGGTCGCATCAGGCTGAACCCGCATACCGCGGGCACCCTGGATCAGTCCTGGCTCCAGGCCGGCGGTAATCACTTCCACGCCGGCCCGGCGCAACAGATCCACCATGGTGACGGCTTCCAGATCCTCGAATCCCGGGGCCAGGGGAATCAATACCCGTTTCATCGTTGTACTCCCTGTCCAAACAGACGTTTTGCCTCGACCACGGCACGTTCAGCGCAATCGCCGATGGACATGCCCTTGAAATAGTTTCCTGCCAAAGCCAGGGGTTCCCCAGCCAGGGAGGCATCCAGTTCAGCCGCCAGGGCGGGATGGCGCAGATCCAGCCCTGGCAGTCGGTTGACCCGTTCCGATACAGCTTCGATATCTTCCACTGCCACCCCCAACACGGCCGCAATGCGGTCCAGCTTGCCGCCCAGGTCCAGACGGCCGGGCTGGAAGTGGAAGGTGAAGCCCCGGTATTGGGGGTGGGGCACCGGGTCCCGGCTGACCACGGAATAGAAATCCCCGTCCAGGCCGATGATGCCCGCCAGGGCAGGCAGGCTGACCTTGTCCCGCGCCACCCGGACGGCCGTGGACTCGATCTGGACCATGGGGAATTGAGTCAGGCATGCCGCCAGGGCCGGCCAGGACTGGCCCAGCAGCCGAGCGGCGACATCCGGCGGGGTGGCCAAGGCCAGCTTCCTGCAGGACAAGAGCTCGTCCCCGGCGGCCACCTGGATTTCCGCGCTGGTACGCGTGACGCCGGTGACCCGTACCCCGGTTCGCAGGGCATACCCGCCGCCGGGCACCAGGGCCATCAGCAAGCCCTGCAAGCCACCGGCAAAGGTGTACTTGCGGGGTGCCTCCTTCATGCGGGGCTTGCGCCGAAACAGCCATTCCGCAGGATAACCATCACAGGACTGGGACAATACGGCGGCAAAGGCCGGGCTCAACACCCGTCGATAATTGCCCGGCCCCAGCAGGCTGCCGAAATAGGTCCTCAGATCCTTGCCCGCCTTGGACCTGAACAGCCCCAGGGGGACATGCAGGGCCGCTTCCAGCACGTTCACCCGAGCCATGGGGGATTGCAGGCGCCCTTGGTCCAGAAACAGGTAGCCCAGCTTTTCCCGAGGCATCAATTCCTGCAAGCGCCCCCTCTGCTGAAGAATTTCCAGAACGGGGCCATAGGAGTTGTAGGCCGTATGGGCACCCATTTCCACCACGAATCCGGGCGCCGCCTCCCAACCCTGGAGACAGCCCCCCACGTCGGGCGCCTGCTCCAGCACCAGGGTGGATGCCCCGGCCCGGACTGCATGCTCAGCCAGCACCAGCCCACTGACTCCGGCGCCCACCACGATGACGTCATATGCCTTCATTCCGTTTCCACTGCATCAGTTTCCACCACCTCAGTATCCACTGCCTCATACTTGACCAGAACATGGAACCGGCTGCCCCTGCCCGGCTCACTCTCAACCCAAATCCGACCGCCCATGATGGCCGCCAGGCGTGCCGCCAATGCCAGACCAAGGCCGGAACCCTCCCGGCTGCGGCTGTAGCCGGCATCCATCTGGGTGAAGGCCGTGAACAACTCGGGCAACCGTTCCTGGGGGATGCCGATGCCGGTGTCCGTCACGGAAACATGCAATTGCTTGTCGGTCGGATCGTCCGTACCTTCAAATACCAGGTCGACGCTGCCCCGGGGGGTGAATTTGACGGCATTGTCCAGCAGGATCGCCAGGACTTTCTGAAGCTTACGCGCATCCAGCCTGACTTGGGACGGCAATCCCTCGGCCAATCGATACCCCAGTTGCAAACCCTGGCCTTCTGCGTACCCCCTCACCTGGGACAGGGCCATACGACCACACTCTTCCAGCGTCAGTTGATCCAGCTCCAGATGATCCGCCTCTACATCCAGGGCCACGAAATCCAGGACCTCCGAGAGCGTCTTGTGCAAGCGATGGGCAGATTCCTGCAAGGTATGCAGGTAATCCCGCTGTTCATCGTCCAGCCGGGTGTCGAGCAGCAATTCCGTCATGCCCAGGACCCCATTCATGGGCGTGCGCAGTTCGTGGCTCATGTTGGAGAGGAACTGGCTCTTGGCCCGGTTCGCCGCCTCGGCCGCCACCCGGGCCCGGGACAGGTCCGCTTCCACCAATCGGCGCTGGCCGATCTCGGCCAGCAATTGCTGGTTGGCGGCACGCGCCTCATTCAGCGCCTCATCCACCCGGGCCAAGGCCAGTTCACGCGCGTTGCGGGCCTGGAAGGCTTCTGCCAGCGCATCCCGCGTCACAGCAGCACTGCGCGCCAACAACAGGGCAAACAAGGTTGCCAAAAGGCCAAATGTGGTGTGAATCGCCCCGGAGATGTAGAAAAGGATGCCGATCAATGGCAGGAACAAGGTGCCGATATAGATCAGGAAGACGCTCAAGTGGGGAGACAGGACCGGCACCGCCCCGGCCCCTACCCCAGCCAGCAGGAGCAGCAGGAACATGCCCGTCTCCAGGGATGCCTCGGGCAGGAACAGGATGGAGGCGGCGCCCCAGCCCAGCCCGGTCAGCAGCGCGCCGAGCCTGAATCGATTCAGCCATGGGCGCGTTTCTGCAGGGCCGAGTCCCCCGGCACCTGGGTAGCGGTAACCCAGCCAGGCACGCCCGGCGATGACCAGAGCCATGTACATGAACCAGACCATAAGGAGACCCGGTTCGAACTGGCCCGTCCAGCCCAGAAACAGGGCAGCCAGACCGGAAAGGGCCAACAGCATGGCCAAGGATAGCGGCTGGTGGCGGAACAGGAGCTGTACCTGCTCGCCCAGCAGCCGGGTCTCAATGGCCAGGCCGGTGTCACGCACGGCCTCGCCGTCAGGGAAGGAATCTAGGGGCATGGTCCTAGGATCATAGGTAATCACCCGTGTTCGGTAAACCTGTGAATCAGGCGCCGGTTTCGCTTGGTGGGCCTGCCTTTCAGCAGATCGGCCGGATCAGCGTCCATGCGCCGCTGGGCCTGCCTGGCTTCCCGAAGCTGGCGGCCCGACTCGGTTTCCTCATAGAGCATCCGGGCCTGGCTGGCGGGCCCGCGCCGGTCAGACAGGCCCAGGATATGGATATCCCAGACAATATCCCCCACCTGCACTGCCAGGCGGTCCCCTGCTCTTACATCCCTGGCCGGTTTGCAACGCTCCCCGTTCACCTTGACGTGACCACCTTCGACAGCCCGGGTGGCCAGAGTCCGGGTCTTGAAAAAACGGGCGGCCCAGAGCCATTTATCCAGTCTCAAGCCTGTCATGCCAGGCCTACCTTCATGTCAACCCTAGACTTCATGCCCACTCCGAGTTCATACCTGATGCCTCCTGCCGGTACTACACTGCATCCAACGTGAACAAAAGGTGTGCCATCCGGCTCCAATGCCATGGCTCCATGCAAGGAATCCACCATGACCCCGTCCCGCATTATCCGCATCCTTCCCATCTTGCTGGCCCTGACCCTGGGGGCATGCGCCAGCCCGGGCGACCACGGCCCGGACAGCCCCTACCACGCCTTCCCGGAACAGATGCGGCTGACCCTACACCAACCCCTCGCCATCCCGGCGGAAGCGGCCACGGTGCCTTTGCAGTCCGGCCGGATCGTACCCCGGAATGGGGTGCAGGAGCAGGAACCCCACTGCGTGTTCGAAGTGAATACCGTGGCCACATCCCAGCAGACAGTCCAGCCCGGCACATTCCAGGTCACCCGGGTTCAGCGCAGGGTGCAGACATTCTCGGGTATGCCCGTATTTCACCACTATTCCTTGTTTCGTCCCCACCGGGTAGGCCTGGACCGGGGCGATGGACCCAGCCACGTCTACTTCATCACCGAATTCAGGCTCAGGTCCGAACAGCAACCCGATGTGCGCTCCCTCACCTGCCTGCACAACCAGGCCGCCCCCGCCAGCCCCTTTGCCCGGCACCTGACCCTGGGCGAGATGCGACAGGCCCTGGGCGCCTATTTCAGCCTGGAGTTACCCCGCTGATGTCGTAGGCCGACTCCAGGTCGGGCACCGTCACCGACCAGCCGAGACGTTCCCGGATCAAGGCACCAAAACCTTCAGCCGTCTCGCCCTCGCCATGCACGACAAAGGTTTGTTCGGGAGCCTTGGCAAATCCCTCCAGCCAGGCCAGCACCGCATCCCGGTCGGCATGGGCCGAAAGGCCGCCCAGGGTATGAATGTCGGCCCGCACGGCCACGGTCTCCTGGAACAGGCGCACCGTGGTCATGCGATCCACCAGGCGTCTTCCCAATGACCCAGCCGCCTGAAAGCCGGCAATGATGACCGAACATTCCGGGCGGGGCAGGTTGTGCTTCAGATGATGCTTGATCCGGCCCGCATCGCACATGCCCGAGGCGGAAATGATGATGGCCCCCTGGCGGATCTTGTTCAGGGCCATGGAGTCTTCCGGAGTTTCCGTAAACCGGATATAGGGCATATTGTCGCCCTGGGCCCGGCTCCATTCGAGCAAATCCCGGGAGTCCTGGTCCAGCAGGTGGCCATGTTTCAGGGTGATCTCCGTCGCCCGCTTGGCCATGGGGGAATCCACGAAAATGGCAGGATTGCCCTGGATGCGTCCCTGGCGGATCAGGTCCACCAGGAGATAGATGATTTCCTGGGTCCGGCCCACGGCGAAGGCCGGTATGATGACATTGCCCTTCTTGCGCACCAGGGTGTCGTTGACGGCGTGCACCAGTTCTTCCACCGTTTCGGGCAGGGACTTGTGCAAACGGTTGCCATAGGTGGATTCCACCAGCAGGATGTCCGCCTGCCCGATCCGGGCCGGATCTTCCATCAATGGCCGTGAATGCATGCCCAGATCGCCGGAAAAGACCAGCTTTCGCGTGCGGCCCGCCTCCTCCACCCAGACTTCGATGATCGCCGAGCCCAAGATATGACCGGCATCCTGGAAACAGGCCTTTACCTTGGGGTGGGGACGCACCGTCCGCCCATACGACGTGGTCTTCAGTCGACGCAGAAAGTCCCGGGCCTGGGCGACGGTATACAAGGGCGCCACCTCACCCCGGAGGGCGCCCCGTTTCTTGCGCTTGCTGTAGTTGGCCCATTCCGCCTCTTTCTCCTGAATGTAAGCCGAATCAAGCAACAGCACCTCCAACAGGTCGCCGGTGGCGGCCGTGCAATAGACCGGCCCACGAAAACCCATGTTGGCCAGCCTGGGCAGCAGCCCGGAATGGTCGATATGGGCATGGGTCAGGAGCACAAAATCGATTTCCTCCGGCTCGAACGCCGGAAAGTGTCGGTTCTTGACAGCCGCATCCCGGCCCCCCTGGAACATGCCGCAATCCACCAGGAACGACAGATTGGCCGCATCCACCCGGTAGCAGGAGCCGGTCACCTCATGGGCCGCCCCGAAAAATGTCAGTCGCATGCTCACCTCCTTGGTCTTGCCCTTCCTTTATAGTTGAGACCCATGTCCCCCGTCTGGCTTCAAATCTACCACTGCCTCCTGGCCCACTGGGGTCCCCAGCACTGGTGGCCAGGCGAAACGCCGTTCGAAGTCATGGTGGGCGCCATCCTCACCCAGAACACCGCCTGGACCAATGTGGAACGGGCCATGGCCAATCTCAGGGCGGCCGAGGCCCTGGATGGGGTCACCATGGGCGAATTATCGGATGCAGCCCTGGCCGACTTGATCCGGCCTGCCGGCTGCTTCAACGTCAAGGCCCATCGTCTCCGGGCCCTGTGCGCCTATCTCGGGCAGGAAGCCGTGCTGGACAACCCCGGGGACCTGGCCAGCAGAGCTGGCCTGCCGGAATTGCGCCGCCGCCTGCTGGCCGTGCCCGGCATCGGCGAGGAAAGCGCCGATGCCATCCTGCTCTACGCCCTGGGCCTGCCCAGCTTCGTGGTGGACGCCTACACCCGGCGCATCTTCCGCCGCCTGGGCCTGTTGGCGGATGGAATGTCCTACGACGCCATCCAGAGCCTGTTTCACAACCATCTGCCCCGGGACCCCCAGCTCTACAATGAATACCATGCCCTGATCGTGCAGCTGGGCAAGACCTCCTGCCGGCCGCAGCCCCGCTGCGCCACATGCCCCCTGGAAAACCGATGCCCAAGAAACCTGATCTGAACCTTTGCCCCTGCGGCCAGGGCCAGCCCTACCCCGAATGTTGCGGCCGCCACCATGCCGGCACGCCCGCCCCCACGGCAGAAAGCCTGATGCGAAGCCGCTACAGCGCCTACGTGCTGGGCAATGCCCGCTATGTCCTGGATACCTGGCATCCTGATACCCGCCCTTCCGAACTGGACCTGGGCATTGAGCCCCGTCCCCGGTGGCTCGGCTTGAAGATAGTGCGCCATGAACCCTCCGGGCCGGATCACGCCAGCGTGACCTTCGAGGCTCGCTACAAGTTGAATGGCCGCGCCTTCAGAATGCATGAAACGAGCCGCTTCATCAGGGAAGAGGGCCGCTGGTTCTACGTGGACGGGGAGGTGTCCGATACGTAATCGGAAGGGACACCCGTTCACCCAGTGCGCGGCTCCGCCAGACACTCCGGCTTTCGATGCGCAGGCACCCAACGGAGGCAGTATCGAACATGGCCCCTAAAGTTATTCCCACCCATGCCGAAAACCTACTGACACTTCGAAAGCAGTTCGTTAGGGAGCCAAGATGACAGTAAGTACCGAACTCAACCATGAAGACATGGAGAGAACACTCGCGTCCATCGACATTCCACCCTGTCCAGCCATACTCGCCCAGGTACTGTCGGAGGCCCAGAAGGACACTCCGGATATCAATGTCCTCGCCACAATCTTGGCGAGCGACGTCGGCATGTCGGCGTACGCGATCAAACTCGCCAACTCCGCCCTTTTTCGGGGTAGCGGCAAGGTCACCACGGTACCCAAGGCGGTCGCCAGGCTTGGGACTCGCAATATCATTTGCACGGTTGTGGCCGTCTCGTTGCGCAACAACGTCATCCCAGGAGTGGCCCAGGAGGTGCTAGAACGCTTCTGGGACCGCGCCGGCCAGATTGCCCTTGCGGCCAGCCTGACGGCGCGCTTCCTGCGTGGTATTCCACCCGACGATGCCTATACCTATGCGCTATTCCATGACGCGGGCATCCCGGTCATGATGCACCGTTTCCCGGGTTATACGACGACGCTCAGAGAAGCCGAGACGTCTGGCAAATCACTGATTCTGCTGGAGGATGAACGCTACCACTGCCACCATGCCGTGGTCGGCAGCCTGATGGCCAAGAACTGGGGGCTGACACGTCTGCTTGCCGATGGCATCCGCCATCATCACGACCCGACGCTGTATGAACACAGTAAGCCTTTGCTCACCGATGGCACCCTCGGCCTGATCGCCTCGACCCATATCGCTGAGCAACTGGTCAACACGATGAATGCCGAGTCCGATCCGGAGGGCACCAACCTGTTCCAGCAGGCCACGATCTATCTGGGTTTGTCCGAAGAGGACATCCAGGAACTGACTGAACTGTGCACTGAGGCGTTGTCAGGCTAAGAGCGCATGAATCAATCTGGCATGCAGGTATAGATCATGCCGTTATCTGCGCCTGGTTGGCATTGCGCCGTCGGCAAGTCGAGATACTGGCAACCAGGATTGCAGGACTGAGGGAAGCACAGCGCGGTCTTGCCGGCGAACTCTGGTGTGCAAAGCGCGGCCTCTGGTTCCTTGCCGGCGCCGCCTTGCCTCTGCGGGCCGGTGCAGTCGCCCTCGGCGACCAGCACCCAGCCGGAGAAGGCGACTGGCGCATGCAGGAAGCCCGCCAGGACATACACAAGCATGCCCTGGATGGCGCTGCCCGGCACCATGCCTATTTGCCGCTTTTCCAGGCCGCCACGGCCGCCTTGATCTGTTCCAGGGCGGTGGGATCGTCCAGTGTGGTGAGGTCGCCCGCCTCGCGGCCTTCGGCCAGGGCCTGGATCGACCGGCGCAGCAATTTTCCGGAGCGGGTCTTGGGCAGCAGGGTGACGAAGCAGACCCGGGCCGGCCGGGCGATGGCCCCCAGTTCCTTGTCCACCGTGGCCATGACCTCCTTCTGCATCTGGGCCATGGCCTCGGACGTGGCCACCTTGCTGGCGTCCTTGACCACGGCGAAGGCGATGACCGCCTGGCCCTTCACCTCGTCATGCACCCCCACCACGGCCACTTCGGCGATGTTGGGATGGGCGGACACCGCTTCCTCGATCTCCCGGGTACCCAGACGGTGGCCGGCCACGTTGATCACGTCGTCGGTACGGCCGAGGATGAAGTAATAGCCGTCCTCGTCTTTCGTCGCCCAGTCGAAGGTGGAATAGACCAGCACGTTCTCGAAGTTGGAAAAATAGGTGTTCACGAAGCGGGTGTCGTCGCCCCAGACCGTGGACAGACAGCCTGGCGGCAGGGGCGGCACGGCGGTCAGCACGCCCTTCTCGTTGACGGCCACTTCCTCGCCACTGCGCTCGTCCAGCAGCTTGATGTCGAAACCGTAGGCGGCAAAGCCTGGCGAGCCGAACTTGCGCGGCAGGTCTTCCACCGCCGGTACGCTGGACAGGATGGGCCAGCCGGTCTCGGTCTGCCAGTAGTTGTCGATGATGTTGACCTGCAGGGCCTCGGCGATCCAGCGCGCCGTGGGCTCGTCCAAGGGTTCACCGGCCAGGTACAGGCTGCGCAGGCTGGAGACATCGTATTTGTGCAGGAATTCCGGCGGCTGTTTCTTCAGCACCCGCACCGCCGTGGGCGAGGTGAACATGATGTTGACCTGGTTGTCCTGGACGATCTTCCACCAGATGCCCGGATCAGGCCGGATGGGCAGGCCTTCGTAGACGATGGTGGTCATGCCGGCCAGCAGCGGGCCATAGACGATGTAGCTGTGGCCCACCACCCAGCCGATGTCGCTGGAGGTGAACATGGTCTCGCCGGCCTGGCCGGTGTAGATGTGCTTCATGGAGGCGGCCAGGGCCACGGCATAACCGCCCGTGTCCCGCTGCACGCCCTTGGGCTTGCCGGTGGTGCCCGAGGTGTAGAGGATGTAGGACGGCTCGGAGGACTCCAGCCAGACCGGCTCCACCCGGGCATCCATGTGCCGGGCGCGCAGGGTCTCCCAGTCCATGTCGCGACCCGCTTGCACCGCCATGTCCCGATCCAGGCCTCGGTTGAACAACAGGACTTTTTCAGGCGGATGCTTGGACAGGCTCAGGGCCTCGTCCACCAGGGGCTTGTAGTTGATCTGCTTGCCGCCGCGCATGCCGGCATCCGCAGTGATCATCAGCCTGGGTTTCGCGTCGTCGATACGGGTGGCCAGGCTGTTGGCTGCAAAACCGCCGAACACCACGGAATGGACGGCACCGATCCGGGCACAGGCCAGCATGGCGATGACAGCTTCCGGCACCATGGGCATGTAGATGATGACCCGGTCACCCTTGGCCACGCCCAAGTCCTGGATCATGGCCGCCACACGGTTCACCTCGGCATGCAATTCCCGGAAGGTGTAGCTGCCTTCCTTGCCGGTTTCGGTGGAGAGATAGACCAGGGCCTTCTGGTCGGGCCGGTCCTTCAGATGCCGGTCCACGGCGTTATGGCAGAGGTTGGTCTTGCCGCCGACAAACCAGCGCGCAAAGGGCAGCTTGCTGTCGTCCAGTACCTGCTCGAAGGGGGTCTGCCAGTCGATCAAGCGCGCCTGCTCGGCCCAGAAGCCTGCCTTGTCGTCGATCGAACGGCGATAAAATCCGCATACTTGCCCATCACTGTCTCCTCAATTACCGGTTTCACCGGCTTTCATGGGTCACAGCGTCCGCTCCCCCAACGTCCGCCACATTTACCTGGAACCCTGCCTGGGGCCGCTCACACGGCCACCCTTCAGTGTTGCCGCAAATCTACCACTGTACGGCCGGTGACCGTACCCTTCAGGAAGCCCTGGAATACGTCGGGCAGTTCGTCCAGCGTCACCGTCCGGGCGATGCCGGACTCCAGCTGCTTCGGCTTCAGGTCCGTGGCCAGGCGCTGCCACAAGAGGCGCCGCTCCTCCATGGGACACGCTACCGAATCGATGCCCAGCAGACTCACCCCACGCAGGATGAAGGGCATGACCGTGGTATTCAACTCTACACCACCGGCCAAGCCGCAGGCCGCGATCACTCCCCGATAGGCCATGGTCCGGGTCAGCCAGGCCAATGTGGCGCCGCCCACCGTGTCCACCGCCCCCGCCCAGAGGGATTTCTCCAGGGGCCGGGTCCCCATTTCCAGGGTCTTGCGGTCGATCACCCGGCTGACCCCCAACGCTTTGAGATAGGCTTCCTGTTCCGGCTTGCCCGAAATGGCGACGACTTCATAACCTCGTTGAGCCAGCATATCCGCCGCCAGACTGCCGACCCCGCCGGTGGCGCCGGTCACCACCACCGGCCCGGCACCGGGCACCAGGCCCATCTGTTCCATTTTCATGATCGACAGGCCGGCGGTGAAGCCCGCGGTTCCCAGGGCCATGGCCTGGAAGCCGGTCAACCCATCGGGCATGGGCACCACCCAATCTGCCGGCACTGCCACGTATTCGGCAAAACCTCCATCCCGCTCCACACCCAGGCCATAGCCGGTCACCAGAACCGCGTCGCCGGGTTTGAAACGGGGGTCCGTGCTGTGTTCGATCTGGCCGGCCACGTCCACGCCACCAATCATGGGCATGGAACGCATGATCTTGCCCGCACCGGTGGCAGCCAGGGCATCCTTGTAGTTCACGCTGGACCAGTGGGCCTTGATGAGGACTTCTCCATCCTTGGCTTGTGGCGGGGCCAGGGTCTCGATTCTGCAGGCGACGGCCCCATCCAGTTCAATTACGTTCAGTGCTTTCATTGAATCTTTCAATCCTTCACCTTGAAATATTTGTGCACTGCCACATGCCGTTCTCGACTAACTTGATCAACCACAAGCTGAACGACCGGGTGCAAAACGGCTGTTTCAGCAAACACGATAAACGATTGCCGGGGATTTTCCCAATGACGGCGATCAGAGAGATGGAGTTCGAGATGGCTGTTTCCAGCGCTGTGCTGGGCGACTACTGGCCGGGCATCCAGTTGTATTACCCGCCCGTGAAGTACGCTCCGGCCCAAGGAGTCTACGAAGATCTGGAGGCCGCGGCCCAGCGGTTCCAGAAACATGCCCGGCATTGCCATGCCCAGACCCTTCTGTTCGACCTGGAGGACGGCTGCCGCCAGAAGGACCTGTCCCGAGAATTGCTGCGCCGGGAGTTGCCCGGCCTGAACCGGGACGACATCGCCATCGCCGTACGCATCAACCCGTTCCGTACAGAGGAATACGAGAAGGACATGCAGATGGTGCGCGAACTGGCGGACCACATCGACGTGGTGATGCTGGCCAAGGCGGGTGAAGCCTACGGCGCCGCCGAAATCCGCGATCTGTCGGATGCCTTGTCCAGCATGAACGGCGGCGGCATCACCATACAGCCCATCATCGAGCATCCGAAGTCCCTGAAGCTGGCACCCGACTTGATGACCTATTCCACGGTGAAGCACGTGGTGTTCGGCATCCACGATTTCTCCAAGGCCATGGGCATCCATATCACGCCTCAGCACTGGACCGAGGAGCTGAAGTTTTTCCTCAACCAGATCCTGTTTGAAGCACGGATCGCCGGCAAGGGCGTCATCGGCGGCGTGGAAGTACTCATCGGCCAGGCCACCATGCCGGAGACCTTCCTGGAACCCCACGACATCCGCCGCTGGCTGGACCTGCACGGCGACGAGGAATCCCGCATCGTCTTCCGCCATGCCTGCGAAGAAGCCGCCCTGGGTCTGACCGGGAAGCAGGTGATCCATCCCAGCCACATCCACCTGTGCAAGGTGGCTTACACCCCGTCACCCACCGAGATCAATCGCAACATCCGCATTCTCCAGGCTGCCGTGGAAGCCGATGCCCTGCTGGGCGGGGCCATCAAGTTCGAAGGCGAGATGCTGGATCCACCCATGTTCGGCAAGGCGCTGCAGGTCTTGCTGCGCGCCCATTCCCTGCGCGCCCTGACGGAGGAAGACACCCAGTTCGCCTTGCAGGTCCTGAGCCTGCTGCCGGCACGGGTCATCCGAGAGAACTGGCCCTATGGGGTGATTCTGTGAAACACCTACCCGTCGGAGCCAAGCCATGAACGCCCCCGAATCCCAATGCCACCTGGAGAACACCGCCATGCCGTTCACCCCCTTCCCTGAATGGACCTGGGACGTCCCCGAATATTTCAACATCGGCGTGGCGTGCACCGACGCCCACATGGACACCCCGGACCGGATCGCCATGATCGTGGAAGATGATGCCCTGGGCACCACCACGGCCACCTACCGCGACCTGGCCATCGCCTCCAGCCGCTTTGCCCAGTTGCTGCGTTACCTGGATGTGCGTCTGGAAGACCGGGTGCTGATCCGCCTGCCCAACTCCCTGGCCTATCCCACCGCGTTTTTCGGTGCCATGAAGCGCGGCGCCATCGCCGTGCCCACCTCCACCCTGTTGACCGCCGAGGAGGTGCTCTACCTGGCCAAGGACTCCGGCGCCACCGTGCTGGTGACCGACAAGGCCATGTGGCGTGGCCTGAAGGACAAGCTGACCGGCCTGGACAGCCTCAAGCATGTCCTGCTCACCGGCCCTGGCGAAGTGGAATCCGCCGAACGGCTGAACGTCCTGGATCTGGAAGCCGAACTGGCCAAGATCGAGACCTTCTCCCAGCCCCACAAGAGCCGCTCCCACGACCCGGCCTATCTGGTCTACACATCCGGTACCACGGGTTATCCGAAAGGCGTCCTGCACGCCCACCGTGCCATGATCGGACGCACTCCGGCGGCCGACTACTGGTTCGACTTTGCGCCCGAAGGCGATCGCATCCTGCACTCGGGCAAGTTCAACTGGACCTATGTGCTGGGCTCCGGCCTCATGGACCCCCTGTTCCGGGGCAAGACCGTGATCGTCCACGAAGGCAAGAACGACGCCGACGGCTGGATCAAGCTCATGGCCAAGCACCAGGCCACCATTTTCATCGGTGTGCCCACCATCTACCGGCAAATCATCCAGAAGACCGCATTCACGGGCACCGACGTGCCCAGCCTCCGCCATTGCATGAGCGCAGGCGAACATCTGTCGGACGAGATGCTGGGCCTGTGGAAGGATCGTTTCGGCATCGAGATCTACGAAGCCGTGGGCATGTCCGAGATTTCCTATTACCTGTCCGAGAACAAGCACCGGCCCATCCGCCCCGGCTCGGCGGGCTTCCCCCAACCCGGCCACGGCGTGAAGCTGCTGGACCCTGAGACCTTGGCGGAAGTCCCGACCGGGGAAGAAGGCATGATCTGTATCCCCCAGGGCGACCCCGGCCTGTTCATGCAGTACTGGAACCTGCCTGAAGAGACGGACAAGGCATTCAAAGGTGGCTGGTTCCTGACCGGCGACTACGCCCGCCTGGATGAAGACGGCTATCTCTGGTTCCTGGGCCGCAAGGACGACATCATCAATTCCTTCGGCTACCGGGTCTCGCCCCACGAGATCGAGCGGGTCATGAAGACCCATCCCGACGTCGCCGACTGCGCCGCCACGGGCGAGGAACTGAGCGCCGACAAGGTGCTGGTGACGGCCTACGTGGTGCTGCAGGCAGGTGCCACGGCAGACGCGGATGCCCTCCTCAATTTCGCCAAGGACCACCTGGCCGCCTACAAGGCGCCCAAGATCGTCTATCTGGTGAGCGATTACCCACGCACCAAGAACGGCAAGATCATCCGCAAGCAGCTGAATCCCACCATCGCCCTCAGCCGGTCCAACTGACATGCGCCCACACTATCGACCCCGCCGATCCCTCCTTTACGTCCCCTGTTGCGTCCGCCGTTTCCTGGAGAAGGGACGCGAACTGGAGGTGGATACCCTGATTTTCGACCTGGAGGACTCCGTTCTGCCCGAACGCAAGGAAGAAGCCCGCAAGAACCTGGTCGCCGCCCTGGCCCAAGGCGATTATGGCTGCCGGGAACGGGTGGTCCGCATCAACAAGCTCAATGGTCCCTGGGGTCACGATGACCTGAAGGCCATCTGCCGCTCCGACATCGACGCCATCCAGTTGCCCCGGGTCGAGAGCCAGTCCGATGTGGAAGCCGCCTTGACCGCCATCGATGCCGCGGGCGGCGAACATTTGGCGATCATGGTGCAGATCGAAAGCCCCATGGGGGTGCTGAAGGCCGAGGAAATCGCCGGTGCCTCCGAGCGCATCGCCTGCGTAGTCATGGGCACCTCGGACCTCACCAACGAAATGCACGCCCGCATCACCCTGGAGCGGCTGCCCATGCTGTATAGCCTGTCCCATTGCCTGATGGCGGCCCGGGCCCATGACATCGCCATCGTGGACGGCATTCACCTGGACCTGAAGGACATGCATTCCTTCGAATACGCCTGCCGCATGGCCCGGGACCTGGGTTTCGACGGCAAGACGCTGATCCATCCCGACCAGATCGCCTATGCCAACGACGCCTTCACGCCGCGCCCGGAGAGCGTGGCCCGGGCCCGGCGCATCATCGAAGCCCTGGCCGAGGCCAAGCGCGCCGGCAGCGGGGTAGCGGTCATCGACGGCCGTCTGGTGGAAGCCATGCATCTGGAGGCGGCCCAGCGGACCTTGATGATCCATGACATGATTCAACAATGCTGGTCCGGCGACGCGTGAGGCAGACATGAGCAAGACACAATCCGGCAACTTCTTCGAGGACTTCAGCTTGGGGCAGACCCTGGTCCACGGCACGCCCCGCACTGTGAGCGAGGCCGACCAAAGCCTCTACATCGCCCTGACCGGTGCGCGCCATCTGCTGCATTCCTCCAACACCGCCGCCCACGCCATGGGCTATCGGCAACGTCCCCTGGATGACCTGCTGGCGTTCCACCTGGGGTTTGGCAAGACAGTCCACGACATCTCCCTCAATGCCGTGGCCAACCTGGGATATGCCGATGTCCGGTTCATCAAGCCCGTATATCCCGGCGACACCCTGTCGGCCGAATCCAGCGTCATCGGCCTCAAGGAAAACAGCCATGGCAAGAGCGGTGTCGTGTGGGTACGTTCCACGGTAGAAAACCAGAACGGCGAGGAAGTCATGACCTGGATCCGCTGGGTCATGGTGCACAAGCGTGACCCCGCCCACCCGGCCCCGGCGCCCGTGGTGCCCGATCTGCCGGAATACGTGACACCTGAGCGCCTGAGCCTGCCGCGCGAACTGGACCTGCGTGAGTTCGAAACCCAACTGACCGGTGGCCAGTGGTTGTGGGAGGACTATCTGCCGGGCGAGCGCATCGACCACCCGGCGGGCATGACCCTGGACGAGGCCGACCACACTTTCGCCACACGGCTCTATCAGAACAACGCCCGGCTGCACTTCGACGCCTTCATGATGGCCAACTCGACCTTCAAGCAGCGCCTGGTCTACGGCGGTCACGTCATCTCCGTGTGCCGCGCCCTCAGCTTCGAAGGCTTGGAGAACGCCCTGCTCATCGCTGCCATCAACGGCGGCCAACACGCCAATCCTACCCTGGCCGGCGACACCCTCTACGCCCGCAGCGAGGTCCTGGACAAATGGGAACTGGCGGGCCGCAAGGATGCCGGTGCCCTGCGTCTGCGCTTGCTGGGCTTGAAGAACCTGCGCCCCGAGGACCTGGGCGACCCCATGGTGGAGGTCGAAGGCAAGCGCCGACATCACCCCAACGTGGTACTGGATCTGGATTACACCGTGCTGATGCCCCGGCGATCCTGAGTCATACCCCGATTCGAACCAATACGAAAATCACCGAGAGGAGTCCCCATGAGTCACCCCGTCCACCCCAACGACGCCTTGTTCGCAGGCGAAAAGCCTTTCCCGGCCATCCCCGCCTGCGAACATTTCGCAGGCAGCGAGAAGTTGATACTCAAAGCTCTGGAACTCCAGGACAAACTGGGGCCGATCTTCGACATCACCTGCGATTGCGAGGACGGCGCGCCGGCCGGACGCGAGAAGGAGCATGCGGAGATGATCGTACGGCTGATCAACTCCGAAGCCAACAAGCACGGCATGGCCGGCGCCCGGGTTCATGACTACAGCCACGGCCATTGGAAGCAGGATGTTGATATCCTGGTCGGCGGCGCCGGCAACCGGCTGGCCTACCTCACCATCCCAAAATCCACCGCCGTCGCCCAGGTGGCAGAGATGATTGGATACATCCAGCAGGTGGCCCAGCAGAACGGCATCCGCCGCGAGATTCCCATCCATGTGCTAATCGAAACCCACGGCGCCCTGCGCGACGTCCATGCCATCGCCGCCCTGCCCTGGCTCCAGGTGCTGGATTTCGGCCTGATGGATTTCGTTTCCGGCCATCACGGCGCCATTCCGGCCTCGGCCATGCGCAGCCCGGGCCAGTTCGAACATCGATTGCTCGCCAGAGCCAAGGGCGAAGTGGTGGCCGCGGCCCTGGCCAACGGCGTGGTCCCCGCCCACAACGTCACCCTGGACCTGAAGAACCCCTATGCGGCCTATGGCGATGCCCGCCGCGCCCGCATGGAATTCGGCTTCCTGCGCCAATGGAGCATCTACCCCACCCAGATCCAGCCCATCGTTGACGCCATGAAACCGGATTACTCGGAAGTGGAAACCGGCGCTGCCATTATGCTGGCTGCCCAGAAAGCCGACTGGGGTCCCATCCAGCACGCAGGCGAACTGCACGACCGGGCCACCTACCGCTATTACTGGGAAGTATTGCAAAAGGCCCATGTTACGGGCCTCAAACTACCCGAAGCTGCCGAGCGTAGCTTCTTCTCACAGGACTGAGCCAACCATTGCCAACCTGCTGGAGGTCATGCGGCGTGCAGGCATGGTCATAATTTTGGCGAGAGAGGAATAAAAAAGCCCACCGAAGGGTGGGCTTTTTGTTTGGGAGTCTGGCGATGA
>DYHB01000187.1:0-275 GCA_020724415.1 Thiobacillus sp.
ATTCGATGTGCGCTATTACCTGGTGGCCATACTGTTCATCCCTTTCGACCTGGAAATTGCCTTCCTTTTCCCCTGGGCCGTGGTGCTGGAAGAGATCGGTGCCTTCGGGTTCTGGGCCATGGTGGTGTTCCTGGGCATCCTGGTGGTGGGCTTCGCCTACGAGTGGATGAAGGGCGCCCTGGAATGGGAATGAGGCTGGAGACGAATCCATGAGTATCGACGGCATCCTGGAAAAGGGCTTCATCACCACCAACGTGGACGCAGTGATCAACTGG
>DYHB01000187.1:285-2502 GCA_020724415.1 Thiobacillus sp.
CAAGACCGGTTCCCTGTGGCCCATGACTTTTGGCCTGGCATGCTGCGCCATCGAAATGATGCAGGCGGGGGCGGCACGTTATGATCTGGACCGGTTCGGCATCGTGTTCCGTCCCAGTCCCCGTCAATCCGACCTGATGATCGTGGCCGGGACGCTGACCAACAAGATGGCGCCGGCCTTGCGCAAGGTCTATGACCAGATGGCCGAGCCCCGTTGGGTGCTTTCCATGGGCTCTTGTGCCAACGGGGGTGGCTACTATCACTACTCCTATTCCGTGGTGCGCGGCTGCGACCGCATCGTGCCGGTGGACATCTATGTACCGGGCTGCCCCCCTACGGCCGAGGCCCTGCTTTATGGCCTGGTCCAGCTGCAGAACAAGATCCGCCGCACCAACACCATTGCCCGTTGAGGAACCCCGAGCATGCCTTTGACGCCTGAAGCCCTGTCCGCACGCCTGGAAGAACATCTGGGGGAATTGCTGGTGGGCAATATCGTGGATCGCGGAGAGGTGACCATCGAGGTGTCGCCGGAGGATTGGATTCAGGTGGCGACTCAGTTGCGCGATACCTCCGGCCTGGGTTTCGATACCCTGATCGACTTGTGTGGCGTGGATTATTCCGCCTACCAGGACGGCGCCTGGGAGGGCAGCCGTTTCGCCGTGGTGGCCCATCTGCTGTCGGTATCCAGGAACCACCGGGTCCGGGTGCGGGCCTTCTGCGCCGATGACGACCTGCCCATCATCGCCTCCCTGGTGGACATCTGGCCTGCCGTGAACTGGTTCGAGCGGGAGGCTTTCGACATGTACGGCATCGTTTTCGAGGGTCATCCGGATTTGCGTCGAATCCTCACCGACTATGGCTTTGTCGGCCATCCCTTCCGCAAGGATTTCCCCATCTCCGGCCATGTGGAGATGCGTTACGACCCGGAGCTGAAACGGGTGGTGTACGAGCCGGTCAGCATCGATCCCCGGGAAGTCACGCCCCGCATCGTCCGTGAAGCACACTACGGAGAGTCCGACCGTGGCTGAGATTCGGAACTACACGCTCAATTTTGGGCCTCAGCATCCCGCTGCCCACGGTGTTCTGCGCCTGGTGCTGGAGCTGGATGGCGAAGTGATCGAACGGGCCGATCCCCACGTGGGTCTGCTCCACCGGGGCACCGAGAAGCTGGCGGAGACCCGCACCTTCCTGCAGTCGGTGCCCTACATGGATCGGCTGGACTACATGTCCATGACCATGAACGAGCATGCCTACGTCATGGCCATCGAAAGGTTGCTGGGGATCGATGTGCCCATCCGGGCCCAGTACATCCGGGTCATGTTCGACGAGATCACCCGGGTTCTGAACCATCTGCTCTGGCTGGGTACCCATGGCCTGGACATCGGGGCCATGACCATCTTCCTGTATGCCTTCCGGGAGCGGGAGGATTTGATGGATGTCTACGAGGCCACCACGGGTGCCCGGATGCACGCCGCCTACTACCGTCCCGGTGGCGTCTATCGCGACCTGCCCGACAGCGTCCCCCAGTATCAGCCCAACAAGTACAAGACTGCGGCCGAATGCGAGCGGCTCAACGCCAACCGCCAGGGCAGTCTGCTGGATTTCATCGAGGACTTCACTCGCCGCTTCCCCGCATGCGTGGACGAGTACGAGACCCTGCTGACCGATAACCGGATCTGGAAGCAGCGTACGGTCGGTATTGGCGTGGTGGACGGCGACCGGGCCAAGGCCCTGGGCTTTACCGGCCCCATGCTGCGGGGCTCCGGCGTAGCCTGGGACCTGCGCAAGATGCAGCCCTACGAGGTCTATGATCGGCTGGACTTCGAGATCCCCGTGGGACGGAATGGCGATTGCTATGACCGTTACCTGGTGCGCATGGAAGAAATGCGCCAGTCCAACCGCATCATCCAGCAATGCGTGGACTGGCTGAAAAAGAACCCCGGGCCCGTGATTACCGGTGACCACAAGGTGGCGCCGCCGTCCCGGGAATCCATGAAGTCCAACATGGAAGAACTGATCCATCACTTCAAGCTGTTCACCGAGGGCATGCACGTGCCGGAGGGAGAGGCCTACGCGGCGGTGGAACATTCCAAGGGGGAATTCGGCGTCTATCTCATTTCCGACGGCGCCAACAAGCCCTATCGGCTCAAGCTTAGGGCCCCCGGTTTTTCCCATCTGGCCGCCATGGACGAGATGTCCCGGGGCCTGATGATCGCCG
>DYHB01000049.1 GCA_020724415.1 Thiobacillus sp.
TCAAGCACTATGCGGCCACGCACCCTAACACCTACGTCATCGAAGCCACGCCGACGATGACCCCGCAGAGCCTGACCAAGCTGCTGGCCCGCATGGTGGTCGGCCTGGAGAAGGGCAGCATCGCCGACAAGTTCGACCAGGTGGTGGCCAGCCTCAAGAACACCGACAGCCTGATCATCGTGGATGAGGCCGAGACCCTGACGCCGCACCAGCTGCACACCATCCGCCGCATCCGCGACCTGGCGAACATCGGCATCGTGCTGTGCGGCACCGAACACCTCTCCGGCCTCATCAAGCCCCAGCACGGCCAGTTCGACCAGATTCGCTCCCGCACCGGCTTCTGGCCGGAGACGGTGCGCCACATCACCGACGCCGACGCCGCCGCCCTGGTGCAGTCTGCCTTCGGGGCAGAAGAGGTGGCCGAAGAGGTCATCGCCCGCCTGTACGCCTACTGCAAGGGCAGCGCCCGGATGCTGGTCGAGGGCCTGATTGCCGGGATCAAGGAATTCCGCCGGGGCCGTGCCCTGGACGTGAAGCTGGTGGATGCGGTGGCCAAGCAGGCCCTTTGCCTCCAATCGGTTGCCTGAGGCCGATCATGCCGACCGTCATCCCATTTACCAATCAGGCCGCAGCGCCCGTGTCGGTGGCACTGCCCCAGCAGTCCGCCCCTCGGGTATTCACCGCCACGTTCCAGGAGCGGCTGGCCGTACTCAATGCCGCCGACCGCGAGTTGCGCCGCCTGGGTTTCCACATCGTCTGGAGCCGCCTGGCCGGGCCGGTGCCGCAGGCCCACATTCGCCGGGATGCGTCGGTATCGGTCGCACCCCTGCTCAATCGCATGGGGCCGCGCTCGTTCCGTACCGAGGGCGGCTGCACGGTGGTCTCGGGCAAGTTCGAGGGCATCGTCTTGAGCTGGGCGGAGCCGAACTGATGCGCACCCGTTGCCCGTCCTGCGGCGCGACCCTCTCTCTGGACGCCCTGGTGGCCCATGACGGGGCACGGGAGGCCCTGGCCGCCGTGTTCAAGCTCTCCGGCCCCCTAGGCGCGGCGGTGGTGCGCTACCTGGCGCTGTTCCGCCCCGAGACGCGGGAACTGACCATGGACCGCGTGGGCCGCCTGCTGGGCGAAATCCTGCCGGACATCCAAGCCCAGCGCATCAGCCGCGACGGCCAGGTGTTCGATGCCCCCGCCGATGCCTGGGTCTGGGCCATCGAGCAGAGCCTGGCCGCCCGCGACGCTGGCCGCCTGAAAACGCCCCTCAAGAGCCACGGCTGGCTCTACGAGGTTATCAGCAGCTACCGGCCCCAGGCGGGCCAGGTGGTGACCGACGGAGCGCCGCGCCTGGCCGCCGGAAAGCAGGCGTCGCGGACCCTCTCCGGCATCGCCGCCCTGGAGGACTTCAAGCGTGGTGGCTGACTGGCTCCGCTTCGAGATCGCCTCCGGCCTGCAAAAGCTGCTGGCCTTGCGGCTGATCGGCACCCCGCCCGAGGACGCCATCATCGGCACGGCGGAAGTCTGGCTTGAGGCCATCGGGAACTGCGGCGTCCAGTGGGTGGAACACCTTGACCGGGATCGGGTGCAGCGGGCCTTCCAGACGCTGTTCCGCATCTGCGACCGCTGGCCCGCGCCTAAGTTGTTCCTGGAGAACCTGGGCAACCGCGACCCGCCCAAGGCGCTGCCAGAGCCTCCCGTCACCCCGGAGGCGAGAGAACGGAACCGCGCCAGGCTGCGCGAAATCATGGAAAGCCTGGCCAGAAGCAAGCAAATGAGATAATGACCGGAGCAACAAGCAATGACGACTGAAAACGCAATTCCCGAGGGCTACCGCGCCGACGCCAAAGGCTGCCTGGTGCCCGAATCCATGATCAAGCCGATTGACCGCGCCCGTGACGGACTGGTGCAGGAATTGGCACGTCAGGCCAAGGGAGTCAGCGACGGCCTGCGCGACTTCAAGGCCAAGGTCTTCGGCGACATCAACGCCTTCGTCGATCTGTCAGCCGAGCAGTACGACGTGAAGCTGGGCGGCAAGAAGGGCAACCTGACCCTGTTCAGCTTCGACGGGGCCTTCAAGGTCCAGGTGGCCATCGCCGAACACATGGTGTTTGACGAACGCCTCCAGGCGGCCAAGCACCTGATCGACGAATGCATCATCGACTGGAGCCAGGGCAGCCGCGACGAAATCAAGGTGCTGGTGCAGTCCGCCTTCCAGACCGACAAGGAAGGCAAGATCAACACTGGGCGAGTGCTGGCCCTGCGCCGCCTGGATATCCGCGATGAGAAGTGGCAGAAGGCCATGCAGGCCATCGGCGAAAGCCTCCAGGTGGTCGGCAGCAAGGAATACGTCCGCTTCTACGAGCGCATCGGCAACACCGACCAGTACCGGCCTATCAGTCTCGACGTGGCGGCGGTGTGACATGAGAACCGTCGCCTTCACCACCTTTGAACTCAAGGTCAACGCAGCGGGCAGCTGGGCCAACGTGGGCCGCTACCCGGCGGCTGACTACGACCGGGTCAAGACCGCCTGCCTGATCCTGGCCGAGACCGCCAAGAACAGCGTGAAGTTCAAGACGCTGGACGAAGACGGCGGCAGCCTGGAGGTGTTGTCCCTGGACGGCGGTTCGTTGAAGTGGCGGGATGCTCGGAAATGAACGCCCTGTACCTCTTCTCCGCGACCTTCGCCCTGGTGCTGTTCCTGGGCCTCCAGTCCCTCAACGTGAATGGCGGCCACCGCCTGCTGTCGGCGCTGACCAGCTTCGGCATCGGCGCGGCCAACGTGACGGTGCTCAAGATCATGCCCGGCCCCACCGGCTGGCTGGAGGTGGCCGCCTACCTGCTGGGTGGGCCGCTGGGCATCCTCACCTCCATGGCCATTCACCCGTGGATGGTTCGCCGCCTGGGGAGGAAGGGATGAGCGACCTGCTGACCCACCACCGCCAGCTGGTCGGCATCGCCAAGGGCTGGGCGCTCAAGAACCTGCCCGGCTGGTGCGATGAGACCCACCGCGACCTGCTGGCCCGCCACGGGGCCACGATGGTCGATGGCCGGGTGTCCGCCAGCACCATGACTGTTCCGCAGCTGGGCGCGGCACTGGATGACTACCAGCGCCGTGGCTGGCCCCGTACCAAGAAGGTGTTCGGCCAGGGCAAGGCGGTAGCCAAGCCGGTGCCGCCCCGGATCGCGCACCTGGTGCGCTTGTGGGGCAAGCTCGGCCAGGCGGGCAAGGTGGCCAAGGCCACCCGCCCGGCCTTGCTGTCCTTCTGCGCCCGCCAGGTGGGCCGCGAGGTGCCGGACCTTGACAGCCTGGACGTGGCCGAGTGCCAGAGCATCACCGAAGCCCTCAAGGGCTGGCTGGGGCGCGGGTAAGCCATGGGACTCCCGCGCCACCGTCAAACCCTCCCAGCTGCGCCCGGTCTGGAGCGCGAGGACAGCAGCTTCCCCGCTGTCGATGAGGAACTGCTCAAGACCCTGCCGCCGGTCCTGCGGGCCGTGGTGCGGGCCTTGGGCTTTGGCCGGGCGCGGGAATGGCTGGCCGACCACGGCGGGGTGAATGTCTCCATCCCTACCTACCGCACCCAAGCGCTGGGCCTGGAGCCGGACGAACTGTCCCGCCTGCGGGTGACGCTGGCCCCGCACCTGGACGCAGCGGGCCGGTGCTGGCTGCCCAAGGCCGACAAGCTCTTCATCCGGGTGCGCGACGCCCAGATTCGGCAGGATCGCAACCACGCCAGCATCAACACGCTGGCCCGTCGCAACCATCTTTCCTCCCGCCAGATTCTGAACATCTGCCGGGAAGACGACGACAGGCAATTCGACCTGTTTTAAGCGGTTGGCGGTTCGGCCCATCGACCCCTGCCGCACGAATGCCCATTGTTGCATTTGAAAGCCATTTAAAAGCGCCTCACAGGCCCTTGGGTATAGGACGGCCCCACCGGGGCGTCAAAACGCCTCAAATCGCGTTTATGGAAGTCCTCCCCAAGCCACCGGGTAGGAAACATTTCCAGCGGTGATCGAACCCGCCCCAACGGGAAAAATGCTCCTGAACTGCTTAGGAGCAAACCGTGCCCCAGAAGACCACCACCAAGACCTCCATCGCCTCCCTGGCATTTGAGCTATTGCCGGGTGACGGAGGTATCCCCGTCGAAGCCCACTTGCTGCCCCCCGGCCCCTTCCGCGCCCTGGATGGCCGCCCTGGGACCATGGAGGGTGTTCACTGCCAAGACTGGCAACTGGACGCAGCCATCGCCGCCCGTGTGATTGCGCGGGCCGCCGCCCAGAAGACCGACATCCTGATCGACTTCGAGCACCAGAGCCTGCGCTCTGCCGAGAACGGCAAGCGGGCCGAAGCTGCCGGCTGGATTCCGCGCAGCATCGAGTGGCGCGAGGGCAAGGGCCTCTACGCCCTGAACATCAGCTGGGTCGGCGATACCCCCGATCTGATCGCCCAGAAGAAGTACCGCTACATCAGCGCGGTGTTCATGTTCGACCTCATTACCGGCGAAGTGCTGGAAATCATTTCCGTGGCACTCACCAACACCCCCGCCCTGGACGGGCTGGACGCCCTGGCCGACCTGGCCCGGAAGCATTCCGTTTTTTCAACCGAAGAGGAGGCCGATATGGCTGACGAGAAGCAAGTGGCCGCGCTCACTTCCGAGCGTGACGGCCTGAAAACCCAAGTGGTGTCGCTCACCGCCGAGCGCGATGGGCTGAAAACCCAGCTGGCCACCCTGACCGCCGAGCGCGACGCTCAGAAGACCAAGCTGGACGCCCTGGAGAAGGAAAAGGCCGATGCCGCCCTAGCTTCCGAGAAGGCGAAGCATACCGACCTGCTGACGGCGGCCCTGAACGATGGCCGCCTGACCCCGGCCCAGAAAGCCTGGGCGGAAAAGCAGTCCCTGGCGGACCTCACCGAGTACCTGGAAGCCACCAACCCCCTGGCCGTCCTGAAAAAGCAGACCGACGGCAAGGATGGCGGCAACGGCCTCACCCAGGAAGAACTGGAGATGTGCAAGCGCATGGGCGTCACCCCCGAGGATTTCGCCAAGGCCAAGGGCAAGTGCTGAGCACTGCGCCCTAGCCACAACCTTTCGGACAAACACAGGAGAAAACAATGGCAGCACTGACGCAAGCCCAGATCGACGCCCTCAAGACCACGCTGGTGGCCCGCTGGAACGCCGGTCTCAAACTGTCGCCCGACGACTGGAAGAAGATCGCCAAGCTGGTCAAGAGCAACGGCAAGTCCAACACCTACGAATGGCTGAGCCAGTTCCCGGCCTTCCGCGAGTGGGTCGGCTCCCGCCTGCACAAGGTGTTCAAGGAAACCGCCTATACGGTGGTCAACCGCAAGTTCGAGGCCACGGTGGACGTGCAGCGCACCGACATCGAGGACGACAACATCGGCCAGTACGGCACTCTTGCCGAATCCGCCGGGCAGTCTTCGACCGACCTCAAGAATGACCTGGTGTTCCAGGCGCTCTCCGCTGGCTTCGCCTCGGTCTGCTACGACGGCCAGTATTTCTTCGACACCGACCACCCGGTCTATCCGAACGAGGATGGCAGCGGCGTGGCCGCCAGCGTCAGCAACATGCAGGCCGGTGCCGGTGCCCCCTGGGTGCTGCTCTGCACCAAGCGGGCCGCCTCGCCGATCTACCTCCAGGAGCGCATGGCTGCCGAGTTCGACAGCATCACCTCGGTGCAGAACGGCAACGTCTTCGACCTGGACGTGTACAGCTTCGGCGGTCGCTGGCGCGGTGAAGCCGCCTACGGCTTCTGGCAGTGCGCCTTCGGCTCCAAGGCCGCCCTCTCCGCCGACAACTTCAACGCCGCCTACGCCGCGATGATGAAGTTCACCGGCGACGGTGGCCGCAAGCTGGGCATCGTGCCGGACACCCTGGTCACCGGCCCGGACAACATGGCCGCCGCCGAGGCGCTGCTCAAGGCGCAGCAAAACGCCGCCGGGGCCAGCAACACCAACTACAACAAGGTGCAGCTGATCGTCACGCCCTGGATGTAACTAACCCATACCACCCGAGCGCAGTAGCTACGCCCGGCGGGATTGCCCGCCGGGTGCGGCAGCCTCGGTAGGAGATCGACATGAAGAAACTGTATGTGCGGGTGCAGCCGAAGCAAGGCGCGGAGCGCTTCTTCCGCTGCGGTATCGAATTTCGCCAGGCATGGAAGGAAGTGGAGGTCGATGCCGCCACCGCTTCCCGCCTGGAAGCAGAGCAGATGCTGGAGGTGTCGGAAACCAAACCGGCGGAACTGGAGAACCAAGCGCCCAACGAAGCTGACACTTCGGGCCACTCCACCGCTGCGACGGGTTCCGGCACCCCGGCGGCTGCGCCGAACAACGGCGCTCCGGCGGCCCCCGAAGACCCTGCCGTTCGCCTGGAGGCCATCCGCGCCGCCATCGGCCAGCTGAACAAGGAAGACGCCGCCCTCTGGACGGCTGGCGGAAAGCCCAAGACCGAGGCCATCGCCGCCATCACCGGCTGGCCGGTGACCGCTGCCGAGCGTGATGCCGCCACGGCGGTAGGTGGGGCGCAGTAATGGCCTTCGCTTCCCGCTCTGACCTGCTGGCGCGGAGCAACGCCCGCCGCCTTGCCCAGCTGGCGGTTCCCGCCGACATGGACATGGTGCCGGACGAAGCCCTGCGGGCTGCCATAGCGGGGAGCGACCTGAGCGCGTTCAGTCAGGCCGAACAGGCCGCCCTGGCGCTGGCCCTGGAGGCCATCGACAAGGCCCTGGCCGACGCTGACGCGCTCATCCTGTCCTACGGCATCCCGGACACCGTCCAGACCACGCTGCTGGCCCGGCTGGCCTCCACCGTGGCGCTCTACTACCTGCAAGGGGCCGAGCGCATGACGGACGATGTCCGCAAGGCTTACGACGGCGTGATCGACACCTTGAAGGCGCACAGCCGTGGCGACCTTGACCTGGTGCCCGCCGCGCCCACCGATCCCGTGCTTTCCGTTGACCTGGCCGTCATCGAGAGCCAGCCCCGGCGCTACCGCTCTTCCGGCGTGGATGAGGTGGGGCTGTGATTTCGCTCCGGCCCCTCATCGCCCGCCTGGAGAAGAAGCCCGCCGGGTTCGACGGCGTGTGGTTCCGCCAGGTGGCCGGGGCCGCCGAGTTCGCCCGCATCCGCCCCGAATCCTTGCCCCTTCCCGCCGCCTGGATCGTGCGGGCGGCGGACAAGGTGCAGCACGCCGGGGAGCGGGCCGAGAACGTGACGCTGGCGTTCGACGTGGTCATCGCCATCGAGAACGCCCGCACCCACGCCCAGGGCGAAACCGACGACGTGCTGCTCAAGTATCGCCAGGCGGTGAAGACCTTGCTGCTGGGCTGGGAGATCGAGCCGAACGTGCGCCCGCTCCAGTTCGCTGGGGGCCAGGTATTGGAATACACCGACGGCGACCTCTACTGGCGCGACCGCTACGACTTCGAGGCTCTGATTACCAACTACCTGCCGGACCCGGCGCCCTTTGATCAACTCACCTATACGGGAGACAAGCTGTGACCATTACTTTTTCCGAAGTCCCCCAGGCGCTGCGCTATCCCGGCGCCTATATCGAGATCGACGGCAGCCAGGCCGGGCTGGGCGGTGACCTGCCCGTAGTGCTGCTGGTCGGCCAGAAGCTCCCGACCGGCACCGCCCCGGTCGGGGAGGTGGTGCGTCTCTCCGGTATCGAGGATGCCAAGGCCAAGGCTGGCCCCGGCTCCATGCTGGCGCAGATGGCTGCCCGCTACCGCAAGATCGACCCGACCTTTGACATCTTCATGCTGCCCTATGCCGACAACCCGGCGGGCGTGGCCGCGACCGGCACCATCACGGTGACCAGCCCCGCCACCGCCAGCGGCACCCTGGCCATCTACATCGCCCAGAAGCTCATCAGCGTGGGCGTCTCCATCGGCCAGACTGCGGCCCAAATCGCCACCGCCATCGCCCAGGCCATCACCGACGCCGGTATCGACATCCCGGTGACGGCTGCGGCTGCCGGTGCCGTGGTGACGCTGACCGCCCGCCACAAGGGCACCTGCGGCAACGCCATCGACTTGCGCCTGAATCTCTACGGCGAGGACACCCCGGCGGGCCTGGTGCTGGCCCTGGTGGCCATGTCCGGCGGTGCTGGCGACCCCGCGCCCGGCGACCTGGCCGCCCAGATCGGTCAGCGCTGGTTCCGCTACGTGGTGCTGGGCATCAACGATGCCGCCACCCTGGCCGCCTGGCATACCGAGAGCCAGCGGCGCTATGCCGTGCCGGTGCAGGCCGGGTTCCGCGCCTTCACCGCCTTCCGTGGCGACTACGCGGCGGCGGCTGGCTTCGGCGAGACCAAGAACTACGAGCACATTAGCGACGTGTGGCTGGGCATCAACCCGCCCACCACCTGGGAGGCGGCTGCCACCCTGGCCGCCGCTGCCGCGCCGCGCCTCTACAACAACCCGGTCATTTCCCTGGAAGGGACGCCGCTGCCCGGCCTGAAAGCGGACGTGGGCTACAACGACTTCACCAACGGCAACAGCCTGCTGTTCAAGGGCATGTCCCTGATGGAAGTCGGCAAGGATGGCTCCTGCTACATCAAGCGCCTGATCTCCATGTACCAGTACCGCTCCGACGGCAGCGCCGACGACGCCTACCTGGACATCAACGTGGCCGAGGTGATGGAGCGCATCCGCTACGAACAGCGCATCGGGGCCATCCAGAAGTTCCGGGGCACGGTGGCGGCCAAGACCGATGAGG
Organism: Thiobacillus sp.; assembly: GCA_020724415.1. Classification (GTDB taxonomy): domain Bacteria; phylum Pseudomonadota; class Gammaproteobacteria; order Burkholderiales; family Thiobacillaceae; genus JADJCP01. The sequence goes on from DYHB01000049.1 coordinate 8,738, forward strand.
GCTACCGCCCCGGCCTGCCCATCACCACCGAGGACGGCGTCAAGGCGTTCCTGCTGTCCCTCTACAAGAACGTGCTGATGGCGGAATACGGCTGGGTGCAGGCGTACAGCTACTACAAGGGCACCCTGTTTGTGGAGCAAGACCCGGACAACCCGAGCCGCTTCAATTTCCGGGATGACCCGGTGGTGAACTCGCCGTTCTACATCCTGGCGGGCCGCTCCAGCTTCCGCAAGGCCGTGCCTGCGTACTAAGCAGCGCACTGATCCCAAACCCGATTTGAAAGGGCTTTACCCATGGCACAAATCAACAACATCCGCACCGTGTCGGTGCCCTCCATCGGCAAGCTGCCGCTGGCGGAGAAGCCCGGCACCTTCACCCCGAGCGGGGTCAAGCGCGAACACAAGGGGGGCCGCCTGCCGGAAGACGGCGGCTTCACCGAGTCCGGCGTTCCGGCCAAGCTGGAACTGAACATCAACCTGCTGGGCGGGGTGGACATCATTGCCCTCAACGCCATCAAGGATGAGGACGTGACGGTGCGCCTGGCCGATGGCCACGTGCATATGATGAGCATGGCTTTCGTCACCGAGCCGGTCCCGGTCGGCGACGGCGAGAGCAAGCTCACCATCATGTCCAACACCTCCGAGCAGATTTCCTAAGAGGCAACCATGGACAACATCATCGAACGGGAAATCCAGGCCAAGGGCCTGACCGCGCCCCGCGTTACTCCCCAGCGGATCGAGGAGGTCATCGTCGGCGAGGCATACCACGTCTTCCCCGGCACCACCCTGACGGTCTGCTGCCTGACGCTGGCCAACGGCTTCAACGTGGTGGGCGAAAGCGCCTGCGCCAGCCCCGAGAACTTTGACGAAGCCCTGGGGCGCAAGATCGCCAGGGACAACGCCAAGGGCAAAATCTGGGCGCTGGAAGGCTACGCCCTCCGCAATACCCTGCAAGCAACCGCCTAAGAGGACACCATGGCCAAGCTACCCCTTAAGCACCCGCTGACCTTCGGCAAGAAGACCATCGACTCCCTGACGTTCCGCGACCACACCACCGCCGGGGACTACCTGGCGTTCGACCAGCGCGGCGGCGTGGCCCAGCGGATCGCGCTGATCGCCAGCCTGACCGGCACTGACGAAAGCCTCATCCGACAGCTGCGCGGCCCCGACTACCGGGCCGCCGAGAAGATCGCCGACGAACTCATCCAGGCGGATGAGGCCGAGGAAGGCGAGGAAGCTATCCAAAAAAAGTAGTGCGCATCCTGACCGCCGTGGGGCTGCTGATGAACGTGATGCACCAGCCGCTCCCGGTGGTCGAAGCGCTACCCTTGAGAAAGCTCTATGTCCTGGCCGAATTGGCCGCCGTGATGAGCGGCAGACAGTTCAGATAGGCCAAGCGTAACCAGCGGGAAACGTTTCACGCCTGCCCCATCCGGGCACCCACCGATAAGCTCCAGATACCCCCCCGGTTCTGGAGCTTTTCTTATGTCGTCGTCCGCCGTTAATGTTGAAGTCCGCCTCAAGATGAGGGACGGCGCGACGGCTGGCATCAAGGCCGTCTCGCAGACCGCACAGCAGGAAGCGGCCAAGACCGCGACAGCCACCGAGAAAGCCGCCCAGAAGGCCGCCGAGGCCACTCAGAAGAGCACCGCCCGGCAGCGCAGCAGCTACGAGAAGCTATCCCAGGCCCGCGAGGTGCTCGGGGTGCGTTCCGAGCGGGCCATCCAGCGCGAAATCCAGCAGACCGAAGCCGCCTACAACCGCCTCAAAGCGTCCGGCACCCTGTCCTGGCAGCAGCAGGCCGCCGCCGCCGACCAGATGCGGCAGAAGGTGACCCAACTCACCAACGAAATGGGCAAGCTGACTACTGCCCAGAAAGCCTATGCCGGTGTGAAGTTTGCCGCTGCTGGCGTCGCGGGCGCTGCCGCTGCCGCCTACACGCTCAAGGCCCCAGCGGCGACGGCCATGTCTTTCGATGAGCGTCTTGGCCTGTTGTCCAACACCGCCTTTGCGGAATACGGCAAGGATGGCCGCAAGCTCGGCGAGGCTCAAATACGCAAGGCGGTTGAAAAGGCCATCGGCACCGGCATGACGCGGGATGCCGCGATGGACGCCCTGGAGAAGCTTATTGCGGATAACCAAGTCGGCGGCGTGGCCGGTGCCTTGGACCTGTTGCCCTATATCGGGAAGGTCTCCACCGGCTCCGGCAGCACCAGCCGGGATGTCGCCGCAATGATGGGCGGCTTCATCGGCAGCGGCTATGCCAAGGATGCCGAAGGGGCAAAACGGCTGCTGGGCATCAGTTCCGCCGCCGCTACTGCCGGGGCATTCGAGAAAAACGACATGGCCAAGCACCTGCCGTCGCTGCTGCCTATAGCCAAGACGGCGGGCCTCACGGGCGAGGAAGGCTTCAAGAAGCTGCTGGTTCTGTTGCAGCAGGCACGAACCACCGCCGGTTCGTCCGATGAGGCAGCCAACAACGTCAAGAACCTGCTGAGCAAACTGGCCTCGAATGACACCGCCACGGACTTCAAGAAGGCTGGCCGTGGCGACTTGTACCAGCACCTGATGGATCAGCGGGCAAAGGGCATTGACCCCCTCACTGCCTGGCAGAACGTCATCGACTCGGAAATCGCCAAGAACCCCAATCTCAAGCCCGCCATTGCCAAGCTGCAAGGGGCCAAGACCAAGGAAGAGCAGGACGCCGCCATCGAGGCGCTGAATGGCATGGCGGAAGGCCAGAGCATGGGCAAGTTCTTCCAGGACATGCAAGCCAAGGGAGCGCTGTTCGGCCTGCGGAACAAAGAAGTCGGCCAGAAGGTAGAAGAGGCTTTGCGGCTTTCCGGGTCGATTGTCGACACTGACTACGAATCCATGGCCGACCGCGCAGGCGTCAAGACGCGGGTCGCCAAGGAACGCCTGGATATGGCGAGCATTACCGCCATGGACAGCCTGACCCCTGCCATCGGCAAGGCCGCCGAGGCGTTCGCTGACCTGGCCAGCAAGCACCCGCTGCTGGTCGGCACCACCACGCTGGCCACCACCGCCCTGGGAGCCTTGGCCGGGGCCGCTGGCCTGGCGTCTGTGGCCATGGGCGGCAAGGGGCTGCCCGGCGGCGGTGCGATTGGCAAGGCGGCTGCCTGGGCGACCGCGAGCAAGGTAGGCCAGGGCGCGATGCGGATGGCCAAGGTCGGCGGGATCGCGGGCATCGCTTCCACCGTGGGCGGCTATGCCCTGGAGAAGGGATTCGGCGAAGAGTCCGCCATCAGCCGCTACGGCTCCAGCGCCCTGAACGGCGCGGCCCTCGGCGCGACGGTCGGCAGCATCGTGCCGGTCCTGGGCACGGGCGTTGGCGCTGCCATCGGCGGCGGCCTCGGCCTGGCCTGGGAGGGCATCAAAGACCTGTTGAAGCCCGCCGAGCAGAAGCCCGTCGACGTCAACGCCAAGATGACCGTGGGCCTGGCCCCCGGCCTGGTGCTGCAAGGCCAGTCCATGCAGGCCAGCGGCGGCAACGTGCAGATGAACACCGGGAATCTCTTCACAGGAGCGCCGGGATGACCTGGACTGACCGCATGTCCCGCGCCTCGTTCCGGGGCTTCGAGTTCCTGACCGAAAGCCACGATGCTAAGGGTGGCCGCCGCCTGGTGGTGCATGAGTACCCCGGCGCGGAACAGCCGAGCACCCAGGATTTGGGCGGCAAGGCGTGGGACTGGAAGCTGAACGCCTATTTCATCGGCCCGGAGTACGACCTGGAGCGCAACGGCTTCCTGGCCAAGCTGGCCGAGCCGGGCGCGGACTGGCTCACCCACCCGTGGCTGGGCCTGCTTTGGGTTCGGGCGCACAACTGGTCGCTGCGTGAAAGCACCGACAAGGGCGGCTACTGCACCATCGCCATCGAGTTCGTTCCCGGCGGCGAGACTGTGCAGCCGACGCCGGACATGGTGGACGTGGCCTTCGACCGCACCCGCAAGCTGGCGGATGCGGTGGAGGATGACTTCGGCCTGGAGCCGATGAGCGCCGACGGCATGACGGCCTTCATCGCCGCCGTGCATCAGAAGCTGGAGGTACTGCGCCAGGTGATTTCCCTGGCCACCTTGCCGCTCACCTGGGCGAACCAGATCAAGGGCCTGATCGCCGGGGTCAAGGGCGACTTGGCCACGCTGATGGGAATGCCCGCCGCCTACGCCTCGGCCTTCCGGGGCCTGGCCGATGCCTTGGGCGGCGGCGCTGACAGCAGCGGCCTGGCCGACACCGACCGCCCCCGCGTGGTGTCCCGTATTGCCCGTGTGGCCACCGCCAAGAGCGCCGTGGCGCTTACCGGCGTCGTCGCCACGGATGGCGCGGTGCGCCGCAACCTGCTGCGGGAAGAGGCCCTGCGCAGCCGCCTGCTGGTGACTTCCGCCGCCCAGGTGGCCATGGCTGACTACCGGGCCGAGGCCGACCGGGACGCGGCGCTGGCCAGCGTGGTCTCCGCCATCGACGTGCTGCTGCCCAGCCTGCCCGATCCGGTGTTCCAGGCCGCCGTGGCTGCCCGCACGTCCCTGATCGAGGCGCTGCTGGCCCAGGACTTGAAGCCCGCCACCTACCGCGACGTGACAGCCCCGCTTCCCGCCATCGTACTGGCCCACCGGCTGGGGGTGGATGAGGCGGTTTTCCTGGCCCGCAATGCGGTGCGGCATCCGCTGTTCGTAAGGGGCCGGGTCTATGGATGAGGTGTTGGCCGAGATCCGTTTCGACGGCCTGCGCTACGGCTACTGGCAGAAGGTCGATATCCGGGAGTCAGTGGATGACCTGTGCGCCTCGGTGCGCCTGGCCATCACCCGCCCCGGCACCGGGGATTCCCTGGGCCTGACGGCCAACACGGTGGCCGACGTGCTGATCGGCGACGGCCTAGTGACGAAGGTCCGCCCGGACAGCGTCCGCCGCCAGGTCGATGCCGACAGCCACGCCATCTATATCGAAGCCCGGTCGCTTGGGCGGGAACTGGTGGATTGCCAGTATTCCAAGACCCTGTCCGGCCTCAAGTTGGGCGAGATCGTGAAGCGCATTTGCAGCACCTTCAAAGTGCCTGTGAAGATCGAGGCGGAAACCGCCGTGGTGCCTGATTTCTCCATGCAGTGCGAGCTACCGGCCAATGCCCTCATCAACGCGGTGCGGGCGGCCAATCTGCTGCTCTACCCGCTCCCGGATGGCGGCCTGGTGCTGACCAAGCCGACCAACGCTGCGCCCGTCGCCTCCCTGGTATATGGGGTGCACATCAAGCGCTACGAGGTGGTCGATGAGTTCAAGCTGCGCTTCTCCGACTACGTCATCAAGGGCTACGACTACGCCAGCGACGCGGCCTTGAAGGGCGCGGCCAAGGATGGCGGGATCAGCTTTTTCCGGCCCATGCACATCGTCGCCGACCGGCATGGCCATGGTCTGGGCGGCTGCGACCGCAGGGCCAACCTGGAGCGCAACCGGCGGCTGGCCCGTGCCCATCGCATCGAACTGGAGGTGCCGGGCTGGCGCTACCAGGATGAGGGCGGAAACTGGCAGCTGTGGGCCATCAACACCCAGGTGCGGGTCATCATCCCCGAAGAGGGCATCGACGACGTGTTCCTGATCGGCGAGCGCACCTTCCGCCTGGATGACAAGGGCGGCAGCGTGACGCTGTTGCAGGTCATGCACCGGAACGCCTTCATCGGCGAGGAAAAGAAGAAGGCCAAGCGTGGCGCAGGAGTGAAGGGAGGCAGGAAGTGATTGGCCAGATTTGGACCCGGCTCCAGCTGCTCTTCGCCCAGGGCGTCGGCCTGATGATCGGTGCGGACAAGGTGCAAGCGCGTGTGCTGGATGAAGAGCCGCTGCACAACCTCAACCGTGTGGAGCCTTACGGCTATTCGTATCGGCCCAAGCCTGGCTGCCAGACCTACCTTCTGTTCCCCAGCGGCGACCGCTCCTACGGCGTGGCCATCGTGATCGGCGACAAGCGCTACCAGATGGACCTGGTGGAGGGCGAAGTGGCCATCCATGACGACGAAGAGAACTGGGTGCACATCAAGCGCGGCGGGATCATTGAGGCCAAGGCCGCCACCAAGGTCATCGCCGACACGCCCCTGTTCGAGACGACGCAGGACGCCAAGATCGGCGGCAACCTGGTGGTGATGGGGCAGACTAACTCCAACGGCGGCTACTACGGTACGGACGGCGGCGCGGCTCAGATGCAGGGCGGCCTCCATGTCACCAACGATTTCACGGTGAACGGCAAGAACGTGAGCGACAGCCATACCCACACCAGCAATGCGCCAGGTGCGCCGACCTCGGGAGTGAATTGACATGCTGAAACTGGTGCAGACGGATTGGGGCCGCTTCGACCTGGCGGTCGATGACCCTGCCCAGGCCGACGCCGACGCGGCAGCGGCCACGCTGGTTTTCGGTGTGCTCTATACCGATGCCGAGGCCCCGGCTAGCCGGGTGGATGATCTTTTCGACCGGCGCGGCTGGTATGCCGACCCGGAAGCCGGGAGCGGCCTGTGGCACGTGCGCCGCCAGCCGCTGAACAGCAACGCCAGGCTTGAGGCGCTGGCCATGGTGCGCACCGCCTTGACGGTGCGGGCACCGGCGCTGACCGACATCGAGGTTCTGGAAGTGACGCTGCCGGAGCCTGCGGGAAACATTTCCAGCGTTTTTCTTGAAGTCACGGGCTTCCACAATGGACGAAAGTTCATTGTGCGAGCCCCCCTGTGACCGCCTACGCGAGACCAAGCTATACCGACCTGAATGCCCGCATCGCCGCCGACCTGGCCGCGATGCCCGCCGTCTTGCGGGGGCCGCTGTCCGTGGCCTGGGCACGATCCTGCCATGGCCAGCACGGCCACCTGGATTGGATCGACAAGCAGTGCTCCCCGCTGACCTGCGAACTGGAACGGCTCTACGACTGGGCCGCCCTCTACGGCGTTGATCGGCTGGGGGCTACTGCCTCTATTGGCCCGGCGCTGGCTACCGGCACCGTAGGGACGCCGCTGTTGGCAGGAACCCAGCTGCGCGGCCCCAACGGGCTGGACTACACGGTGCAAGCCGCCGTGGTGCTGGGGGCTGGCTCCACTTCCGTTTCTGTGCGCTGCGACACCACCGGCAGCGCGGGCAACTTGGCCGCCGGGCAGACTCTGACCCTGGTCGATCCTATTCCCGGCTGCTCCAACACCTTGACCATTGATGCCCCCGGCCTCACGGGTGGCGAAGCGGAAGAGGATGTCGATGACTGGCGCGTCCGGGTAGCCGACGAATGGCGAACGGTGGTCACCCGTGGGGCGCGTTCCGGCAAAGATGAGGACTACCGCTTCTGGGCCAAGAGTGCCCACCCATCTGTCACCGGGGCATTGATCCAGCGCCACGTCCTGGGCATGGGAACGGTGGTGGTGCGCCCGATCTGCAACGGCCTGGCCGACCGCCTTCCGACCCAGGCCGTTCTGGACGCCGTGGCCGCCTACCTTCTGGACATCGCCCCAGCGACCGCCGATTGGCGTGTTGTCGCTCCGATCACGCGGGCGGTGACCGTATCCATCGACCTGCTGCCTGGCTTCGATACCGCCGAAAACCGGGCAGCTATCTCCAGCGCCATCGGTGCCACGGTGATAGCCGAGGAAAGCGAGACCTCGCTGCTGGCCATGGCCGAGATCGACGCTGCAACCGCCACTGTCACCAGCCAATACACCCGGCTTGAGCCGACCGCCGATATCGCGGTGCTCGCTGGCGAGGTGCTGGTGCTGAACCCGATTGTCTGGGCATGAAGATAACGGCCCATACCCCCCGTGAGTTCGCTGACGCCATCAAGGCCCTGCTACCGCCCGGCGCGGCCTGGGAATGGCCGGAAGGCGGCCTGGGCGACGGCATGCTGCTCGGCACCGCAGAAGAGCTTGCCCGCATCGAAGCAGCCGCCCAGGAGGTGCTGGACAACGCCATCGAGACCCACCGCCCCAAGACCAGCAGCTGGCACATCAGCGAATACCAGCGTGTGGCGGAAGAGTCCCTGGGCGGGCTGGTCGAGACAATGCCGCGCCACCCCTTCGCTATTGGCAGCAAGGTGGGGCAGCGACTGTGGAGCCAGGCCGCGCCGGACCTGACCTTTCCCATTGACCTGGTGCGGGTTGAGCACCTGCTGGGGCCTGCCCGCGTGGGGAATGGCAACGGCAGCCGCATCGGCGACCGCTTGTGGGGTAGCCGTGGCCGCTACGTGCTGCGGGTGCGCTATTACCGCTCAGTGGTCAATCCGGCGGTGCTCTGGGAGGCCCTGTCGGCCTTCCAGCAATTCCACGTTTTCTTGTGGTTTGAAGATATTTCAGGAGTAGGAGGCAGCTATGCACCGAATTGATGGGGCCGGACACGTAGACCACTTGTTCGTGGCCGAAGACCCGGCCACCCTCCGTCCGCCGACGGAGATTACGCCGGAGATCATGAACGCCTTCCAGGAAGAACTGGCCACGTTCATCGAGTGGGCCGGGATCGTCCTGGCCAAGGGCGACAACACCCAGTTGAAGCAGGCGCTGCTGGCCAAGTTTGCCGGGCTTGACGTTGCCGCCACCAAGGCCGGAGTGCAAGGTCAGACCTATACGGCCTTCACAACCGCCGGGGTGACCGGAGCCTTTACCCTTGCCCCTGCTCCGGCCATCGCCGCCTATGCAGCTGGCCAGCGCTTCCGAGTGAAATTCCACGCCGTTGGGAACGGTGTAGACACCATTAATGTTTCCGGTCTCGGTGCCAAAAACCTCAAGCAATACGACAGTACAGGGGCAAAAGTTGCCCCTGTAATCGTGGCTGGGCAACTGGTCGATGTCGAATTTGATGGCGTTGATTTTGTGTTGCTTGACGCGCTTCCTCCTGCCGTTGGAACAAGCCCAAGCTCCATTCAAGGGCAAACCTACACGGCCTTCACTACCGGAGGTGGCGCTCCTGTTTTTACTTTGACTCCCGTGCCGGCAGTAGCCGCTTATTCGGCTGGCCAGCGATTCCGAGTCAAATTCCATGCGGTCGGAACGACCGGAAGCAATACCCTGAACGTATCTGGCTGTGGAGCGAAAAACGTCAAACAGTACGACGGCGCCGGGAATAAGGTGCCGGCAGTTATCGCTGCCAATCAACTTGCTGATGTCGAATATGACGGTATCGACATGGTCATCCTGGACCCGCTCAATGGTGCCCCGCTTTATGAAAGCGCGGAGCAGACGATCACCTCATTTACCTCAACAACCGTTAGCCATGGGCTCGGCAGGCAGCCGTATCTCGCGCAGATTATCCTGCGCTGCAAGACGGCAGAGGGCGGCTTTGCGGTAGGGGACGAAATCCACTTCCGTAGCGGCTCGAACTCAGTCTCGAACGCTTTCAGCTTTTGGTCGAATTCGACGGCGCTTGGTTTTATGTCCGACGCGAATATAACGGTCGCGCGGCGAGATGCGCCGCTCGGTAATCTGTGGAACATCACGTTCGCCAATTGGCGAGTCGTCATGCGAGCTTGGTAAGGAGAAGGTTATGCAACGATTTTTCGTAAAAGATGGCCGCCTGGCTCTGAGCCACGATGGTACGGACGAAGAGGTCAACGAGATCATCGGCAGCGGCATGGTGGAGTGTGATGGACCGCCCCCAACTTCCAATCACCGCTGGGATGGGGCGAAGTGGGTGCTTGATCTGACGACGGTCAGGGAAGAAAAACATGCAGCCATCAACGCCGATTGTGAGAAGGCCATCGCTTCGATCCAGGCCAGTTACCCGGCCAGCGAGGTATTGAGTTGGCCCAAGCAGGAGGCTGAGGCCCGCTCCTATGTCGCCGATCCTGATGCAGTTACGCCGCTACTAGATGCGCTGGCCGAAGCACGAGGCATCGACAAGGCTGAATTGGCCCGGCGGGTGATCCTCAAGGCAGATGCTTTCGCCCAGTATTCCGGCGCTGCAATCGGTAAACGGCAGGCGCTGGAGGATGCACTCAACGCGCTTCCTGCTGATGCGACGGCTGAGCAGATCGCGGCCATCGCCTGGTGACATGAGTTCCTTCACCACTCCCGCCGATCTGCGGATGCTTGATGACTACCGCTGGCAGGTGCTGGCCCCGTTTGAGTACCACGTGGGCAGCTATCCCAGCAGCACGATCATCAGCGTCCCGGTAGGAACGGTGACCGACCTGGCCACGGTTCCCAGGCTGCTGTGGGCGCTCTTTCCGCCCCATGGCCGTTACGCCAAGGCGGCCATTGTCCATGACTACCTCTACGCCCAGGCCATCGGCAGCAAGGCATACGCCGACCGGACGTTCCTGGAGGCTATGGACGTGCTGGGGGTGTCGCGCTTTACCCGGATGGTGATGTACTGGACTGTCCGGCTGTTCGGGCGGGGGAACTACAGGCCATAAAAAGAACGGTGCGACCGTTACAGGTGCTGGAACACCCGTAACGGCCACCGCCCGCAGACGCGCCTGCGTTTGGCCAAGGCACCGTGCTGTGCACACAGCGGGCCGAAGGCTATCACCGTAGGTAGCAAACATGGAAATCATCCGTTGCGGCTCTTGCAACAAGAAACTGGCAGAAGCGGAATACACCCGCCTGTCGATTAAGTGCCCCCGCTGTGGGGTAATCAACCAAGTGAAGGCCGCGAGCCGCGAATCCGAGCGCCATGGAGCGTCAGTCCGAAAGGGGACACTCCATGGAAGCAACGAAACAACAGCACCACCCGCTCTTTAACAGTCAGAAGCACGTGCGCCTGGCTAGGGCAGACCTCCACCAAGGGGACTGCCTGGCGGTGATACCCAGCCTGGACGGCTTCTTTGATGCCGTGGTCACCGACCCGCCGTATTCCAGCGGTGGCCAGTCGAAAGGCAACCGGGCAGCCTCCACTGGGGCAAAGTACCTGAACACCGGCAGCACCCAGTGGCCCGACTTCACCGGAGACTCGAAAGACCAGCGCAGCTACCTGCACTGGTCGGCCCTCTGGATGGCCCTCTGCTACGAGAAGCTGAACCCTGGCGGCCTGATGGTTGTTTTCAGCGACTGGCGGCAGTTGCCCGTTACTTCCGATGCCCTACAGGCCGCAGGCTTCACTTGGCGCGGCGTGGGCGTCTGGGACAAGGCGGGCAGCGCCAGGCCCTACAAGGGCGGGTTCAAGGCGCAGACCGAGTTCTTTGTCTGGGGTAGCAAGGGCGGCCTGGTGGGCGACACCTACTCGGCGGGCCTGTTCCGGGTGCAGCAGAAGCCTGGTGAGAAGCTGCACCAGGTAGGGAAGCCCCTGGACCTCATGGAGCCGCTGGTGGCCGCCTGTGGCCAGCGCATCCTTGACCCGTTCATGGGATCAGGCACCACCGGCCTGGCAGCCCTTGGCCAGGGGAAAGAGTTCGTCGGTATCGAGTTGAGCGAACACTACTACCAGGTCGCTGTGGATCGTCTCCGGGGGAACTGACCCCAGAAAAAGAAAACCGCCCTCAATCGGGGCGGTTATTCACTGTCCTGGAATCACCGGATTTCTTCGAATATTATTCATCCGCTTTTCAAACGCTTTTCATCCAGAAATCAAAGCCGCTTTACTGAACTGCGCGCCGAGGTTGACACGCTGAAC
>DYHB01000050.1:0-19150 GCA_020724415.1 Thiobacillus sp.
AGACCACGCAGCTGGCCTCGTCCTGGGCGATGGTGTGGGCGGCAGCGTCGAACATCTCCCGCATGCCCCTGGCCCCATCGTCACCCATGCCGGTCATGATGATGCCAGTGGCGTTCTTGCCTGCAGACTTGGCCACGGAACGGAAAAGCACGTCCACCGAGGGCTTGTGGCGCGACACCAAAGGGCCGTCCACTACCTCGACCACGTACTGGGCACCACTGCGCTTGAGCAGCATGTGGCGACCGCCCGGGGCGATCAGGACTCGTCCCGGGATGACCCGCTCGTTGTTCTGGGCCTCCTTCACCTCCACCTGACACAGGGTGTTCAGGCGCGCGGCGAACATGGCAGTGAACTTCTCCGGCATGTGCTGGACCACCACGATGCCCGGCACAACCTTGGGCAGTGCGGTGAGCACAGCTTCCAGGGCCTGGGTGCCGCCGGTGGAGGTGCCGATGGCGAACACCCGCTCCGTGGTCTGGACCATGGCCTGGCCGGGGGCGGAGATAATCGCGTCGGCATTCAACTTGGGGGGCACCTTGCGCTCCGCCTCAGCGCGGGGAACCAAACGTGCTGCGTTGGCTTTAGCGGCCGCCTTTACCGCCCCCAGCAACTGGGAGGACGAATCCTCCAAAAACTGCTTCAAGCGGGCGGTGGGCTTGGTGATGATGGTCATGGCTCCGGCTTCCAGGGCCTGTAGGGTGGTTTCCGCCCCTTGGGTAGTCAGGCTGGAGCAGATCACCACCGGGGTGGGACGCTCTGCCATGATCTTCTTCAGGAAGGTTATGCCGTCCATGCGCGGCATCTCGATGTCCAGGACGATCACGTCCGGCCAGCGTTCGCGCATCTTGTGCATGGCAAAAATTGGGTCCGAGGCAGTGCCGATGACCTCGATGCCGGGATCCATGTCCAGGGCCTGCTTGACCACCTGTCGGACCACGGCCGAGTCGTCGATGACCATCACCCCGATGCGCCCGCTCATCGCTTCGCCTCCCGGTCCGGCTGGTTGTCGGTAAACCGCATCCACACGTCCCCGGACCACAGGTCGTACATCAGGCGCCGATGGCCAAAGCCGCCTACGTGTTTGGCGGCCAGCTTGAAGCCGAACCGGTCTAGCAGGCGCAGCCCTTCCTGGACGTTGCGGGTGCCGATGTCCAGTTGGTCGGGTCTCGTGGTCTTATTCTTGAACATGATGCCGCCGCCGAACATCTTCACCTGATATTCGGCGGGATGGGTCTTTCTGCGCTTCAATTCCACCATGAACATTTCCAGGGCCTCGTCCGCATACTTGCCGTTGAATCCGCCCATCATCACGCCCCGCGAGTCCAGCATGTAGTGGCATATGCCCCCGTGCCGCAGGAGGGGATGCCAGAGGGTGAAGGATACACAAGACCCCAGCAGCGTGGAGACCCGGACGCTGCCCTCCCCGAAATAGAATTCACCCGGGTTGAGGAAAACTTCCAGGAAATTGTCGCCGCTCATGGGGAACTCAGGGTTTCCGGTAGCTACTGGGCCGCTCGGCCACCAGTTGGTCGGTGACACCGTTGAGTGTCTCGGAATGGCCCACCAGGAGATATCCGCCCCGCTTGATGCGCGGCACCAGGGCGCCGACGATCTTGCGCTTGGTTTCCATGTCGAAATAGATCATCACATTGCGCAGGAAAATCACGTCGAAGCTGCCTATGTTGTCCGGAATGGGCTCGATCAGGTTCAGGTGGCGAAAGCGCACCCGCTCTGCCACTTCCGGAGTGATCAGGAAGGTGCCTGCCTCCTCACGCACCCCCTTGAGGCAGAATTTCTTGAGGTATTCCGTGGGTATGGTTCTGGACCGCTCTAGTGAATAATGAGCCGTCTGGGCCCGGGCCAGCACCCGGGTGCTGATGTCGGTGGCCAGCACGTCCCAGGGGGCAGCACTGCCCAGGGCATTCATGAGTACCATGGCGATGGTGTAAGGCTCCTCCCCGCTCGAGCAGGCCGCACTCCACGCCGACAGGGGCGCACTGCGATTCTGCCGGCTTTGAACATAGTCCCGCAGCAGGTCAAAATGCTTGGGCTCCCGGAAGAAAGACGTCTCGTTGGTGCTGAGCAGATCCACCATGATCTGGAGCTCCCGTCCATTGCCACCCACCACCTCGCGCAGGTAGCTGGTATAGGTTGGGTGTCCTGTTTCCCTAAGGCGCTTGGCCAGGCGCCCGGTGACCAGGGTCTGCTTGTTGTCGGCGAGGCTGATGCCCGCCTGCTGGTACAGCACGCGCCGCAACTGCTCGAATTCATTTCGGGTGATCAGGTGTTCGCTCATGTCAGGGACATCCGATGGGCTGTGGGCCCGGCCTCAGGGACGTCCGGACGAACCGGTCTCGATCTTGAAGAACTGCATCACCTGCTGCAGTTGGTGAGCCTGGGCGCCCATCTCCTCAGCCGTGGCGGCCAACTCTTCCGAGGCAGAGGCGTTTTGCTGGGTGATTTGGTTTAGCTGGCCCATGGCACCGTTGATCTGACCGACCCCGGCGGACTGCTCCTCCGAGGCTGCGGCGATGCCCTGCACCAAACTGGAGGTCTTGAGGATCGAAGGCACGATCTCGGCCAGCAAGGTGCCAGCTCGCTCTGCCTTGCCGACGCTGTCGGCTGCCAACTCGCCGATCTCCCGGGCCGCCAACTGGGAGCGTTCCGCCAGCTTGCGCACCTCGGCGGCCACCACGGCAAAGCCCTTGCCGTGCTCGCCGGCCCGGGCCGCTTCGATGGCAGCGTTCAAGGCCAGCAGATTGGTCTGGTAAGCAATGTCGTCCACGATGCCAATCTTGCTGGCGATCTGCTGCATGGCCTGGACCGTCTCCTTGACTGCCTCACCCCCTTGGTGGGCGTCCTTTGCGGCTTTGGCAGCGATGGTGTCTGTGACCTTGGCGTTGTCTGCGTTCTGGCCCACCGAACTGGACATCTGCTCAACCGAGGACGAGGTCTCCTCCACCGACGCCGCCTGCTGGGAGGTAGCCTGGGATAGGGACTGTGACGTGGCAGACACCTGGTCCGAGGCGGAGGTCAGGCCGTTACTGGCCTGGCGCACCTGGGAGATGATTCCGATGAGCTTTTCCACCATTTCTTGCATGGCGCCAAGGAGACTGTCCGAATGGCCAGCCACGACTCGTTCAGTCAGATCCCCCATGGCGATGCGCCGAGCGATGGCACGGGCATAGTCGGGCTCCCCGCCCAGTTGACGATACAGCGTGCGCACCACGAACAACATCAAGCCCGCCCCCACCAGGGTAGCGATCAGACTCAAACCCAGGCTCAGGGCACTCATCCGATCGGCGCTGGCCAGGGCTGCCTGGGCACTGTCCCGAGTCACCTGACCCAGGGCAGCACGTTGTTCCAGCAACTTGGCCTTGAGTTGGCGCCACAAGGGGGTTTCACTCTGGTTGAGCAGTTCCCGGGCCGCCCCTGTATCTTGCTGGGCCAATGTGCGGACCCGGTCCAGGACCCCTTTTCGCTGACTGGCCAATTCATCCAGCTGGCGTAGGGTCTCGGCCAGGTCATCCTTATCCCGGACCAGGCTCCGAGCCTGTTCGAAAGCCGCCTGATAGTCGTTGCCTGCCTGATCCAAGTTGGCATAGGCCTTGGGGTTGCCGGGGTTGAGGATGATGTTTCGGATGGCCTGGCCCATCTGCAGTCCTTGGGCGTACATCTCGCTGAAGGAGTCTACCAAGGCCTGGTCGCTGGTGATGTAGGACTCAAACCTGCTCTTGGCGTTATACAGACTCACCACGGAGACTGCCACGGCCACCAGGAACATGGCAGTGACCAGGGTGCTGGCACCAAACAAGGCGGTACGAACGGAGATTCTGCTCATGACGTCTAGCTTTCAAGTTTCTTATCGGTATACCGGGTACGGGAGGAGGCGCGGTCGTCTATCTGGAAAAAGCGCATCAATTCCTGCAGTTGTCTGGCCTGCGTGCCCATTGCCTCGGCGGTGGCGGCCAAGTCAGCTGCGGCAGAGGCATTCTGTTGGGTGATCTGGTTGAGCTGGCCCATATCGGCATTGATCCGGCTCACCCCGGCGGATTGCTCGTCCGACACCGAATTGATTTCCTGGACCAGACCCGAGGTCTTGTTGATGGCAGGCACGATCTCATCCAGAAGTGCGCCTGCCCGCTCAGCGGTACCCACGCTGGAGGAAGCGACCGCATGTATTTGCTGGGCAGCCACCTGGGCCCGCTCGGCCAGCTTGCGCACTTCCCCAGCCACGACCGCGAAGCCCTTGCCGTGGGCTCCGGCCCGGGCTGCCTCGATGGCGGCGTTCAAGGCCAGCAGGTTGGTCTGATAGGCGATGTCGTCGATGATGCCGATCTTGCCGGAGATGGCCTTCATGGCGTGGACCGTAGCCATCACCGCCTCCCCGCCCTCGTTGGCATCCCGGGCCGCCTCGGCGGCCATGGAGTCGGTCACCTTCGCATTCTCGGAATTGTGCTGGATGGAGGCAGACATCCGCGCCATCGAGGCGGTGGTACTCTCCACCGCGGCCGTCTGTCGTGAACTCGCCTGGGACAAGGCATGCGCAGTGGCATTCACTTGGCCGATGGCATCGGCCAAGGCCTCAATGCGGGTGTTCACCTTGGCAACCAGCCCGGAGAGCATGGTCATCATGGCATTGAAGGCCTGACTGGCACTGCCGATTTCGTCCTGCCCGGCCACCGGCAACCTGCGCGACAGGTCTCCGTCGCCGCTAGCGATTTCCTTTAGTCCATCTTCCATGGCTTTCAGAGGCCGAGTCACCAGGCGTCGTATCAACACCGAGGCTCCGAATAGTATGGGTACTGCCAAGACCAACCCGGCCAGGATACTTTGCATACGCTGACGTGCGAGCAGTGCCTGGGTGTTATCGAGGGAAATGCGCATGCTGATGGCGCCCAGGACCGTGCCCTCAGGCACTGTATGACATTGCAGGCAATCCTTGCCCAGATAACTCAGGCTCGCCCGGGTCGGGCGGATAACCCGGAGGACGTTCCCTTCATTGCCTTCCAACTGGATATGAGCCTCCCCGGTACGGAGCACCTGCTGCTCGGGCAGATCGGGGACAACTTCAGCCTGACCCGGTCCAAACTGGTGACTGGTCCCCTCTCCGCGCAGCACCCGTATGTCCTTCAGCAGGGCCAGATGCTGCAACTGCTCCATGAAAACCCCAGACTGTTCGAAGCTGCCCGTGAGCATCATGCCGGTAAGGGCCGCCATGGTGGTCTCGTGCATGGCTTGGGAATAACTGATCGCCTGTTCCACCGCCGCGTCCCGGTTGGCATGCTCGTTCCAGCCGATCATGCCGCCCCAGGCCACCAGCATCACCAACCACACGAATAGGGTGAGCTGGGTGGATATCCGAAGTTGGCCAAGTACAGTCATGGTTGACAGAACCGTGTGTGCTCAGGCTTCTTCGCCCCGCCCCCCAGACTCGCCCTGATGGCTGATGCTGCTGAGCATGGCCATCTCTTCGATGGACAGCACCCGTTCCACATTGAGGATGATCACGAACTTGTCGTTGACTTTGCCCATGCCCCGGATGAAGTCAGTGCGGATGCGGGCCCCGAAGGTGGGGGGCGGCTCGATCTCCTTGTTGGGTATCTCCAGCACCTCGTGCACCGCGTCCACGACAATGCCGATGTCCTGCTTCTCGTTGTCGCTGCCAGCCTCGATGATGACGATGCCGGTACGCCGGGCGATCTGGGTAGGCGCCCGACCGAAGCGCACGGACAGATCAATGACGGGCACCACCGCGCCGCGCAGGTTGATCACGCCGCGGATGAAGCTGGGCATCATGGGAATCTCGGTCAAGGAACCATATTCGATGATTTCCTTGATCACCAGGATGCCGATGGCGAAGACCTCGCCAGCCACGCTGAAGGTAAGGTACTGATGGTTCTCTTCGGCCACGGCCGGGACGGCGGCGGCCTGGGTAGTCAATGCCTGGCTCATGACTGGGCTCCTTTCTCCGTGGGTACCATGGCGCTCAGAACCGCTCGAAGTTGGCGGTGTCGGGCCGCTGGCCGCTGGGTGCCTTGGCGGCAGGTTTGGCCTGGGCGCGGGTGGCCACGGGGCGGGCAACACCCGTCACGGACCGATCTTCCAGCTTGAAGAACTGCATCAGTTCCTGCAGCTGCTGGGCCTGGCCGCCCATTTCCTCGGCGGTGGCCGCCAGTTCCTCGGAGGCGGAGGCGTTTTGCTGGGTGAGTTGGTTCAACTGCCCCATGGCGGCGTTGATCTGGCCCACACCCGCCGACTGTTCGTCGGAGGCGGAAGCGATCTCCTGCACCAGGTCGGACGTCTTGTTGATGGAGGGGACGATCTCGTCCAGCAAGGAGCCGGCGCGCTCGGCGGTACCCACACTGGACGAAGCCAGCTCGCCGATTTCCTGGGCCGCCACCTGGGAACGCTCGGCCAGCTTGCGCACCTCGGCGGCCACCACGGCAAAGCCCTTGCCGTGCTCACCGGCTCGGGCCGCCTCGATGGCGGCGTTCAGGGCCAGCATGTTGGTCTGGTAGGCGATATCGTCAATGATGCCTATCTTGTCGGCGATCTGCTTCATGGCTTGGACGGTGCCCTTCACCGCCTCGCCCCCTTCGTTGGCATCCTTGGCAGCCTTTGCAGCGATGGAGTCGGTAACCTTGGCGTTCTCGGCGTTCTGGCTCACCGAGGCAGACATTTCCTCTACTGAAGAGGTGGTTTCTTCCACCGATGCGGCCTGCTCGGAACTGGCCTGGGACAAAGACTGGGCCGTGCTGGAAATCTGGTCCGAGGCCGAAGCCAGGTTGTCCGTCGCGCCATTCACCTCACCGATGATCTGGGACAGCTTGGCCACCATGGTCTGCATGGCCGACATCAGTTGCCCGGTCTCGTCCTTGGAGTCTGCCTGGATCTTCACCGTCAGATCCCCCTGGGCCAAAGCCTCGGCCGCGCCTACGGCCAGGGCAATGGGTCGGGTAATGGAGCGGGTGATCCAAAGGGCGATGAACAGGGCCAGCAGGGTGCCAGCAACCGTCAGGCCGATCATCTGGCTGCGCGAAGATGTGTAATCCTCCTTTGCCGCAGCCGCTGCCTGCTCCATCAGTGCGTCCTGAAATTTAATCAGCTCACGAATGGCACCCAGGTAGTTTTCAGTCACGCCGCGCATGTCGCCATAAAGCACCTTGATGGCGGCCTCGCGATCGGTTTTCGTGAGTTCCAGAAATTTCTCCAGGGTGTTCACATAAGCGGTGCGGGTCTCAGTCACTGTGCGCAACTTTGCCTTGCCTTCATCGGAGGTAATTGTCTCCTCCAGGTAGGCCATTTTTTCGGTAATTATCTTGCGCTGCTCGGCCTGGCGGTTGCGCTGTTTCTCCAACTCGGCAGGGTCGGTCACCAGCAGGAGGTTGCGGTTGATCTGCGCGACCTGGTTCATGGCCCGGACAAGGTCGGTGGCCGCGACAGTCTTTGGATACTTGTCGTTGGCCATGTTGTCGATTTCATCATTCATGTCGCCCAGGTGTATCGTGCCGATCAAGGCGAGGACCACCATGAGTAACAGAACCATGGCAAAACCGCCGATCAGGCGGTAACCGATCTTCAAGTTCTTGAACATAATCATCTCCTGCTGGATGGATCGTTGATGTGTATGGGATCAGGGGGTGTTGAGGGCGGGCAGGCCGGCGTGCTGGCTGAAGTTTTCCTGCTGCGCGGTCACCTTCACCAGTGACTGGACATCGAGAATGAGCGCGACTTCGCCGGTCCCCAGGATGGTGGATCCGGCAATGCCGCGCAGATTGCGAAAGAGCTGGCCCAGGGGCTTGATCACGGTCTGAAACTCACCCAACAGATGGTCCACCACCAGACCGGCCTTCTGGCCAGCGTATTGCACCACCACGATGTTCTGCCGGCGCGCGTCAGAGGCTTCGGACTGGAACAGGTCTTTCAGGCGCAGGAAGGGCAGCACCTCGCCACGCAGATTGAGATAGTCGCGCCCATGGGTTTCACTGGTATCCAGTTCCATGCATTCCACCACGTAGTCCAGGGGGATGATGTAGGAGGCACGACCCACGCCCACCTGGAATCCGTCAATGATGGCCAGGGTCAGGGGCAGGCGAATACGAAATGTGCTGCCGATGTCTTCGCTGCTCTCCACCTCCACGGTACCGCGCAGGGCCTCGATATTGCGCCGCACCACGTCCATGCCCACGCCTCGCCCGGAAACGCTGGTGACCTTTTCTGCTGTGGAAAAACCCGCTTCGAACACCAGCTTGTAGATCTCGCTGTCGCTCAGCTGCTGGTTGGGGGCGACCACCCCCCGCTCCAGGGCCTTGGCCAGGATGCGCTCCTTGTTGAGCCCGGCACCGTCATCCATCACTTCGATGACGATGCTGCCCGAGTCGTGATAGGCGTTGAAGCGTACCTGCCCTTTTGCTGGCTTGCCCTTGGCCTCCCGGGCTTCCGCAGGTTCGATGCCATGGTCCATGGAATTACGCACCAAGTGCATCAAGGGGTCTGTGATCTTTTCCACCACCGACTTGTCGAGTTCGGTCTCGCCACCGCTGATGACGAGCTCCACGTCCTTGCCCATGTCCCGGGACAGGTCCCGCACCACACGGTGGAACCGGTTGAAAGTCTCGCCCACCTGCACCATGCGCAGTTGCAAGGCGCTGTTGCGGATTTCCTCCACCAGCCGGGAAATAACCGAATAGGCCTCCACCAGGTGGGCCTGGCCGGTCTTCTGGGCCATCAAGGCCCCTGATGCCCCGGCGATGACCAACTCCCCCACCAAATCGATGAGGTTGTCCAGCTTGTCCGCCTGAACCCGGATCAACTTGGCTTCCAGGGCCTTTTTCTCGCTGACCTGCTTTTGCTTGCTGGCCGCAGCCTCCACCACATCCTTGTGCACGTTCTTGCGCTCCACCAGGATCTCGCCGATGGGCGGCGCCGTGCTTTCCTCTGCGGCACCCGTCGCGTGGGGCTGGCTTTGCAGGCGCAGCCCTTGCTCCAGTTCCTGGCGTGTCAGGGCACCGCTCTTCACCAGGATCTCGCCAAGACGCATGGTGTCCTCTGGGAGCTCCTGGATGAGCTGAATGTATTCCTCCAGTTTGGAGGCGGGCGGCAGAATGCGCAGGGTGCAATCATCCAGCACGAACTGGAAGACGTGCTCTATGGCGGATTTGTCGGCATGACTGCGCAGGTCGATTTCAAAGCCCAGATAGCAGCACTCCGGGTCCATGGCCTCGGCCGGGGGCATGCCGTCACTGAGGGTTTCGATGTGAGCCACCTCACCCAGGGTCGCGAGATAGCGCAGGAATGACAAGGGGTCCATGCCATTCTTCAGCACGTGTTCAGCGAAGCGGATGGAGATGTGCCAGCAGTCAGAAGCAACTTTGGCTCCTCCGAGGGACTCTACGGGAGAGGTAGTCTCGGCCGGCACCGAGCCACCTGGTGTCGATTCGGCTTGGGAATTGCCAGGCAGGAATTCCCTCAGTTGCCGGACGAGTTCAGCGCCATGCTCGGCCTGGGCCGGTTCAGGGCTAGCCTCCCCTGCGGCAAAGACTTCGATGAGAGCAGCGATCTGGTCCGAGCAGGCGAACATCAGGCTCACGAGAGGGGGGGTCACCTCCAGTCGTCCCTCCCGCAAAAGGTCCAGCAGGTTCTCCACCACATGGGTGAATTCCACAATGAAAGCACACTCCACAACGCCGGCACCGCCCTTGATAGTGTGGGCATGGCGAAACAGGCTGTTGACGGCCTCCGGATCATCCGGAGTCTGTTCCAACTGACGCAGGGTCGCCTCGAACTGCTCCAGCTGTTCGTTGCTTTCCTGCACGAAGGCTTGTTGCAACTCATCCATGGCACATGCCCTGTTCGTTCATGGACTCAGTCCCGGGCCGGCAGGTGCACCGGATCCCCGAAATAAGCCACCTTGTTGTAGAAATCCAGCAGGTCCGACACCGGTGTGCTGTGGGCCACGATGCGCAGGACTTTCTGATGGCGCAAAGCCTCCCGCTTGGCCAGAATCAGGAGTTGGAAGCCGGCCGTATCAACCTCGCTCACCTGGCCCAGGTCAAGTTCCAGTTCCTGACACGAGTCCAGGGACGCCATCAGTCGATGCTTCTGTTCTGTAGCGTTGTAGATGGTCATATCCCCTTCCATGGCCAGTCTCACGATGGCGGCGCTGTCAGTCATGTGTGCTCCTAGAAGAGTTCAATCTTGGGCAGGTTCGCTTCGGCTGCAGACTGAGTCTTGCTGGTGCTTCCCACCTTGTTGGCATGGGTCTGGCGCTGGCTGGCCATCACGTAACCATCGAACATCTGCTCCAGATGACTGGACAGGGGCTCTGGCATGCGTTCGGGCACGTCCGGCTGACGGATCGCCACAGCCAGTTCAGCCGAAAACTGGTCCAGGCGCTGGGTGGCATGGGCGATGTGGTCCAGTTGCTGACGCACCACATCCTGGAAATGCACACTGGCCATGGCTTGGATGAACATGCCGCCAAGCCGCTCGCTCCCCTGGGCGATGGTGCCGAGCACTTCGTTCTGCTGGCGCAGCATCTGGGAATAGCGCTGCTCCATGCTGTTGAGCTGGTCGGCGAACGTCTCCAGCGCCCCCTTTTCGGCATCGATATTCTCGGAGGACAGCTTTTCCTTGAACTGCTGCTCAATGGTGCCTGCCACGTGGGCGATGCCTTCGCTGATCTGGGTCACGGCCCCCTCTGTCTGCATGGACAGCTTGCGCACCTCGTCCGCCACCACCGCGAAGCCACGCCCGGCCTCACCCGCCCGGGCCGCCTCTATGGCGGCATTTAGGGCCAGCAGGTTGGTCTGGCTGGCGATATTACGGATCAGCAGAACGATTTCATCCAGTTGGTGCGCCTCATTCAGCACCATCTGTACACGCACCTGATCATGCTGGTTGTCCTCCACGCGCTTGCCAATGTAGCCGCGCATGGTCTCCACGGTCTTGGCATTGACCGCGATTTCATGCTCTGAACTGGCCAGGCGATCATTCAGTTCGCCACTGCTTTGCGTGACAAAGTGATGCATTTCGCTAAACACCGCGTCGATGGACTGCAACTGCTCCATGAAACCGATGGCTGCTTGCTCGGTTTCCTCGGTGGCGGCATCCAGATGACCCCGTACTACCTTCGTGAAATCCGGGATTTCCTCCAGCCGTGCTGCGGCCAGGGACTCCATGTTCCGCACTGCCCCAAGGGCATCGGATGCCCGGGCTTGCATCTCGTTGCTGCCGAAGCACATGTCCCGGTACAAGGATTTGGAGACCAGGTGCTGGATCATGAAGGTGACCGTGATGGCCAGCACCGTGCCCAAGGCATCTCCAGCACGGGCCGACAGTCCCAGAAATGGCAGGAGACTGATATGGAAGGGCTCATGCAGGAGATACACCCCGCTCCAGGTCAGGATGGCGGCTACCACATAGGTCAACAGGAGCCGCCTGACCAAGGTCGAATAGTCCATGTTCATCTCAGCGCAGGACGAGCTTGATGGTATTGAGGAGTTCATCTCCGTTGACAGGCTTCACGAGCCAACCCGAAGCACCGGCTGCCTTGGCTTCAGCACGCTTGGCCTGCTGCGACTCGGTGGTCAGAAACAGGATCGGGACAAACTTCATGGCGGCCATCTGGCGCACATCCTTTATGAACTCGATACCGTTCTTGCCCGGCATGTTCAGGTCAGTGATGATCAGATCCGGCTTTAGCCCGGACTTGAGCTTGCTCAGGGCTTCTTCAGCGCTGGCCGCCTTCTCGGCGATGAATCCGGCCTTGGAGAGTATGGCCGTCAGACTCATCAAAACGACGCTGGAATCGTCGACGCAAAATATGGTCTTCATTATGTCCTCGGGAATACCGGATAGGGGTGCCATATCCCATGACACACTTCACTTCACCATCCGATGGTGCTAACGGCATTCTCGTGAACATCTTTAATCATTCTTTGGGATATATTTCGATGTATCCCGGAATCTGGATTCCCACACTGGCTCGGCTGAGCGACTTGGTCCTGGCCGGCCCTGGAAATACTCTACGCGATGCGTGACCGGCAGCCCGCGCCCTCATGGGTGGCAGTCAGCCAAGGGACCTTCACCAGCTTGGAAAGCTGTCTCGAGTTAACGATTCAGGGTTGTTACGGCTGCAGACCATCATCCGGCCATGTATGCCATCAATCGCAATAGCCGCTTGCGCGGCCTGGCAAAACGTTGCAACGCTCAGGGGAAAATCAGGATTATCCGAGACCTGTTCCAGCAATAAAAAACCCGCAACTCGTTGTAATAAGTGCGGGGTTTTTTTACGAGGTTTTTGGTGGGCGGTACAGGATTCGAACCTGTGACCTCTTCCGTGTGAAGGAAGCCATCTACCACTGATAGTAACCGCCCGGATAGGGAGGCGAATTTTACTGACGCCCCCCGATCCGGTCAAAGTCTTTTTGAGGCCGGACTCGGGCATCCAGTAGAATGCCGCTTTTAACCGCACTGCATACTTCATGATCCGGACTCGCTTCGCCCCCTCCCCCACTGGCTACCTGCACATCGGCGGCGCCCGAACGGCGTTGTTCTCCTGGGCTTTCGCGCGCAAGCACGGCGGCCAGTTCATTCTCCGCGTCGAGGATACCGATCGGGAGCGCTCTACCCAGGAATCCGAGCAAGCCATCCTGGATGGCATGAAGTGGCTTGGCCTGGACTGGGATGAGGGCCCCTTTTTCCAGATGGACCGGCTCGAACGCTACAAGTCGGTGGTGGATCAGCTCCTTGCCCAGGGCCACGCGTATCCCTGCTATGCCAGCAAGGAAGAGCTGGAGTTCATGCGCGAGGGCCAGCGCGCCCGGGGGGAAAAGCCCCGCTATGACGGCCGCTGGCGGCCCGAGGCAGGAAAAGACCTGCCCGAGCCACCCCCAGGCATCAAGCCGGTGATCCGGTTCAAGACCCCTCAGGAGGGTGAAGTCAGTTTCCATGATCTCATCAAGGGACCGATCACCGTGTCCAACACGGAATTGGATGACTTGGTCATCATGCGGGCCGACGGGATTCCCACCTACAACTTCGGTGTCGTGGTGGATGACTGGGACATGGGCATCAGCCACGTCATCCGGGGTGATGACCACGTCA
Organism: Thiobacillus sp.; assembly: GCA_020724415.1. Taxonomy (GTDB): domain Bacteria; phylum Pseudomonadota; class Gammaproteobacteria; order Burkholderiales; family Thiobacillaceae; genus JADJCP01. Next base: position 13,111 of record DYHB01000050.1, read on the forward strand.
ACAACACGCCGCGCCAGATCAACATCCTGATGGCCTTGGGCGCCCCAGTTCCCATCTATGCCCACGTCCCGATGATCCTGGGCAACGACGGCGAGCGCCTGTCCAAGCGGCACGGCGCGGTCTCGGTATTGCAATACCAGGAAGACGGCTACCTGCCGGAGGCGCTCATGAACTACCTGGCACGCCTGGGCTGGGGCCATGGCGATGCGGAAAAATTCACCCTGCAGCAGTTCGTCGACTGGTTCGATGTGGGCCACGTGAGTCATGCCGCCTCCCGTTTCAACCAGGAAAAGCTCAGCTGGCTCAATCAGCAGTACATGAAGGAGTGCCAGGACGACCGTCTGGCGGATTTGACGCGCCCCATTCTGGAACAACAGGGGATCGATGCCAGCAATGGGCCTCAGCTCCCCACCCTGTGCGGCCTGCTCAAGGAACGAGTTTCCACAGTGGCGGAACTGGCCGACGCATGCCACATCTTCTACCGGCATGCATTGCCCGAACCGGACGACCTGCGCGAGAAATCCGCGCCAGGCCTGCTGGCCGCCATGGACCAGCTTCGTGCCGGACTGGCCGCCCTGCCCTGGAACAAGGAAGCCATCAACCTTCTGCTCAAGGACACGGCCAAGGGCCATGGGCTGAAGATGGGACAGATCGGCATCCCGCTGCGACTGATGCTGTTCGGCACCGGACAGACACCGTCCCTGGACGCCACCCTGTTGTGTCTGGGCCGGGAGGAAACCCTGACCCGCCTGACGGCGGCCTGGCCAAGGCTGCTCAGCGTAGTTGAACAAGCGTAGAATCCGCCTCGCCATGAGCACACAGAATCACCGCATGCAGCTACTCGCGTCGCTGACCAGCCCCTTTGCCAGGAAGGTCAGGATTGTCGCGGCCGAAAAGCATATCGAGTATGACCTGGTCATCGACGTACCCTGGCTACCCGAAACCCGCGTTCCCCAGCACAACCCTTTGGGGAAGGTGCCGGTGTGGGTGCTGGAAGACGGCAAGACCTTGTTCGATTCCCGGGTGATCGTGGAATATCTGGACGGCATCAGCCCGGTCAACCATCTCATTCCCAAGGAAGTGCGGCCACGCATTTCCGTCAAGCGCTGGGAGGCGCTCGCCGACGGTGTCTGCGAAGCCGCCGCACTGATCTTTGTCGAACGCAAACGCGCCCCAGAGCTACAAAGTCAGGACTGGATCGCACGCCAGTTGGGCAAGGTTCACGCCGGCCTGGCCGCCATGAATGCGGAGTTGGGCGAACATACCTGGTGTGTCAACGGCACCTTCTCCCTGGCCGACATCGCCGTCGGCTGTGCCTTGGGCTACTTGGACTTCCGGTTCCGGGATGAGATCGACTGGCGCCGACAGAATGCCAATCTGGCCGAGCTGTTCGACCGGCTGATGTTGCGCAGCACCTTCCAGGATACCCAGCCCAGGGAGTAATCCCCCACGGCAGAATCGCAAGCTGGCGGTACTAATCCGAAAACGGGTTCCTAGTCGCGCTTGGTACGGGGGATTCCGGCGCAGGGGGTTCCGACGCGGCTGGCCCTCTCCCTGCGGCATTCGCTCCCGTCGGGACGGCACCCGGGTCATCGGCTTCGGCGGACGTGGCGACGGTGGATGCAGGCCGGACCTCATCGTCGGGACCCGTCGCCTTGGCCGGCCGTTCTGCATGACTGGTCGTGCGGGCCTGGTGCATGAAAACCGCCGCCAGGAAGGCAAAGTACACCGCGTTGGCCGGAATGTGCCAGTTGTAGTCCGTCAAGCCATGCAGTGCGAGCATCAGCAAGGAGATGCCAGCCCCTACTTGCATGAACCGGAACGTTCCCCAACTGCCCCCGCGCAACAAGGCTGGCCAGCGGCGCAGGAAGAAAAAGGCAAACCCCAGCAACACCAGAGCGGCCAGCAAGCCGCCCTCGAACAGGAATTCGATGTAGTCATTGTGGGCATGATTGACGAAGCGCCCCACCTCGTCGGGCTGGAAACGGCGGTATACATCCGGGAAGGTGCCCAAACCGCTGCCCATGGGGAAGAACTGGCCGATACCCACGATGGCACTGTCAAATATGGGCCAGCGGGCATCCGCAGCGGCCGCATCCAAGGCAAATCGGTCCAGCACCGGAGCCAACCCCACTTCAATGGCCAAGGCCAGACCAATGACGCTGAATATGGCGGTGACGCCTACCGAACGCCGTCCGCCCAAGTGGCGCGCAAACAGGATCGCGGACAGCAGGATGGCAAGCATGGTGAGGGAAATGCCGGTGCGGGAACGGCTAAAGATCACGCCGAGGAGAATCGCGATGCCGGCGGCCGCCATCAGGAAGGTGTAATTGATCCTGAAGCCGCCATGAAACAGGCCGGACAGAAAGCCGCCCCGGCGGCGGGACTGATAGCGGCGCGTGTCTTGACTACGGTTGCCCACCTGGGATGCCAACACCCCCAGAGCCAAAGGGAGCGCCATGTACAACAGCGCTGCAAAATGGTTGCGATTGGCATAGGTGCCTACCGCACTATCTTTGTGGAATTCCGTGTTGAATCTGAAGAACGACTCGGAGCCATCGCCAAACTGGATCAATCCCAGGAGGGCCTGGAAGACGGCCATGCCGATGAACAGGTACACCAGGCGCATCAGGCTGCGCTCGTCCAGCATGACCACCAGCAGGAAGACCGAGAGCGGCAACAGCATGGTGAGCCAGGCGGATTCCGTGGCATAGGGCACTAGGCTCAATGTCTGCCATCCCTGCCCGGCCTGGGCCAGACCCAGGGAAGCCAGGGCATCCTGATAGGCATCAAAGCCTGGCACCCAAGACACGGGCAAGGGAATCAGCTGCAACAGCGGCAAGGCAAACCAGACCGCCAAGACCAGACCAAAGCCCAGGGAAAGATGCCGTCTCAGCTCGGAAAACCGCGCCAATGCAAAGCCAAGCATCAGCAAGGCGAGCAGTTCGGTAATGAGGAGGGGAATGGGACGGTTGCCCCCCTTGATCAGGGGAACGAACACCAGCATCAGCCCTGCCAGGGACATGGCCGAAAAGAAAAGCCCCGCATTGCTACGTGCGGGGCTGTTTACCCGATGACTCACTGTAAGTCGATAGGGTCAGCGATTATTGGCCGCTGATGGGATCGTTGTCGCTGCTGGAATTGTTGACTGCGGCGACGAAGACCAACGCTCCGCCAATCCAGACCCACTTGCCCGTTGCAGTTACAGTCTCAATGGTGCCATCTGTCTTGGTATCGCCCACAGCAGCGAAACGGATCGGCTGGGACGTGGTGGGGGCGGGAGCGTAGACGCTCAGTGCCTGGGCCTTGCAGCCGGCGGCGCCGGAAATGGCCAAAACACTGTTGGGTTTCACGTTGGTGGTGCAACCATCCATGTAGACAACGGACGCAGAACCCCCATCCAGGGTGATCAGGCGATCATTGTTGGCCAGACCCATGCCGGCCTTGGCGGCGGTGAAGCCCTTGCCCTTGTTGACCATGACCTTGCCGGCCACTTGGCCCAGGGTGGCTACTTCATTAGCGGCCTGGGCCACGGAAACGCCTGCACCCAGAGCAACGGCACATGCAACGACGATGGAACGAATAACCATTTTTGACTCCCTCCTGACCACTGGAAAAAAAATACGCTTGCATCATATCAGCACTAACGTCCTAGTCAACTCTTTCGATGAACAGGTCATCGAACCAGATGCCGCCTTCGGCCTCGAAATCCAGGCCGGTACGCCCCACCAGTTCCAGACGCAAGGACTGGGAGGCACAGCCCCCCTCCTGGATGGAAAACTGGGCCGAGAAATGGTGCCATTGATCCGTACCGGCAAACGCCTCCGTGGTGGTGACCGGCGTCGCCGACCCCTGGCAGTACATGGCCCAGCGCATGCCCCGTTCCGCCTGCAGGCCATCCGGCCGGACCCGGCCCCGGAAGCGATACAAGCCTGGCGACAGCATCAGTTGCTGGGACACATGCTCGAAGCGTATACGTTGTCCATTGAACTGGACATTCAGGGCACGATTTCCCGTCGCGCCATAGGTGGAGGAAGTGGCGATGCGGGCTGCCGGCGTGGGGCGCAGGATCCAGTCGAACCCGACGTTGCTCACCTTGCGTTCAAAGCCGCCGTTGTAGAGGTTGCCCATCACGGACAGCGCCTCCTGATCCAGCCCATTCAGCCAGGTCATGTAGGCCTCCAGGGTCATGCCCTCCTTCTGCAACCGTGCCAGATAGCTCTGCAGGATGACATCGTTGACTTCATTGGGACCCGTTTTCTGAAGCATGAACAGGGCCCGCACCGTATCCAGGGAGAGGGCGTTCTGGGCCGCATGGCGGAAAAACGCCGGCCACCACTTGACGGGTCGGTTGAGCAATGTCCCGAAGGCACTGTGGTATTCAGGCACTTCGGCCATTTTCAGGAGCACGGGGAACAGCCGCTCCTGGCTACCCCCGTGTCGCAGTACGGCATCCCAGGCCAGCAATGCCCGATCCACTTGGCCATTCTGGAACAGATAGGCCGCAATGCGGCCCTGGACATCGGTACGCTGGGGCGCGAGCCACTGGGCCGTCTCCATGGCCGATTGCGCCTTGTCCACCTCTTTGAGGCCCATGAGAATCTCGCCCAGATGGACGAAGGCCCGGCCGTCCGTGGGGTTCCTGGCAATGGCCGATTCCAGCAGGCTTTGTGCCGCGCCCATGTCATCCCCCAGGCGGGCCTGACCCGCCCCCACCAAGGCCACGGGATGATCCGAACGCCAAGTCAGGGCCGAGGCATAGGCCTCGGGCGTGGCCTGCTGGACATAGTGGTCAGCCATGTTCACGGTGACCACCCGCCAGGCCACCACCAGAACGGCCGCCCCGAACATGAACCACTTGATGTACTGCTTGGCTGGCACTTGCATCTACTCCCTAGTCATCTTGCTGACCTCCGGCCGGCCCATGGGCCTTGGCACTTGCGGCCAGGAACATCATCCCGCCCATGGCTGCTCCCCTCCTGCCCCGGTCCATGGAATCAGGACCCCTCGCTGGAGGTATAGAGCAGCTCGGTAATGAGCGGCTTGCGATTGAACTCCCGCACTTCGATGGACAGCCGGCCATTGAAGCGGCTGACCTTGCCTGCGTTCTTGCGTACGACAGATGCCCGGTAAGGGGCCCAGCCTCGGTAGACATTGTCGGCTATGGTCCAATGAATGGCACCCACATCCAGACGGCGCAGTTCAGTGGAATTGAACAATTGTTCATAATCCTGACGAATCTGGGCATAGCCGCCAACATCCGCCCGGGCCTGGGCCGAAAAGAGCCCCATCAAGGCGGCCAGGTCCCCGCGCTCATAGGCATAGGCAAATCCTGAAAATACCTGATTGAGGACCTGGATGGGCAGTCCGGCCGGTTCTGGCGCCGATGCCTGGGGCGTGCTCGACGCGGCGCCCTGTACCGACTCCGAGAGCCCCTGACGTGCGTTTTCCTGGGGCCGGGTCGGTACCGAGGCCGAGGCCACGGTCATGTCAGGTGGAGGCAGGGCCGAGGCAGAGGGCACGGATTCGCCCGGCTTGTTCATGGCGTCCTGCATGGCCCGGTCCGAGCGCCCCATGACCGGGCTGCTGGCGGCAGGCATATCCCGCACCACGCCCGACGGCCTGGCAGGGGTTGCCGATGATACCGGCTGGGGGGGAGTGGCCGCCTGAACCCTGGGCTTCTGCACCGCGGGCTCATCGGACCGGGCACTGACCACGATGGATTCGGCCAGTCTGGCCAGATATTGCATGTCATCCACCGAGGTGGGGCTGGCATGTTCATCCCCCACCGCGCTGTCGGCAGGGCTATTGTCCACGCTCTGGGGGCCCGGCTTTTCGGACACCCTCTGGACAGATGTGGCAGCAGGGCTGTACCCGGCGCTCATGCTGGCGCGGTTGCTCAGGTAGACAGCGCCCACGAACAAGGCCGCCAGCAAGGCCACAAAGCCCAAGACCAGCATGGGCAGGTATTTACCATGCCGCAAGCCTCCGTGTGCCCCGGCCAGTTCCTGCCCAGGATGGTAACGGCCCCGGTGGGCAT
>DYHB01000050.1:19160-19829 GCA_020724415.1 Thiobacillus sp.
GGGTGTAGACGGGGGGAGGAGAAACCGGGGATGCAGCGGGGCCGGACGAAGTGGCGGTTGCTTTCATGGCTAACTGGCCGTCGTAGGCACGCCTGGAGGCCTCGTCCCTGAGCAGGTTGTAGGCGTTGTTGACCCGGGAAGCGTAGGTATCCCGCCAATTATCCGTGTTGCCCTCCCGATCGGGATGAAACAGGCGAATCAGGAGGCGGTAATGCTCCTTGATCTGATCCTGGGTCGCATGCCGGTCCAGGCCGAGCAAGGCATAGGCGTCGGCATCGTGCCGGAGCAGGACCTGATCCACCATGAATCGGCAGGCTTCCTGGGCCTGTTCTGCATCCCTGGGACCGAGGGATGCGCCCAATACTTCCGCCGCCGACGCCCCGCCGGCTATACGGATCAGGGCGTGGGCGTCCGCCTGGGATGGGCGAAAGGAATGGAGCTGTCTTCCATGACGGGCTGGGTCACGAAAACACTCCAGGGCGAGAAGAAAGGTACGGACGCCAGAGTTGCCCGCTACAGCGGTCATGTCAGTTGCTTGCTCGCGGTCTCGGAGCCACCGTATTGGTAATAGTAATAGCTATGATAATACCCATAGCTACCACCTCGGCTATCCACCTTGCTTAGAACGCCGCCCACCAAATGGGTGCGGGTACCGCGCAAGCGCTTGAT
>DYHB01000051.1 GCA_020724415.1 Thiobacillus sp.
GTGGATGACAATCTGCCCTCCCGTCTCAGTCTAGCCGCCTTCCTATATGGCTTGCAACATTGGGAACATTTGATCGGCCAGGGCCGCGAGCTGATCTGGAACCCCTGCGGGGTGCTGCAACTGGCCCGGGACGAGGCCCAGGAAACCTTGCAGTCCAGGCTTGCCGATACCATGGCATTTCCCCATGATTTCCTGCGCTATTTGGATGCCCATCAGGCCGGCCAGTAAGCCGGAACCCCCACTCCCCGGGGCGGCTGGTGGTTTCCCCAAGGGGCATGGGTCAATCCGCCCAGCCTGTGCAGCGCCTATCTGGAGCAGGCCGGCCATCGCCTCACAACCCTCTACAATCGCTCTGTCGCCCAACTCCAAGCCACCCCGGAGGGTTGGCAGGCCCTGGATGCCGACCGCCGACCACTGGCCCGAGCGGCCCATGTCATCCTGGCCTCCGGCGCTGCCCTGGAGACCACAGCCCCCTGGGGCCATATGCCCCTCCAGGCCATCCGCGGCCAGGTGACCTTGGTGCCCCAGGGCCGGCTTCCGGACGTGCGCACCGCCCTGTGCCGGGAGGGATACCTGACCCCCGCCGTCCAGGGCTGGCATTGTGCCGGCGCCACCTACGATCATGGGACAGACCCGACACCGGAGCCCGCCCGAAACGAGGAAAACTGGACCCGGGTGCGCCGATTGCTGGATGGACTGCCGGAAGCCGCCACCTGGGGCGACGTAGCGGCCCGGGTGGGCTTCCGGGCCGTGGCGCCCGACAGACTGCCTCTGGTAGGCACCTTGGCCCAGGCTGACCCGGCGGCATCCAGGGGCGCCACCCAACTGGCCCACTTGGCCCGCCATGCCGGCCTGCATTCCGCCCTGGGCTACGCCTCTCGAGGCCTGGTCTGGTCGGCGTTGATGGCCGAGCACCTGGCATCCCTCATGGAAGGTGATCCCCTGCCCCTGGAAAGCGACCTGGCGGCCGCCGTGGACCCCGGGCGCTTTTTGCTCAAGCAACTCAAGCGCCAATGAGCCCTGGGGTCGCCAGGTTCACTCATGCTGGACACCCAGGGCCCAGGGTTCTTGGCCAATCTGGGTGGCGAAAAACGACATCAATGCCTGGACCCTGCGGGGACGCAACCGCCCCGGCGGCGTAATGATGTGAAGCGCAATGGGGTCGACTTGCCAGTCGTCCATGGCGGATTCCAGCCGCCCCGCCAACAGATCGTCCCGAACCAGAAACTCGGGCTGCAGGGCCAGGCCCAGGCCGGCATGCAAGGCCGGGTTCAAACCTTCGGCATTGTTCATCCGCAATGGCGATGCCATGACTTGCGTGAACTCCTGGCCTTGTGGACCTCGAAACCGCCAACTCGGGCCCCCTCGGGTGTGGGCGTACACCAGCGCACGATGACCGGCCAGGTCTTGCGGATGGCGCGGCCGGCCATGATGCTCGAAGTAGGCTGGCGATCCTACCAACAGTATCCTGACCGTACACAGCCGGCGTGCCAAAAGGCTGGAGTCGGCCAGGGCAGAGATGCGTAAAGCCACATCGAAGCGGCTGGCCACCAGATCGACCAGTTCATCATTGAACTCAATATCCAGGCTGACATCTGGATGGCGAGCCAGAAACAGCGGCAGCCTGGGGGCCACAAAGGCAAGTCCGAAGGACATGGGCAAGGCCAGCCGGATGGAGCCGCGCAGACTGGAGGACTGCTCGGCCAATTCCTCCTCCAATGCTTCGCCGGCCTCCAGGATGCGGGAGGCGTACTCCAATGCGGCCAGACCCGTTTGGGTGGTGGAGATGCGCCGGGAAGTACGGTGGAAAAGCGTGGTCCTCATGCGTGCTTCCAGACGGCTGATCGCCTTGGAAACGGTGGCCTGGGACAGGGCCAGATCGTTTGCGGCACGCGAAAAGGAACCGGATTCGGCCACCTTGGCAAAGATGGCCCAGGCTTCGAGATCGGGCAGTTTTTTCATGATGGCGAAACGGAGATGGATGGGCGCTTTGGCGACTGGTTACCCGGACCATGCGGCACCCGGCCCATGGTCGCAACCACAATTACGGAATGTCAGTCTTTCCATAATGTGTGTTCTCTTGCTGCGATATGCAACCTAGACTTTCAGGCCATCAGGACACTGAAAGGAAAAAAAATGATTGAACATCGACCACTGAGCAGCCTGGGTCAAGAGAACCACGGATGGCTGGACGCCAAGCATCATTTTTCCTTTGCCAATTATATGGATCCCGAGCGCGTTCACTGGGGCAGGTTGCGCGTGTGGAATGACGACACCATCCAGCCCGGCACCGGATTTCCGAAACATTCCCATGCCGACATGGAGATCATTACCTATGTCCGCCAAGGCGCCATCAGTCACGAGGATAGTCTGGGCAACAGAGGGCGTACCACCGCCGGCGACGTGCAGGTCATGAGTGCAGGTACCGGAATCCGTCATTCGGAATACAACCTGGAACCTGGCATCACACAGATATTTCAGATTTGGATCTTGCCGGATCGTAATGGCGAAGCTCCTTCCTGGGGCACCAAGCCGTTCCCCAAGGCCGATCGCGCCGGCGCTTTTGTCGTCATGGCCAGTGGCATGGAAGGCGATCTGGGTGCCTTGCCGATCCGGGCGGATGCACGTGTCTTGGGCGCCACGTTGAAGGCGGGCGAACAGCTGGAGTATCCGTTCGCCCACTCCGGCCGCTATGGTTACCTTGTGCCAGCCAAAGGACGGGTGGTGATCAATGGCGTCACGTTGGAAGCCCGTGATGGCGCCGCCATTTACCAAGAAGAGCACATCAGTATCACCGCACTCGAAGAATCAGAAGTGTTGCTGGTGGATACTGGTGCCTGATCACAGCTTGTAGTTTCATCCAGACACAAGCCGGCAAGGCATTATTCATCCCCACCACCCTGACCACGCTGGCGCCCAACATCATGGCCGTCATCTCGGACGACGCGCTGCCGCCCCCCTCGCGCTGTTTGACCTGGCGCTTGATCCGCCGGCGCGGCGGGGTGGACGACGGTGCAGACTTGAGCGTCCCATGTCGCCCTCCCCAAGACGGTTACCAAAACACCGGATCGTTCAATGCCGAAACACAAGAGGACGGACCCTTGAGGGGCGACCAGGGTCGATCCGTCAATGACAGGCCCAACCAACCATGGGGGAGCTGCAGTTTGAACGGAGCCGGTGCCTCGTCCTCGCTGATGGGCCGAAACCCGACCTTCTGGTAGTAATTGGGATCGCCGTAGGTCATGGCGATATCCACACCGACATCGCGCAGCACCTGCAGACCGTGGCGCAGGAGTGCCTGGCCGATGCCCTGGCCTTGGCGTTCGGTCATCACGGCCACGGGGCCGAGCACAAAGACCGTTCGGTCATCCTGTGGGTAAGTCAGTCGCGTAAAGACAGCAGCACCCAGCAGGGTGCCCGCTTCTTCGGCAATGAAGACATGGATGTCATTCTTTGGCGTCTGGGCAAGTTGCTTGCGGACCAGTTCAGCGATCAGCGCGCCCTCCTCAGCCCCTTCGGAGGCCGTAAAAGTGGCCTCGAACAGGTCAATCAGGTCTTGGCCTCGTCCTGTCGGATTGCCAGAAAATTTCATGTTTGAATGTCCTCGGTAGTGGGGTTCAGTGGCGAACCAGAACGAACATCTCGTAACCGTACTGCCCCTCGCACCGGCGGTAGGCGTCCAACTCCCGTTGCAGGTCGTCCAGCACCCGCTGCCCCGCCAGTTTGGTTTGCATTTCCTGTAACCGTGCTTCAAGCGGCAGGTAATACGCATCCAGCGCCGACTGTCCCATATCGACATGGGACAGCACCCTGTACCCGACACGTTGCGCTTGCTTCAGGCGCTGGGCCACGGTGGTCATGGCGGGGTACTCCGACGCCCAGAACGCCTGTATGTCCCCATCGGGCCGCGTGGCCCGCCACACCATGTCCGAGAACACCAGTACACCGCCCGGCTCGAGCAGGGGGCGCCAAGCTTCCAGCGCACGCTCGACCCCGACAATGTAGGCACTGCCCTCGGCCCAGATCACATCAAAGGTGCCCTTCAGCTCCGGCAGCTTCGCCATGTCAAGACAGAGGGTATCGATGCGATCGTCCACATGGGCTGCCGTCGCCCGAGCGCGCAGGCGCTCCAGCGCGCCCTCATCCGTATCCAGTGCCGTGATCCGGGCGCTGGACTGTGTCGCCAGCACCACGGTCGCGACACCGTTGCCACAGCCCACCTCCAAGATGCTTCGGGGCCTGATGGGCAGCGCTGCCAGTACCTGTTCCGTGATCTTGGCTGAGCCGGGTCCCCAGCACTCCAATCCGGAAAAGACCTCCATGAACGCTGCCATGTAGCCGTCATGGTCGTTCATGTCCTTGGAGAGCAGCGCCACGCGTGTTGCCTCGTCTGAAGAGAATCCCTGGGCGATCAGCCATTGGCGATGCAGATCGGGGGCCTGTAGTTCGATCGACGCGTGCCATTCCCGCAAACTGCCTTCGCCCAACAGGGCTGCCAGCAGGCTCAGCGATCGTTTCCTGCTTTCGAGTTCGGAGCGAAGCGCTTCAAGGCGTTGGCGCAGCAGATCCCGGTCGATCTTGCCTTCGAGACAGGCTTGGCACTCCTTCAGACTCAGGCCACCCGCCTGCAATCGCTGCAAAAGCACCAAGCGCTGACGGTCGGCATCGCCGTAAAGCCGGTAGCCGTTGTGCTGGCGTCCCCCCCTGAGCAGCCCAAGCTTTTCATAGTAGAGCAACGTGGAGCGCGACAACCCTACGCTCCTGGCCAGTTCGGAAATGGTGAACATGCAGACGTGACGTGACCGTGTACCAGGTGATCGATGAGGGCATCGTAAACTGTGAAGTAATAGACGGGTCAAGCGAAGTTGCAACCGAGGCCATTCATTCCAGTGCGGTTGATCCTTCGGGTGGTAATGGGTGTCTGTGGCGGCCGACTTGGCATAAGTTCAGATTCGACGAAAGAATGCGAGCCGTTATTACGTATCCATGTAATGGGAAGATAGCCGGAGCAACAGATTCATTACTCCAATGGGCAGATGAAAGTCGAAACTTTCTGAGCTGTTATTGGAGACAAAGAGCTCTTCCTACCTTTAGTTTTTATGAAAAATAATTAGTACGCAGCCTAACCTCTATGATTCTCGGGATCAGGCCCTGCACTCAAGCACATCACCTTTCTTCTTGAATACAAGGCCCAACACCTATCTCTATTATTTTATTTAGAGAGGCTATTTTGCCGGTTGCATCCGCCAGGTCATATCGCCAATTTCAACATCGCCTGGATTCTCTGATACCGGTTTCAGGCCTATTTTGTAGCCACAATGGCGAAGAAAATGCCCTGGCTCGGCGGCGTATTCATAGCTAACGAAAAGGTCTTCGGGCTTGACACAGAATAACGCATTATCGGGACACTGCTTCATTTTAGGGTTACGTACAAAGAATTCAGCTTTTTTGCTCTCATCTTTCGTGAATTGCAGTATATGCGAGTGACAGCCAGTATCATTTATGTCGCCGATGCTCACATATTCTGGTGGGGTAGTGTCGGTTTGAAATGAGACTTTCCCTCCATCCTGCTTTTTCATTACAAGTTTTGTCGGAGTCGCGCCCTGTTTAATATCAGCCCCATTGCCGGTGCGATAGAAGAAGTACGCATTATCAGAAGGCACCACTTTCCCGTGAACAGCAGCTGTCATCATATTGCTGAATTCCGGCACCTTGCTGCTCGCATCGTCTTTAGGACTAGCGTTGCAATTGATGGCACTGTTATAAATCTTGATCTCATCCAATACGCCATTGAAGTATCTATGGCGATGATTTTCATTAGGAAGAAGTTTACCGATCACAACATTTAGATCCTGATTAAACTCTGATTTTTCATCCGCTTTTGCTTGGGACTCGCCATCGACAAACAACTCCACCTTGCCTCTATGGGTGACAGCAGAAAAAGTGTGGAACTGCCCATCGTTTAGTTTCTTGCCTGCTCTTGAAAATAGATTTACACCGATGCTAGGGTCGCTTGAGAACGGCATGCGATGAAGAAAACGTAGGCGCCCATCCACACCTAATTCTATCAATAACCCATGCTTGTCCTTATCGTTGACCAATGACAAGATATCCTGGGGATTATTACCATTACCATTAGATTTAAAAGCACCACTGATAGTGTAATCACCCGTGCTGAAATAACTGGCTGGGATCGTTTTATTGAGTCCTATAAAACCCGTGCGGCCATCTAGACTTAATCCCTGCCCCACGTAACCCGAAGTGTACGCAGCGCCACCTTTCGCAACGCCATGATACCCGGATCCTGAACCATCATTAGGGTTACCCTCAAATGACCAGTGGGCAAGCTCTTTCAAATTATCTATACAAGAAGAAACCACAGACGTGGATACCGACTTGCCGGTCTTGCAGCGCTCGATATCTTCACAGTAGGCCACCGTGTGATTGTCAGATTCGTATCCTCCTCCTTTTTCTGACATATAAAATTTGACTTTATTGAAGTAGCCGCCGGAATAGTAGAAATTAACGAAGGCGTATTGCTGGTTACTATTTCTATCAGAAACATACTTGTTAGGGTTGCCACAGTATTTGCTGCCATCTTTACAAGCCTTGAGATCTTTAATCAAATCATCAGGGTTATAGCTACCTACCAACGTATCGTCTTGATAGAATTCCAACTGATTGAATTTATCCAAGGCTGACAACCAGAAGCCAAAATAATTAACGCCTGGAGCACCGTTGGCGCTTAAGTTCAGCGTATACCCTTTTGTACTGTCAGCGTGAATATATTTTCCATCGCCCCCAGCGCCGCCATACTTGTCAGCTTTTTTCAGGTTTATCCCACCGACATACTCGCCACGAATGCGGTTATTGGTGCCAAAGTCAGTACTGATATTGCCCTTAACAGCATTGTCGAAATTTTCGACGCCAAAAACACTTGCGTTTTTAGTTAACGAGGGATTAGCACTCATCACCCCTGGCTCTTCATAAGTAATTGCGAACGACCCTGCATTCGCGGATGCATTAATTAATAATGCGGCAGTCACTGCAGAAAAAACAAGGGACCTTTGTGTCGGCATAACAACCTCATAAAATGTTAATAACGCATCACAGAAGTAAAATGGGCAGACACAATTTCCTCCGTATTGAATAACCCTGAAATGGAGGAATAGTCTAACCTCGAAAATACCAGCCGTACCGGTTGAGGTAACCGCCATTGCGGCATGGCAAATGGAAGGCTGGCGACTTGTTACGCCTCGGTTATTAGTACCACGCGTGTTGAAAATAGATGGAGAAGAAGTGAAGCGTGTGGTTTGTCAAGACCTGCAACCTTTACCTTCTGTGTGATCCAAAGGAGCTGCTATACCCCTCAGTCATTTCTAAGCACATCCAGTCTCATTTCTCGTCTCACTCGTTTATTCATGATTTCCCACCGCTCAACCAGATTGTACTTGCTTAAGAATTCACCATTGTGGTCAGAATGCATCGACCATTCGTGGATTGTCAAGCAATAAATCTCCTCACATTAACGAGATAAATAGAGGCAGACATCCTTATATAGAAATTACATTTAAAACTGGCAACGTTGATGCGTCACGTAATCGTGGGGTTGAAACGCCCTTCTTTAGAAACTTCTCCGACCACGCACATTGCAGGTCCTGGACTCCTAGACTTACGCGGCACTAGGGACCCATTGCGAACCCACTGACGCCACTGCATAGATATAAGTTGTTCACCGCGCCAAGCCTTATACGGCATCGAGAACTTGATCGTGCCATAGGGGTAAATCACTCCCGTATTGATTAGATGCCGCCAGTACGCATCAGCCAGTACCCCAGTCCACCAACCATGGAACGGCATTACATCCATCACGCCACCCTATGGAACGGCATTATCTCCGCCCCTGCCTTGATTTTGTCCAGATAGTCCACCCAGGCTTGCATCATCTTCCGCCGTTCTGGAAGGTGTGAGGTGCGGTTATAAGCCCTGCCATTGGGGTCTTTAACGGCATGGGCAAGCTGGTGTTCAATCAGGTCAACCCAAAAGCCGAGCACTTCATCAAGGATCGTCCGTGCCATTGCTCGAAAACCGTGACTGCTCATTTCCTCTTTTGGGATACCCAGGCGACGTAAGGCGGCGAGGATGGCATTGTCAGACATGGGCCTGTCTCCACCCCTCGCTCTTTGGAACACATACCGCCCCGCCCCGGTCAGGGCCTGAACTTCCGCGAGAATGGCAACCGCTTGGGTGGATAAGGACACAATATGCTCCGTATCCGTCTTTGTGACGTGATAGCGCCATTCCGCCCTATCAAGGGCGATATCAGACCATTCAGCTTTGCGCAGTTCACCCGGGCGGACAAACACAAGCGGGGCGAGTTTTAAGGCTGAGGCCACAGTGAAAGTCCCGCTATATGTGTCCAGGGTACGGTGCAACACGGCATCTCCCCCCGACTCAGTAACGGCTGCAAAATGCGTCCCCCTGACTGGTGGCAAAGCGCCCCGTATATCCTGCGAGGGGTCACGCACAGACCTTCCCGTGGCAATAGCTATCGGAAGACTTGACCGCAAATCGCAAGCGCCCTATGGGCAGTTTCCAAGGCACCACGGGCTTCTATACGTCTGACCGTAGCTAACAACTCGGGGGCGGCGACTTCTGCAATTAGCCGGCCACCGATCCAAGGGAATATGTCACGTTGAAGACGGCGAATGATCCGCCCCCCGTGGCTTTCGTTCATAGTGGATGAAAACTTGGCGTACCACTCGCGGGAGACAACCTCAAAGCTGTTCGCCGCACGTTCCACCGTGGCGGCCCTCGTGGCTTTCCTGTTCTCGCTGGGGTCTACCCCTTGGGCGAGCAGCTTGCGCGCCTCATCACGCCTCTCCCTGGCATCCTAGAGGCTGACATCTGGGTAGGCCCCCAAGGAAATGCGCTTTTCCTTGCCCCAAATCCGATACTTCAGCCGCCACCACTTGCCCCCAGCGGGGGAAATCTCCAAATACATACCCTTCTCGTCCGAGAGCTTGCGGACCTTGGCATCAGGCTTGGCATTCCGTACTGCGGCGTCAGTGAGTGGCACGGCATATCCCTTCTGGGGGCATCTGGTTATGCATAAAAGGGGTTGCCCCCTATCGGACAAATAGGCAAATAAAAACCCGCACTTAGGCGGGTTTCAAGGATTGCATCGGATTACAAATTACTGTTAAGTGGTGGAGGCGGCGGGAATCGAACCCGCGTCCGCAAGCCCTCTACAAGAAGATCTACATACTTAGTCCGGTCGTTTGGTTTTAACCTTCCTCACGCCGGCCGAACAGGCTTGAGTCGGGCGAGTCACCTTGGTTTAACGCCGGGCCAAGTGACCCGATCCGGCGCGATCCCGTGTGAATGACTCCGCCGCTGGTTGCCCAGCCCGGCCCACGGGCCTGCCGGTGCGGAGTCTGGCGCATTAAGCGGCCAGAGCGTAAGTTTCGTCGTTGGCGACTATTAAGTTCCAGTAGATTTACGAGGGAACTGGTCCTCGGTATGCACTTGCCTGCTTTGCAACCCACGTCGAAGCCAGGTCGCCCCCAGGTGTTACTGAGATGGGTCCGGAACGGTTAAGTTCAAGACCTCTCTTGGAATCTACGCACCCTGCTCCAGGTAGTCAAGCAAGGCCATGGGGCTGGCCAGGTGCCCCTGGGCGCCCCAGGTGTCCGGCCGGTCGTCTTGGGAGAGGTAGCCATACAGGGCCACCAGGGCGGCCATGCCGGCGGCACTGGCGGCCTGGATGTCCCGTTCTGCGTCGCCGACGTAGAGGCAGTGCCCGGGCTGGACGCCGACCGTCTGGCAGGCGTGCCAGAGGGGTTCCGGGTGGGGTTTGGGCTTGCCGGCGGTGTCGCCGCTGACGATGCAGGCCATGCGGGAGGCCAGGCCCAGGCGAGCCAGCAGGGGTTCGGTGTAGCGGGCGGGTTTGTTGGTCACCACGCCCCAGGGGAGGTTTTGCGCTTCCAGTCCGGCCAGCATGTCGGCCACGCCGTCGAACAGGCGGGTGTCTTCCACCAGGTGGTCTTCATAGCGGTCCAGGAATTCCTGACGAAGCGGGGCAAATTCCGGGTCCTGGGAACTCACGCCAAAGCCCAGTTGCAACAGCCCCTGGGAGCCATGGGAGGCTTGAGGCCGGATCAGTTCCAGGGGCAACGGCACCAGGCCGCGTACCCGGCGCATTTCGTTCAGGGCGAAGCCCAGGTCGGGGGCGGTATCCAGCAGGGTACCGTCCAGGTCGAACAGGATGGCTTGGTACACGACGCGGCGCCTTTGATTTTGTCCGGGTCCGGGGCTTAGCCGGGCTTGCGGCAGGCCATCATGTAGTTGACGTCGGTATCCTGCTCCAGCTTGTAGACCTTGGTGATGGGGTTGTAGGTCATGCCCAGGATTTCGTGGGGTTCCAGGCCGGCTTGCCGCACGTGCCGGGCCAGTTCGGCTGGCTTGATGAACTTGGCCCAGTCGTGGGTGCCCTTGGGCAGCATGTTGAGGATGTACTCGGCGCCGATGATGGCGAAGAGGTAGCTTTTCGGATTCCGGTTCAGGGTGGACAGGAATACCCAACCGCCCGGCTTGACCAGACGCTGGCAGGCCTGGACGGTGCTGCCGGGGTCGGGTACGTGTTCCAGCATTTCCATGCAGGTGACCACATCGAAGGCTTCCGGGCTTTCGTCGGCCAGAGCCTCGGCAGCGATGTGACGGTAATCCACCTGGATGCCCGACTCCAGTTTGTGCAGGCCGGCCACCTTGAGGGCCTTTTCGGACAGGTCGATGCCGGTGACCGAGGCGCCGCGCTGGGCCATGCTTTCGGACAGGATGCCGCCGCCACAGCCGATGTCCAGCACCCGCTTGCCGGCCAGGCTGGCCAGACGGTCGATCCAGTCCAGGCGCAGGGGGTTGATGTCATGCAGGGGCTTGAATTCGGAATTCGGGTCCCACCAGCGGTGGGCCAGGGCGCTGAATTTGTCCAGCTCGATGGGGTCGGCGTTGCTCATGGTTCGCTTTCTGTGGCGTCAGTCTTGGAATGACGCAATGGTAATGGCAGTGGTTCACTCCCGCTCGGTTTTTCCCGCCTGGTAGTGGCGCAGGAACAGGACTTCCAGTTCGTCGATGACCTCCGGCGCAGGGCGTTTCTGCATCAGGTGCTGGGTCATGAGGGCGGAGGTTTCGTGCAGGATCCTGGTCCGGTCCACCATGGGGTAGGTCTCGCGCAGGCGCTTGATGGCCTTGACGACGGATTCGCTCTCGGGCCTGGGGATGTCCAGGGGCTGGACCGGGAGGGGATGATCGTCCGGGTCTGCATCCCGGCCGGCCAGGAACTCGGCATAGTCCAGAAGGCTGCCCCGTCGGGACTCCGACAGGCTGCGGTAGACCTTGAGCAGGGCGCGCTCGTCAGGGGTCATGACGGCATCCCGACCGGTTCAGCGCGACACGTCGATCTTGTGATCGATGAGGGGGCTGGATTCCAGGAAATCCAGGAAGGACTGGAGCATCTTGCTGCGGAATTTCTCCTGGGGATACACCAGGGAGAGTTCCCGTCGCAGGGGGGGATTGAGGGGAATGGCCACCAGTTCGCCCAAGCGGACTTCCTTGGCCACGGTGGTGCTGGACACCACGGCCACGCCCAGGCCGGCGGCCACGGCGCCCTTGATTGCCTCCCGGCTGCCCAGTTCCATGACCAGGTTGAGTTCGTCCAGGCAGACATCGTTCATCTTGAAGAAGTCGTCGATGCATTCCCGGGTGCCGGAGCCGGATTCGCGGCTGATGTAGGGATGGCTGGCCAGTTCCTTGGGACTGACGCTTCCCAGCTTGGCCAGGGGGCTGAAGGGGGCGCAGATCATGACCAGTTCGTCTTCGCAGCATACCTGGGTGACCAGATTGGGATGGTGGGACGGGGCTTCGATCAGGCCCATGTCCAGGGTGTGTTCGGCCACCTTGTTTTCGATGGTTTCGGAATTGGCCACGGTCAGCCGGGCCTGGGTATCCGGATGCTTCTGCTTGAACTCGCCCAGCATGCGGGGGAGCATGTATTCGGCAATGGTGGTGGAGGCACCGATCAGCAGCGGGCCGCTGACCTGGCCGGTGAGCTCGGAGATGCGCGCTTCCATTTCGGCGGTGAGATTCAGGATCCGCTCGGCATAATCCAGGGCCAGTTCGCCGGCCGGCGTGAGGGTGATCTTGCCATGGGAGCGCTCGAACAGGCGCGTGTTGAAGTGTTCTTCCAGTTGCTTGACCTGGAAGGTCACCGCCGGCTGAGTCATGAACAGCAGTTCCGCCGCCTTGGTGAAGGACAGTTGCTTGGCGACGGTATGGAAGACTTGCAGGCGGCGATCGGCCATTGTGATGACACCATTAGCTTAATTTATTAATTGAATCATAATTAGCTAATTCAGGCCAGCACCATGCGCGAAATCAAGCCTGAATGGGCTTTCCGGATGGCAATGTCAAAAACGGCATGATATAAGGCGGCATGCGTTGCCATGCCGTGTCGCCCACCCACCTGAAGCCCTCCGAGGTGCGCTGATCATGGATCGCGGTTTTTACATCATCATGGCGGCCCAGTTCTTCTCGGCCCTGGCCGACAACGCGTTGCTCCTCACCGCCATTGCCCTGCTGCGCGAGCTCCAGGCGCCCGAGGCCCACGTGCCCATGCTCAAGTGGTTCTTCACCATTTCCTATGTGGTGCTGGCGGCCTTTGTGGGCGCCTTTGCCGACTCCATGCCCAAGGGCCGGGTCATGTTCATCAGCAATACCATCAAGATCATGGGCTGCCTGATGATGATCTTCGGCGCCAATCCTCTCTACGCCTATGCGGTGGTGGGCCTGGGGGCGGCGGCCTATTCCCCGGCCAAGTACGGCATCGTCACCGAGTACCTGCCCCACTCCAAACTGGTGATGGCCAACAGCTGGATCGAGGGCCTGACGGTCAGTGCCATCATCCTGGGCACCATGGTAGGGGGCTGGCTGATCAGCCCCATGGTCATGGATGGCTTCCAGGCCTTGGACAACCTCATCTTCGGCGGCCAATCAGGCTCGTTGCTGCATTACAGTTTCATGGTCATTGCCCTGATCTATGGCCTGGCCGCCCTGATCAACCTGTGGATTCCGGATACCGGCGTGGACCACAAGCCCCTGCATGGCAACCCGCTTTATCTGTTGCGGGATTTCGCTCACTGTCTGGGCCTGCTCTGGCGGGACAAGCTGGGCCAGATCACCCTGGCGGTCACCACCCTGTTCTGGGGCGCCGGGGCGACCCTGCAGTTCATCATGCTGCGCTGGGCCGAGGAATCCCTGTCCATTCCGCTTTATCAGGCCACCTACCTGCAAGTGGTCTTTGCCGTAGGCATCGCCGGGGGTGCCGTGATGGCAGGCAAGCTGATCCCCATCAACAAGTCAGTCCGGGTGATCGGCGTGGGCATTGCCATGGGCCTGGCCGCCCTGCTCATGGTCTGGGTCCAAAGCCTGGTGCCGGCTGTGCTGCTGATGCTGGCCGTGGGCGCCATGGCCGGTTTCTTCGTGGTGCCCATGAATGCCCTGCTCCAGCATCGCGGCCATATCCTGATGGGTGCCGGCCATTCGATTGCCGTCCAGAACTTCAACGAAAACCTGAGCATCATGGTCATGCTGGCCCTGTATGCCGTGCTGGTGTGGGCCAACCTGTCCATCGATACCGTCATCATCCTGTTCGGCCTGTTCATTGCCGGCGCCATGTATGGGGTCCGGCGCTGGCACCTGTTCAACATGCGGGCCCACAAGGAGGCTTTGGAGCATCTGCTGGCCGTGGCGGCCGCCGGCCATCGCCCCCTGGCAGGCAGCGGATCGGGCAGCACCACCGGCCGGCAATTGCAGGCGGTCATGCCCACGCCCAGGAAACTCATTCGTGGTATGGGACGTATTGCCGGCAAGGCCAAGAACATCCGGTACCGCCGACCCCGGGGATAAGGGACGCGCAGAAAGGCCCCTACAGAATCTCGACCCGGTCCGGCAGTTCGTTGGGGTTGGGGCCCTCGGCAGGATAATGCCGGGCCAGCAGGTCCCCGATGCGGTCGATGCCCTTGAGCATGCCGGTCTCGAACTGGCCGGCTCGGAAATCCGCCTCCATGGCCTGGCAGACGGCTTCCCATTCCTGGTCGGACACCTTGTCGGACAAGCCCCGGTCGGCCAGGATTTCCACGTCCCGCTCCGCCAGCAGCAGGTAGATCAGCACGCCGTTGTCTTCGGCCGTATCCCACACGCCCAGTTCGGCAAAGACCTCCTCGGCGCGCTGGCGGGCCGTGGTCTCCCGCCACAGGGCGCGGAAATCCAGGGTGGCTTCGATGGCCACCCGAAGCTCGCCCCGGTGCCGGGTCTCGGATTGGGCCACGGCGGACTGGATGCGCTCCAGCACGGTGGCCGGAAAGACCCGCTTCAACCACCAGTCGGGATACATGAGATGGGGCAAGGACTTTTTGACGCGCATGATCACCTCACCATCTGCCGGAGGCGCCGCCTCCACCGAAACCACCCCCGCCGCCGCTGAAACCGCCACCACCGCCGAAGCCTCCGCCCCCGCCCGAGCTCCACCCCCGCCACGTCCGCCAGCCAAGGTCATGATGAAGATGAAGAAGGCGAACACCAGGGCAATGGCCACGGCCCCCAGCAGCCACCACACCGCCACGAAACCGATGCCGCTCGCGGCCAGGGCACCCGGCAGGCGGCCGAACAGGGAGCGCAGGATGCCGCCGCCCACAAAGGCGCCCAACACCAGGAACGGTATCAGGTCATCCACGGCCGTACCGGATGGCCCGTCAGACTCGGGTTCGGGCAGAGGCTCACCACGAATGAGGCCGGCGATGCGATCCACGCCAGCCTCGATGCCACCGGCGAAATCTCCCTGCCTGAAGCGGGGCAGCATGACTTCTTCGATGATGCGCTTGGCCAGGATGTCCGAGACGGCTCCCTCCAGGCCATAGCCCACCTCTATGCGTACGGCACGATCCTCCTTGGCCAGCACCAGCAGGACGCCGTCATCCACATCCTGCCGCCCGAGCTTCCAGGCATCGGCCACCCGGATGGCAAATTGCTCTATGGTCTCGGGCTGGGTGGTGGGTACCAGCAGCACGGCCACCTGGCTCCCCTTCTCTTGCTCCAGGGCCGCCAGCTTGGCCTCCAGCAGGGCGCTGCGGCTGGCGTCGAGGGTATTGGTCTGATCCACCACCCGGGCGGTCAAGGCGGGCACAGCCACTTCCGCCCAGGCCGGCCAAATGACCAGGAAACACAGCGCGAAACGGAGGACGTGCAGGGAGAACTGTCGCATGGCAGGCATCATCCGTTGGAATCGGTCATGGATGCAATGGTCATGGATGCAACGGTCATGGGGTGTCGGCCATGTGACGGCGTAGCCGTTCATAGAGGCACACCGCCACCGAGACCGCCACGTTCAAGGATTCCACCCCCCCTTCCATGGGAATGGAGAACGGCGTGCAACCCTGGGCCAGGGCGGGACTCAGACCGGCGCCCTCGTTGCCGAAGGCAAAGGCGACCGGGGCCTCCATGGCCACCTGATACAGGGAACGCTGGGCCTGGGGCATGGCAGCCAGGACCGGCCCGGGCCATTGCGCCACCCAGGCAGGCAGGTCCACCGCTTCATGCACGGCCAGCTTGAATTGACCGCCCTGGCCACCCCGCAGGGCCTTGGGGGACCACGCCTCGGCGCACCCGGGGGACAAATAGACATCGCTCACCCCTGTAGCGGCTGCCGTGCGCAGGATGGCCCCCAGGTTTCCCGGATCCTGGATGGCTTCCAGGAGCAGGACACAGCGGTCACCGCCCGGAATGACGGCGGGCACCGGCAGCACTGCCATCAGGCCACTGGGCGTAGCCACGGGGGAGAGCTTTGCAAACAGGGGGCGGGGCAGCTGAATGGCCGGCACCTGGGGCAACCGCTCCAGCCAGCCGGACGGCTCCACGCAATCATCGGCAAAGACCAGCCGGGCAGGCACCTGGCCCGCCGCCAGGGCTTCGGACAACAGGTGGGGACCATCCAGCAAGGTCATCCCCACGTCCCGGCGATGGCTGGCAGACCCGGCCAACTCCAGGAGTGCCCGGTATTCGGGGTTATCCCTGGAAGTGATGTGCTTTATCGGCATGCATCCATTTGATCACACAGGCGGCCATCCACCCAGACCGTCTTGCCTGCCACGACCCCATCCAGACGGGCACCTTCCAGATTCGCTCCGATCAGGGAGGCGTAGCTGACATCAGCCCCGGACAGGTCCGCACCGGTCAGGTCGGCGCCCTCCAGCATGGTGCCCATGAGTCTGGCCTGGCGCAGGTTGGCGCCCCTCAGGCTGGCGCGGGTCAAATCCGCGTAACTCAGGTCTGCGCCCGTCAGACTGGCGCCATCCAGGCGGGTCCGTTGCATCAACATGCCATGGAGGTCCTGGCCATCCAGGGTAAGTCCTGATTTGTTGCATCCGGACCAGGAGACCCCCTCGCCCAGCGGGGCCTCGCAACTGGCCACCTTGCTGATGGAGGCCGAGATGGTGGGTTTGTCCTGGCCCAGTATCCAGACGAAGACCCCGATCAACACCACCACCAGCAAGGCCACGGCGGCGATGGCCCAGGAGGGACGCTGGCGTGCCTGGGCCTGAACCAGAGAGCGGGTCGTGTCGTGGGCCTCCCTCAGGGCCTCTCGCCTGGCCCGCTCCATGGGCGAGATTTCAGCGCCCTCGCCCACCCCGTCCAGGGAACTCTCCCAGCGTTGCCTGGCCTTCTCCCGCTCAGCAGTCCAAGTCGCATCATCGGTTTCCGGGGGGGCTTCCGGGCTGCGCTTGCCGAACTGGCCGCTGTCCTGTATCGCTTCCCACTGCAGGCCATCCAGACTGATTTCGTCCCTGGGTTTGATCTCTCCCAAGCGCAGTCCTTCGCTGATTTGCGGTGATGGGAATGGGCCCGATACCAGGCCGGCTTTGCGCACATACCAGAGGGGCTGAACCATGGCGGTGTCTTGGCTTTGGGAAAGCTTGAACAGGAAGGTGGCCTATTCTAATCGTTACGCCCCAAAGGCATGGTGGCCGTCAGACAAAAAAAAGCCCGGTCGGGTGACCGGGCTAAATCCACCAAAGGAGGAGGATGGAGGAGACAACACTGGCACGCCAAGGGAGGAAGGCGCGTACGCCAGTGTTATTAGAATTATCTAATATTCCGGATTACTGGTCAAAGCCATAAATATCGGACATCGCCCAAAAAGGACCGTCTGTCCTAGTGAAACCCCCAAAAAATTACATGTATTTGTTTTTTATGGTTTTTTATTGTGTTGCCCGCATACAACAGCAGACACCTCATCAAATAACCCTACGCAAAGTATAAATAATGCTAATGACGCATGGATGAACGCAGCACCACGGGTGCGTAGACAATCTGGACATTTTCCGGGGACAGCCAAGCCTGCAAGGCCTGCAGCAAGGGCTCTTTCAGCTGGACCTGCCAGGGCTCGCCCAAGCGCATCACACAGCTGGCGCCACGGTTGGAATAGCGCAGCACCACCGGACAGCCTGCCTCCTGGGCCCGATACGGTTTCAGGATGTCGAGCAGCCGGTCGGCATGGGCATCGCCATTCAAGCTGACGGCCAGACGGGAGGCAAACCGGGTACGGGCGTCGTCCAGGTCATGCACCGCATCCGCGGTGATGCGCAGGCCACCGGAATAGTCATCGTGGCTGACCTTGCCTTGATCAAGCACCAGGTCATCATCCTTGAGCTTGTCCTTGTGGGCCTCGTAGAGTTCGTTGAATACGGCCACATCCACCCGGGCCGTCATGTCATCCAGGGTGATGAAGGCCATCTTGCCGCGCCGCGTCATCTGGGTGCGCTGGGCCATGATGACGCCGGCCAGCAACACCGGCTGGGGCTGGGGCGCCAGGGAGGACAGGGGCTTGTCCACCAGGCCGACCAGCTCGTCCTTGTAGGCGGAGAAAGGATGGCCGCTGATGTAGAAGCCCAGGGCGGTCTTTTCCTGGGCCAGTTGTTCCCGGAGGGTCCAGGGCTGGGCAAAGGCCAGGTCCGGATGGGCCGGGTTGTCATCGTCGTCGAACAGGCTGTTCTGGCCTGCGTTCTGTTGACGGTTCTCGGCCCACTCCATGGCCAGACCCACATTGTTGAGCAATACCGCGCGATCGGCATGGAGGGCATCGAAGGCCCCGGCACGTACCAGGGCTTCGATGACCCGACGATTGACCAGGCGACGGTCCACCCGGTGGCAGAAGTCGAAGATGTCGCTGAAGGGTCCCTGGGCCTGACGGGCCTGGACAATGTTGTTGATGGCCGCCTCGCCGGTGCCTTTGACGGCACCCAATCCATAACGGATGCGTTGCCGGTCCACCGGCAGGAAGCGGTATTCGCTCTGATTGATGTCCGGCCCCAACATCACCAGACCGTTGGCCAGGGCATCGTCATAGAAGATGTGCACAGCATCGGTGTCATCCAGGTCCGATGACAGGGTCGCGGCCATGAACGCCGCCGTATGGTGGGCCTTGAGCCAGGCAGTCTGGTAGGAGATGACTGCATAGGCCGCCGTGTGGGACTTGTTGAAGCCGTACTCGGCAAACTTCTCCATCAGGTCGAACAGGTGCATGGCCAGTTTTTCGTCATAGCCCTTCTTCAACGCACCTTCCCGGAAGATGTCCCGATGCTTGGCCATTTCCTCGGCCTTCTTCTTGCCCATGGCCCGGCGCAACAGGTCGGCGCCACCCAGACTGTAGCCACCGATGATCTGGGAGATCTGCATGACCTGTTCCTGGTAGACGATCACGCCATAGGTAGGCGACAGGCAGGCCTTCAAGTCCGGGTGGAAGTAGTCGATGGACTGCTTGCCCTTCTTGCGCTGGATGAAGTCCTCCACCATGCCCGAGCCGAGGGGGCCGGGACGATAGAGGGCCAGCACGGCAATGATGTCCTCGAACCGGTCCGGCTCCAGCTTGGCCAGCAACTTTTTCATGCCTTCCGATTCCACCTGGAAGATGGCGGTGGTGTTGGCCTTCTTCAGAATGTCGTAGGCCGCCGGGTCATCGAAGGACAGGTCTTCCAGCCGGGTGGTAAACGTCGGGTCCAG
>DYHB01000188.1 GCA_020724415.1 Thiobacillus sp.
AACGGCAGACTCCATCGGCCCTCCTGGGAGCGTGTACGCTATTACCCAGGAGGGATTTTCATGCTGTCAGACGCGATCTCTCAGGTGCTGCTGGACCTGATTTACCTGGTGATCCTGGCCGCCATCTCTCTGATCGCCCCCCGAGTCATGACGTGGTACAAAGCCCACACTAACGCCGAGATCCGGGCCCTGCTGGCCAGCCTGGCGGCCGCTGCTGTGCCGCATATCGAGCGGCAGTTTCCCGGCCTGCCTGGCGTGCAGCAATTCTATCGGGCGGTGGACCAGGTTGTCGAGTGGTTGGGTGAGCGAAAGATCCGAGTTACCACACAGGAGATCGAGGCCGAGATTCAGCGGGCTTACGCCAGCGCCAAGGCGTCCGGTGCCCTGGATGCGGCCAAGCCCAAGGCTGAACAGGTAGCTGGGCGGGGGTGATCCCGGGTGACGGCACAGAACGGGAACGGGGATACCGCGGAGAAACTGGCCGCCACACGCGAGGACCTAGCCCGGTTCGAGGGCAGGGTTATGACCGAACTACGGGGTCTCCACACTTCTATAGCGGCCTTGCGGTCTGACGTTGCGGGTCAGGGAGACCGTTTGAACTCCCTGGATACGCGGCTCGGTCGCATGGAGGCTGAACACGCGGCAGCCGACCGGTATGCTGCGCGGTACGGCCGCCGCTGGGATCGCTGGCGGGAGTGGCTCGCCTACCTCACGGCCCTCGGAGCCGTGGTCTGGAACGTCTTTCAGAGCCGAAATGGGGGCGGATGAACGTGGCCAAAAACCGAACGTGGAGCATCGTGGCCGGCGTCGCGGGTGCCGCTGCTGTTGGCGCCGGGGCGTGGTGGCTCGCCAATCGGCAGAGCCCGGTGGTAATCGCTGATGATGATGGGCAAGGCCAGGACCCGGACGTGGGACCGGGTGATGCCCAGTTTGTGGTGCAGCTCGCCATCCTGACGGATCCGGTAGAAGTCGGGGAGCATGCCCGGGCACGGATCACCGTCACCAACACCGGCGACGCGGCGGGCAGCCTGATCATCGACGGTGAGACGCGGCAGGCAGGGATCCGGCAGGGCACATGGATCGGCCAAATCGTTACCGTGGCCCCGGGTGAAAGCACCGAAGTCGAACTGGCCAGCGCCGGGCCGATTCACGAGCAGTTTGCCGGGCAGGTGATTGAAGCCGTCTTCACCACCGATGCCGGGCACCAACTGGCACAGACCTTCCGGGTGGCAGAGTTGGTCACCATCATCAAGCAGGTAACGTTCAAGCACCCGGATACACCCTTGCCCGGCGACTCGCGGCTTCTGCGGGTCTACTTCTTCCGGGGCGGCATCACAATCGCGTCCTGGGGCCGCAGTTGGGTCAGTCAGGTTTCTAATCCATTTTTCGAGGTGGGCGGGAACCCCGTCACCATCACGCACCTGGGCCGCGCCGGCGACGAGTTGGATGGCCTGTTCAAGTCGTTGCCGCTGCAGGTCGATCAGGTCACGGTCGAAGTGATCAACCTGCCCGACCCGTCCCGGCAGCCCTGGCCGACTCTGAAGGACTTGACCGTCACCCTTTCTGACGACGCCGGTCGGTCGCTGCACAAGATGGTGTTCAACGGTGTGGGCCCGGGGCAAACGGCCACGCAGACCGTGAACCTGGGATAGCACCTGCCCCGGAGAGAGGTGGTGAGCGCCCATGGAACCGCTGGTGATCGAGTTTGATCCTGTTGTTTTCGGGTCACGCACCCGGGACAGCGATTTGGTAACCATCTCGTGGAGCCAAAGTGTTCTGCTGCGCATCTGTGTGGCAGCGGATTTTCCGGGCTTTGGGATCGTGGAGCTGCGCCGAGTCGTCAGGGGCACCAAAGAGAGTGTTCTCGTCGCCGATCTCTGGGCCTTCGCCATCGGCCAGACGGGCGGGAAACAGAACTGCAAGGAAAAATGGGTGCTGCTCGACGTGGCGAATCCAACCGTGGAGTTGCCAGGGCGATACTTCGTACGGGCCGAGGGAGACGCGGCCCTGACCTGGATTCGCGGCGAACTGCAATATGAACCGGACGGCACAATCCCTCCCGGACCCATCGATGATGATGACGACACCTTGCCTGACCCCTTCCCAGACCCTGACCCCTCCCCAGATCCCGATCTCGATCCAGACTCCGATCAGGTACCCGCGAAAACGAAAACCATGACAGCTACTACGGTGGCCGTGGGGGTAGGCGCCGCCCTGCTCACAGCTGTGGTGATGGCAGCGACCATTGGGCGCCGGGAGCCATGAGCATCCGGGATGCCGCCCGCGTGGCCGTCGCGCAGTGGGAGGGCCGGACCGTAGCCGGTATGGACCTACCCACGGTCATGGTAGCGA
>DYHB01000002.1 GCA_020724415.1 Thiobacillus sp.
GCAGCACGGCCCATTCGATCTCGCCGCCCCGGGTGCCGTCCCGGTAGCGGGTGGCATGGATGTAGTCGAACTCCAGGGGAAAGGCCAGCCGGGGCAGCAACTGGCCGGCAAACACCACGGCGCCGCCCATCACGCACAGCACCACCGGGAACTCGTCCGCCAGGCGGTCGCTGATCTCCGCCCCCAGGCGGTCCAGGGCGGCCTCCATCTCCTGACGGCCGTAGAGCGGCTCGCTGCGGTTGAGCAGGGCCCAGGCGGCCTCGATGTCCTTGCGATACATGGCGGTCAGGCCGCCAGGCGGCTGCGCTGGCGCCGGGCCTCGTACAGGCAAACGCCGGCGGAGACCGAGACATTCAGGCTTTCCACCTGGCCGTACATGGGAATGCGCACCAGCACATCGCAATGCTCCCGGGTCAGGCGGCGCATGCCGGCGCCTTCCGCCCCCAGGACCAGGGCCATGGGCCCCGCCAGGTCGGCCTCGGCCACCTCCAGGCTGCCGTCCTGGTCGGTCCCCACCACCAGGATGTTCCGCTCCTTGAGTTCCCGCAGGGTCCGGGCCAGATTGGTCACCGGAATGAAGGGCACCGTGTCCGAGGCGCCGCTGGAGGCCTTGACCGCCGTGGCATTGAGGCTGGCAGAGCGGTCCTTGGGGACCAGCACGGCATGGGCGCCGAAGGCGTCGGCACAGCGCAGGCAGGCACCCAGGTTGTGGGGGTCGGTGACCCCGTCCAGGACTAGCAGCAGAGGCGGTTCGGCGGCATCTTCCAGGACGTCGTCCAGATGAGTGGCCAGCTTGACCGCTTCCACATAGGCCACCACGCCCTGGGATTTGCCC
Organism: Thiobacillus sp.; assembly: GCA_020724415.1. Lineage (GTDB taxonomy): Bacteria > Pseudomonadota > Gammaproteobacteria > Burkholderiales > Thiobacillaceae > JADJCP01. The sequence goes on from DYHB01000002.1 coordinate 836, forward strand.
CGGGCCATGTCGTCCACCCGGGCGGCGTCGGCCAGCACCACCCGCACCCCCTTCTCTTCCGCCAGGGCCAGCACATCCCGGGCCCGTTTGTCCTTGCGCCCCTGGTCCAGGTAGATGACATGGAGCGTGGCCGGGTGATGACGCAGGCGGGACAGCACGGCATGGAAGCCGAAGATGAGACTGTGCTGATTCATCGCTTCTTGCTGCCGGAACGGGCCGGCTTCTTGGCGTGTTCCTTGTCCTGGGCGGGTTTGGCCGATGCCGCCCTGGGCGGGGCCTTGGCCGACGTCCGAGCCGGCCGGTCTGTTCCAGCCCCGGCGGCATGACCCGCATCGGCCAGGGTGAAATCGATCTGACTGGTGTCCAGGTCCACCTTGGCCACCGCCACCCGGACCCGGTCGCCCAGGCGGAAGCGCTTGCCGGTACGCTCGCCCATCATCTGGTGCCGGGCAGCATCGAAATGGAAATAATCCTGGCCCAGTTCGGTGACGTGGACCAGGCCCTCGACGAAGACATCGTTCAAGGCCACGAAGATGCCGAAACTGACCACGGAGGAGATGACGCCGTCGAATTCCTCTCCCAGCATGGACTGCATGTAGTAGCACTTGAGCCAGGCGGTCACGTCCCGGGTGGCATCGTCTGCCCGGCGCTCGGTCATGGAACAGTGGGCGCCGACTTCGTCCCATTTGCCCGGGGAGTACTGCTCGCCATTCAGGCAGGCCTTGATGGCCCGATGCACCAGCAGGTCCGGATAGCGCCGGATGGGCGAGGTGAAGTGAGTGTAGGACTCGTAGGCCAGCCCGAAGTGGCCCACGTTCTCGGGGCTGTACACCGCCTGGCGCAGGGAGCGCAGCATGACCGTCTGGAGCAGTTGCTCGTCCGGCCGGCCCTTGATCTTGGCCAGCAGCTCGGCGTAGTCCTTGGCGTGGGGTTCGTCGCCGCCGGTGAGGTAAAAGCCGAATTCCGCCATGAACTCCTGCAGGGTCTTGAGCTTCTCCGGCGTGGGACCTTCGTGGACCCGATACAGGGACGGATGCTTGTGCTTCTTGAGGAACTCCGAGGCGCACACATTGGCCGCCAGCATGCATTCCTCGATGATGCGATGGGCGTCGTTGCGGGCATAGGGCACGATGCGCTCGATCTTGTCCTGCTCGTTGAACAGGATCTTGGTCTCGATGGTCTCGAAATCGATGGCCCCCCGCTTGTGGCGGGCCTTCAGCAGCAGCTTGAACAGCTTGTAGAGGTTCTGCAGGTTGGGCAGCAGCTCGGCGCTTTCCTTGGGCGCCTGCTTGGGCTCGGAGAGCCAGTCCCAGACCTGGGTATAGGTCAGCCTGGCCTTGGAATGCATCACCCCCTGGAAGAAGCGGTATTTCTTGATGCTGCCGGTGCCGGCGATCTCCATTTCGCACACCATGCAGAGCCGGTCCACCTTGGGGTTCAGCGAACACAGGCCATTGGACAGCTCCTCCGGCAGCATGGGGATGACCCGGCGCGGAAAGTACACCGAATTCCCCCGCTCGAAGGACTCCTTGTCCAGGGGCGAACCCGGCTGGACATAGTGGGACACGTCGGCGATGGCCACCCAGAGCTTGAAACCCCGGCCCAGAGGCTCGCAATACACGGCATCGTCGAAATCCCGGGAATCCTCGCCGTCGATGGTGACCAGGGGCAGGTCCCGGATGTCCTCCCGGCCCTCGAAATCCCGTTTCACTACGCCTTTGGGGTATTTCTTCGCCTGGGTCATGGCCGGCTTGGGAAACTCGTGAGGCAGGTTGTGCTTGCGCAGGGCGATCTCGATCTCCATGCCCGGGTCGGCATAGTTGCCCAGCACCATGACCACCTCCCCCACCGCCGGCGTGTGCTTGGTGGGCTGCTCCATCACCCGCACCATGACCACCTGGCCGGAGCGCACGTTGAGGGATTCGTTGGGGGGAATGATGATGTCCTGGTTGATGCGCTTGTTCTCTGCCACCACCCATTGATGGCCGTGTTCACGGTAGAAGCGGCCGATCAGGGGCGCCTGGTTCACCCGCTCCAGCACCTCCACGATCTTGCCTTCCTTGCGCCCGCGCCGGTCCACGCCCCGTTCCCGGCACAGGACCCGGTCACCATGCAGAACCTGGTGCATCTCTTTTTCCGACAGGAACATGTCGCCCGACTTGTCGTCCGGAATGAAGAAACCAAAGCCGTCGTGGTGGCCTTCCACGTGGCCGGCCTTCAATTCGATCTTGTCGGGCAGGCACAGGTCACCGCGCCGGTTGATGATGAGCTGGCCGTCGCGCTGCATGGCATACAGGCGGCGCTCGAAGGATTCGTCTTCCTCGACTTCGATGCCGAGTTGGAAGCCCAGATCCGCCATGGGCACCGGTCCCCCCGCATCCGTCACCAGTTGCAGAATGAACTCCCGACTGGGCAGAGGATTCTCGTATTTGTCGCGTTCCCGCTGGAGGTGAGGGTCCTGCCAGCGCAGGGCTTTCTGGCCCCGTCCGCGTTTCGGCTTGCTGTCCGACGTTTTTTTCGTTGACATTGATTTCCTTGGATCGTTAGAATGCGCGCCTCTTTGCCCAGGTGGCGGAATTGGTAGACGCACTAGGTTCAGGTCCTAGCGCCGGCAACGGTGTGGAGGTTCGAGTCCTCTCCTGGGCACCAAAAGAAAAAAACCGCATGATGCTGCACAGCTCATGCGGTTTTTTATTGCCATCCAGAAGACGGAACCCCGTATTTCCGGGACCGTGGGCGATGAAGCTGCGGTCGGGATTGTACTCCGTTTAATGAAACAACGGCCTCGTTGCGGCGTTTGTCCGGACACAAGCGCCAGATAGCGCGCAAACAAGGCCCACGCCCAAGCCCACCCGGGCAAAGCGCCCTCAGCCCAGGTAATCGAACAGGCTCAACCGGCTGACCAGGGCGTAGGTGCGCTGGGAGGCCTCCAGGTTGGTCTGGCGCTGCTGGAGTTCGACGATGGCAGCGGCCATGTCCAGTTCAGTCAGTTCTCCCAGGGCATTTTGCTCCAACAGCATCAGATCCTTGGTGGCGCCACGGACGCCGTCGATTTCCAGCAATCGACCTGCCACCTGGGTCTGAGTGTTGCGCAACTGGTCAATGGCATTGGTCACCGAGGACATGGCCGCGTCCAGACTGGCCTGGACGGCAGCTGGACTGGCCAGGTTGTCGCGCAGGGCAATGGCGGCGTTATCAAGGTCCTGCAGAACATCCCAGCCCGCGCCCTGGAATACGTTGCGCAAGCTGTCATTGGTGGCCACCTGCCGGCCATTCTCGATGGTGACATTGCGCACGCCAGCGTCATTCGGCTGATAGACCGCAGGCGCCGAAGGCCCCGCGCCCGGGTAGGCCTGGGTGTGGCTGATGGGTGGGGTGTCCGTTTCGTAGCCGGAAAAAATGTAATTGCCTCCCGAATCCCGCGCATTGCCCAAGTCCTTGATGGTGGCATACAGATTGGCCACTTCGATGGCGATCTGATCGCGCAGGCTCTGATTGTTGGAGCCGCCCACGCCCATCATGGCGGCCCGCACCTTGGTCAGGCTGTCATACAACGATTCAAGATGCACGTTCTCGTGCTTGAGGGCCAGTTCAGCCTTGAGCTGGTTGGACTCGTACTGCTTGCGCAAGGCCATGCTGCTGGACAATTCCATGGCCCGATTGTTGTCTATGGGCGCTTCCCTGGGGTTGAGGTAGCTGCGGTTATCCGCCACTTTACGGGTCAGTTGGGCAATCTGGGATTGCTGGTTCTGAATGCCGATGAGGGAGGCGTTATAGAAACTGGCGGTACTGATGCGCATGATGGTTACCCCTTATCGTATCGACAGGATCTCTTCCAGCAGGGAGGAAGAAACCTGCATGGCCCGGGCGGCCGCCTGGTAGGCCTGCTGGTACTGGATCAGTCGGGCGGCTTCTTCGTCCAGATTCACGCCGGAAACGGACTGTTGGCTGTCCAGGGTCAACTTGGCCAGGTTGGTGAAGGTGGTCAGGTCAGTCTCGGCACTGCCCGCGAGTATGGCATTTCTGGTGACCAGTTGATTGTAGGAGGCCGAAAAGGTGGCCGTACCCCCGGCCATGACAGGGGAACCCTGGAGGGCCGCCAGGGCCAGGGCATTGCTGTTGTCGCCGGGCGAGGCCGTCCCGGCTGCGGCAATCTGGGTACCGGACACCAGGTTCACCGCCAGGTCCCCGGCGGAAAAGCTGGTGGGACGCAGAAGCCACTGGTCACCGTTGGCAGGACCTCCCCCGGCGATGGTCAGGGACAGGCCGTCTGCGGTCAGGTTGCCCCCGGCACCCGGTATGGTGCCCAGGGTCACGTTGTCCGTGAGTCGCACCAGGCTGTAGTCGGTGCCGTCGTAGCGCAAGCGGTAATCTGCGGCGGTGAGGTTCTGGGAGCCGGACAAGGTCAGGGTGAAAGTCGGGTCCGTGCCGGCATTGTCGGCGTCGGGTATGGGCGCGCGTAGGAGACTGTTGGCATCGGTAAAGAAGTTCAGGCCGGCATTGCCTGCGAGATCGAAGCCCGCACTGTGCTGGGTGTTGAACTGGTCGGCCAGGCTCACCGCAATGCGCCCCAGATCGTTCAGGGAGGGCTGCAGGATGTCTTCCCTAAAAGCCAGCAAGCCGCCCAGACGACCGTCGCTGAGCTGTTGCAGGTTCATGTTGACCAGGGCCCCGGAGGTGGTTTGCAGGACGATGCTGCGCCGACTGGGGTCCTGGCTGTCATTGACCGAGAGCAGCTTTTGAATGTCCGCGCCCACCACCAATGGCTGGCCATTACTCAGGAACACCGCGGTGGAGCCGTCGCTCTGCTGGACCTGGCTGACATTGACCAACTTGTTCAGGTCGCTGACCAATTGATCCCGCTGGTCCAGCAGGTCATTGGGGGCCTGAGCCTGGCTGCCGCCATACCCGATGGCCGCATTCAACTGGGCGATGCGCTCCACATAGGCGTTGATCTGGTCCACCGCCGTATCGATCTCAGTATTGACATAGGTGTTCAAGGTTTCCAGGCGCCCCCCCAGAAGGTTCATGCGCCCGGCCAGATTCTTGCCCTGGGTGAGCATCTGCTCCCGGGCCGCCACCGAGGTGGGATCGTTGGCCACCTCGTTGACGGCGGCAAAGAACTTCTGCATGGAGGTGTCCAGGTTGTTATCGGCATCCCCCAGCAGGGAATCCACCTGGTTGGCGTAAAAGGAGTACACCTCACGGCCCGACTGCTGGCCCTGGTAGGTGCGCAGTTCGTTGTCCAGGAACCGGCTGTACATGCGCACCACATTGTCAGTGCTCACGCCGGTACCCACGAACTGGCCACCCAGGAACTGGGGCACGCTGGCGGACTGGCGCACTTCCTGCCGGTGATAGCCGGGGGTGCTGGCGTTGGCGATGTTGTGTTGCGTGGTCCGGATGCCCACCAGGGTGGCATTGAGGCTGGTGAGGCTCACTCCCAACACGTTCATGCTCATTTCAGACTCCGTTCTTCGTCATGTTCCATATCGGGCGATCGGGTTCGTTTCTTGAATCCGGACATCAACCCAACCGGGCAATCACCCGTTGCAGTTTCTGGCCATAGGCCGGGTCGGTGGCATAGCCTCCGGCCACCAGGCCCGAGGCAAAGGCGTCCGGGCTTTCGGCGCCTACGGCCAGGGGATAACGGCGCTTCAGCAGTTGGGCGTAGTCCATGAACGCTGCCTCATGGCTGTCATAGTCCCTGAAACGCTCGGTCTGCTTTACCGGCAGGCCGTATTGATATTCCGTGGTCATGTGTTCCACCCCCGCGCCGGTCCAGGAAGCCCCGGCCTTGATGCCAAACAGGTTGTGGCTGTCCGCTCCGGTATCGGTCAGCAGGGGCTTGCGGCCCCAGCCCGTCTCCAGGGCGGCCTGGGCCACGATGTATTCCGCCGGCACACCCAGCATCTCTGCGGCCTTGCGGGCCTGGGGCAGCAGGTTGTCGATGAAGGTCTGGCGGTCGCTGCCCGGACTGACGGAGCCAGGTTCAGGAGCTGCCGTCTGGGCGGGTTTCACCTCCGCCTGGATCGACCCTGTGGGCACCTGGGCATCCAGGGGCACAGCCCCCGGGCGCCCTGGCAGCGGGTGCCCGGGTGTCAGGGCTTCCAAGGCCTCGGGCGTGGCCTGAGGCCGACTCATGGCCTGGTACATGGCCTCGGCGAAGCCCAGGCCGCGGCCGTCGCTCATGCGCTGGGCCCATTGCTGGTCCAGCAATTCCTGGTACAGCTTCAGGCTGGGGCTGTTGGCGAAGGGATCGTCCTGGGTGCTGAACCGGGTGTCCCGCATGGTCTTGAGCATGATCTGGATGAACATGGCCTCGAACTGCCGGGCCGCGCTGCGGAGGGACTCCGGATCACCCGAGGCGGCCTGGGCGCGCAGGGCTTCCGCGCCACGCACATCGGCGGCCAGGCTTTCGACGGGGACAGGGGCGGCAGCAGCCAGCATCAGATGATCTCCAGATCCGCCTTCAGGGCCCCGGCGGCCTTCATGGCCTGGAGAATGGCCAGCAAATCCTGGGGTGTGGCCCCCACGGCGTTCAGGGCCCGGACCACGTCGTTCAGGGAGGCGGAGGCCGGCACCTCCACCAATTCACCCTTGTCGCTCTTGATCTGGACATCCGCCTGCTGGGTGACCACGGTCTCGCCGCCGGCCAGGGGGTTGGGCTGGCTCACCTCGGGCGTGGTGGTGACCGTCACGGTGAGGTTGCCATGGGCGATGGCGCACTTGTCGATGGTCACCAGCTGGTTCATGACGATGGACCCGGTGCGGGCGTTGATGATGACCTTGGGCGTGGGTTGCCCGGGGTTGAGGCTGAGGTTTTCCAATTGGGCAAGGAAGGCGATGCGCTTGCCCGGATCCTGGGGGGCCTTGACCTGGATCAGGCGTCCGTCCAAAGGAATCGCCGTGCCCTTGCCGAAGGCCCGGTCCACGGCCTCCGTGGTGCGGCTGGCGGTGGTGAAGTCGGCCTCCTTCAACTCCAGGTGGACGAAGTCCCCCTGGCCGAAGCGGGACGGTACCGCCCGCTCCACGGTGGCACCCGTGGGCACCCGGCCCGCCGCCAGGTGATTCACCTGCTGGCTGGAACCGCCGCCGGACGCACCCACCCCCGCCACCACCACGTTGCCCTGGGCCACGGCATAGACCTGGCCGTCCAGACCCTTGAGGGGTGTCACCAGCAGGGTGCCGCCGCGCAGACTCTTGGCGTTGCCCAGGGAAGAAACGGTCACGTCGATCTGCTGGCCCGGCTTGGCAAAAGGCGGCAGGCTGGCCGTGACCATCACGGCGGCGACGTTCTTGAGCTGGAGGTTGGTGCCGGGAGGCAACTGGACTCCCAACTGGCCGAGCATGGAGACCAGGCTCTGGACCGTGAAGGGGGTCGAAGTGGTCTGGTCCCCGGTACCGTCCAGGCCGACAACCAAGCCGTAGCCCAGGAGCTGGTTGGTGCGCACACCGTCGATGTTGGCGATGTCCTTGATCCGGTTGGCGCCGACAGGCATGGCCAGCATCAGGGCCAGGAGGGCAAGGATGAGTCGATGGGTCATCATGGTCTCCCGTTCAGAAAGGCAGCACGGTGAGGAAGAAACGGGCCATCATCCCGGCCATCTGGGACTTGTCCAGGCTTTGGGCATTGCGCGACTCGATCTGGACATCAGCCAACTGGGTGGAATTGACCGTATTGGCCGCCGTGATCTGGGCCGGATTCACCACACCGGCCATGCGGATGTATTCGGTGTCATTGTTGACCACCAACTGCTTCTCGCCGGCCACCACCAGATTGCCGTTGCCCAGGACCTCCACCACCGTGACGGTGATGGTGCCGGTGACCGTATTGCTGTTGGTCTCGTTGTCCTTGAACTCCTGCTTGTTGGAGGATGAGGGCGCCCAGGACGCGCCAAACAGGGAGGCGCCGCCCACCTGGGCCTGGGGCAGGCTGATGGAGGCGTTGCCCTTGCGCTCGTCCGTGGTCTCGGATTTTCGGTTGATGGACGTCCGTTCCACCAGGTTGACGGTCAGGATGTCCCCTACCCTGCGCGCCCGGCGATCCTCAAACAGAGCCAGGCCATGGCTGGGCTGGAAGATGGCGCCATTGTTGACCGCCACGGGGGCCGTCGTCTGGGGAGCCGCCGTGAGGGGGCGCTGGATCCGTGTCTCCGGCGTGGCGGCACAGCCGGCCAGAAACAGGGCTGCACTCAACAGGACCAGGAAAGTTTGCAGGTGTGATCGCATCATGGGTTCCATCAAAGGAAGGCTTTCGAGCCCACTGAAGCAATCACCATGCCATGGACCGAAACGCCTGAAATCGCCCTCATCATGGGCTTGCCGGACCACCCCCCTAGTCCCAGGAGCTGGCTGGCGGCAATAATTGCCGCCCCCGTCAGCCGGACTCAAATCTGGGTCAGGCGCTGGAGCATCTGGTCGGAGGTGGTAATGGCCCGGGAATTCAGCTCATAGGCCCGCTGGGCGATGATCATGTTGACCAGTTCCTCGGCCACGTTGACGTTGGAGGTTTCCACGAAACTCTGGTTCAGAACGCCCAGCCCATTGGTTCCCGGGGCGTTGACCTGGGGCGCGCCCGACGCGGCCGTCTCGGCAAACATGTTCTCCCCCATGCTCTGCAGGCCCGTGGGGTTGACGAAGGTGGCCAGCTGCAACTGACCCAGCACCGTGGGGGCCGCCACGCCGGGCTGGGTGACCGATACCGTGCCGTCGCGGCCGATGGTCACGCTCAGGGCGTCAGCCGGAATCACGATGTTGGGCTGCAGGGGATAACCGCTGGCGGTCACCATGGTGCCCTGACTATCGATCTGAAAGGCGCCGTCCCGGGTATAGGCAGTGCTGCCGTCGGGCATCAGGATCTGGAAAAAGCCCCTGCCGTTGATGGCCACATCCAGCGCATTTCCAGTCTGTTCCAGAGAACCCTGGGTATGCATCCGCTCGGTGGCCACCGGACGAACACCAACGCCAAGCTGGAAGCCGCTGGGCAATTGGGTCTGTTGGGTGGATTGAGCACCCGGCTGGCGGATGACCTGGTAGAGCAGGTCCTCGAACACTGCCCGGGAGCGCTTGAAACCGTTGGTACTGACGTTGGCCAGGTTATTGGAAATGACGTCCAGTTGGGTCTGGTGGGCATCCAGGCCGGTGCGGGCGATGTGCAGGGAGCGGATCATGGTTCTCGTCCTTTCAAGTCATGCTAGCGCATGGACAGCACACGGTCGGCGCTGCGATGGTTTTCCTCGGCCACCTTCAAGACGCGCATCTGCATCTCGAACTGGCGTGACAGACTGATCATGTTGACCAGGGCTTCGGCAGGATTGACGTTGCTGGATTCCAGGACACCCGAGGCCAGGGTGACGGCGGCATCCGCCTCGGCAATGGCACCATCCTTCTGCCGGAACAGGCCATCCTGGCCCCGCACCAGATTGGTTTCCTCGGGGTTCACGAGCTTGATCCGGCCGGCCACGGCCACGGCATTCTGGTTCTGGCCGATGGGCACTGCGGACACGGTTCCATCCTTGCCGACCGTGATCTCCTGGTCGGGCGGCAGGGCGATGGGACCGCCGTCCCCCAGCACCGTCAGGCCATGGCTGGTCTGGAGAATGCCATTGGGGCTGACCTGGAGCTGACCCATGCGGGTGTAAGCCTCCTGGCCCTGGGCATCCTGGACCGCGATCCAGCCCGGACCCCGTACCGCCACGTCCAAGTCCCGCCCGGTCTGTTGGAACGCTCCCTCGGTAAAGTCGGTGCGGGGCGTCGTTTGCACCACGGCCGCCCGGGTCTTGGCACCGTCCCCGATGTAGGGCGTGGCCCGGAAGACGTTCAGTTCTTCCTTGAAGCCCTGGGTGGAAACGTTGGCCAGGTTGTGGGAGACCGACGCCTGTTGCAGGCTGACCTGCTTGGCGCCGGACATGGCCACATAGATGACGCGGTCCACTCAATTACCTCAGGTTGACCAGGGTTTGCAGGATCTGGTCCTGGGCCCGGATGGTCTGGGCATTGGCCTGATAAGTCCGCTGGGCGACGATCAGGCTCACCAGTTCCGCAGTCAGGTCCACATTGGAATCCTCCACGGCGCCGGACCGCAGGGTGCCGGCCACCCCACTGCCGGGATTGTTGGGCGTGGGGTTGCCGGATGCCGTGCTGTTGAGCCAGAGATTGTCGCCGATGGGCTGAAGGCCATTGGGGTTGTTGAAGGTGTACAGGGGAATCTGGGCCATGGCCAGGGTCTGGCCGTTGTCATAACGGCCCTGTACCAACCCGAAGTTGTCGATCTGGAGGCCGATGAACTTGCCTGCCGCACGACCGTCCTGGATCACCGAGTTCACCCCCGAATTGCTGCCGAACTGGGTGCTGCCGGCCAGATCCAGGCTGAAGGCCAGGGGGGTGGTGGCGCCGTTGGTGAGCGCGGCGCTGATGGCTACCGGGGCGGCGGGCGTGGCCAGGCTGCCGTCGGCATTGAAGGTCATGGGCGTGGCCGGCAGGGCGGCCGTGGCGCCGTCGAGGTAGGCCTCCATGTTCCAGGTCAGGGCAGCGGTCTTCTGGAAATAGACGCTCAGGGTATGGTCGATGCCCAGACTGTCGTAGACCGTGAAGGCGGTCGAGAAGGTATAGGTATCCGGGTCGGTCGGGTCAATGGCCCCGGCCAGATCGGGCGACTCCGCATTCAGGTTCAGGGTCAGCAAGGCCTCGCTGGTGGTCTGGGCCACCCCCGTGGGCGAAATCTGGATGGGCCCCAGGGAACTTCCCACGGTACCGGTGACCGGGTCCACCGTGTAGCCCATCAGCTGTTGCGATGTGGCGTTGACGATGTTGCCATTGGCGTCGAACTGGTATTGCCCGTTGCGGGTGAAGGCCTGGGTACCATCGGTGCCCTGCACCATGAAAAAGCCGTTGCCGCTGATGGACATGTCCAGGGGGTTATTGGTCACCGTAAGGTTGCCCTGGGTGAACTGCTGACTCACGGCCGTCAGCTTTGAGCCGATGCCCACGTTCAACGAGGTGGACCCGGTCAGGGAACTGGCATAGACATCGGCAAACTGGGCCTTGCTCGATTTGAAGCCCACCGTGGAGACATTGGCGATGTTATTGCCGATCACGTCCAGATTCTTCGCGGACACGTTCAAGCCGCTCAATCCCTGCTGAAAACTCATGATTCAACCCCTCTCAGTAAATTCGAAGAATCTCGGCAATGTCCCGAGTTCCCAGACCGGCCACATCCACCTTGGCAGAACCTCCGCTGAGGGCCACGCTGGTGACCTGGCCCAGGGCATAGGTGGTGACATCCACCCCTTCGTTGCCCCGCAGGGCTTCTGCCTCATATCGGTATTCGCCCGGCTCCAGGGCGTTCCCGGCGGCATCCTGACCATCCCAGACGAAGTCCAGCGCACCGGCAGGCTGCGGCCCCAGCTCCAGGGCCCGCACCAAGGCGCCATCCGCATCCGTGACACGCACCACCACCCGATCCGCCGGAGCCGCCAGATCGACACGTCCACCCGCCCCGTTTTCACCCAGGGCAAGACGATTGCCCTCTACCAGGACCACCCGATCCACCAGAGCCGCCGCCTGGAGGGTCTGACTGGCCTGATAGCTGCCCAACAAGGCCTCGAAGCCGGCATTGAGCTTGTTGATCCCTTCCACGGTGGACATCTGGGCCAACTGGGTGGTCAGCTCAGCATTCTCCATGGGGTTCATGGGATCCTGGTTCTTGAGCTGGGTCACCAGCAGGGTCAAGAACCGATCCTGCACCCCGGAGATCGCACTGGCGGACCCCGCCTTGGCGTTCAGACTGGCCTGATAGCTTTCAATGGCAGAAACAGCCATGACTCACTCCTCAAGACTGGAGCAGCGCCAGGGTGCGCTGCATCATGTCCTTCGCCGTGGACATCACCTCGGCGTTGGTCTGGTAGGAACGGGAGGCAGAAATCATGTTGACCATCTCCTCCACCACATCCACGTTGGAATACGCCACATAGCCCTTGTCGTCGGCCAAGGGGTGCTTGGGGTCATACACAAGACGCGGCGGCGCCGGATCTTCGATCACCCTGACCATCTGGACGCCCTGGGCCCAAGGGGTGGCCGAGCTCATGGGCACGGCCTGGAAATAGACCTGCTTGGCCCTGTAGGCCTCGCCGGTGGAGGCGTGGGCGGAATCGGCGTTGGCCAGGTTGCTGGCCACGGCATTGAGTCGCATGGACTGGGCCGTGAGGGCCGACGCTGCGATCTGGAAAACATTGCTCATGGACATTATCGACTGGGCTCCAGGGCAGACTTCATGCGCTGGAAGGTGCTGCGCGCCCGTTCCAGCATGAACTGGTAGTGCATGGAATTCTCGGTGAAGGCGGCCCGTTCCACGTTCAGGTCCACCGTATTGCCATCCAGACTGGGCTGGAGCGGGGTGCGGTACTTGATCACGCCGGCCTGCATGGCCGAACCACCACCCGCCCCCTGAAGATGGGCTTCATTGGTACGCGCCAGCCCCAGGGGCCCACCGGCCCCCTTCGCCGCCCGCAGGGCAGCGGCAAAATCCACGTCCCGGGCCTTGTATCCCGGCGTATCGGCATTGGCGATGTTGGCCGCCAGAATCTCCTGGCGCATGGCACGAAGATTCAGTGCTGTCCGGGTAAAGCTGACTTCCTGATCGATTCTGTTGAACATGGGGCGAGCTCCTCTTGACCAAACGAAAAGCAAGCCACGTGCCATCCATTGATGACACAAAAAACAATTAAAATACAGCAGGTTACAGAATCATCACGGGATAGACCGGGGTACACAGACCCCCGGGTGGCAAGAATTGCCGGCAAGTCTCCTCCTGAGGGGTCACCCTTGCTCGACGCGGTTGCGTCCGTGGGCCTTGGCCCGGTACATGGCCTGATCGGCCCGGGCGATGAATTCCTGCCGGTCCTCGCCTTCCCGTCGCTGGGCTACCCCTGCGCTGAAGGTGATGAGCACCTTCTGGTTATCGTGCAGGAAGTATTCCTTGGTCAGTTCCCGCTGCAAGCGAAGCATGACCTTCTCGGCTTCGTCGGCACCGGTATTGGGCAGCAGGATGAGGAATTCCTCCCCGCCGTAGCGGGCCAGGCTGTCCATGGGGCGCAACAGGGTGCGCACCACATTGGTCAGGTGGACCAGGGCCTGGTCACCGGCCCGGTGGCCCAGGCTGTCATTCAGCTTCTTGAAATGATCGATATCCATCAGGGCTATGGACAAGGGCGCCGAGACGCGGTCGGATCGGGCCTCTTCACGCATGAAGGCCTCATCCAGACCGCGCCGGTTCAGGGCACCCGTGAGCTGGTCCTCGCGGACCAGGGCGGACACCTCCTGAAGTTCGGCCTCCAGCTGGTGGATCCGGCTTTCCGCCTCTTCCACATGATGCCGGGCATCCACCAGTTCCTGGTGGGTGTTCTGCATCTCCCCCTGAATCTGGAGCATGTCGCTGGACAAATGATCCATCACTTCCGTGAGCTGGCTGATGTCCTCCGCCCGGGCAATCTGCTCGCTGTAATCGGTGATGCGCTGATGATAGCCGCCGGTGCTGGTGGTGAGGTCACCCACCCGGTCGATGAAGGTGGAAATGAGGTGTTTCAGTTTTTCCTTGGCCTCGGTCAGACCGCCCTTGATCTGCTTTTGCCGCGACACCAGCTCTTTCAGGCTGCTCTCGGCGTCATAGAGGGCATAACGGTTCAGGTTTCCCGAGACCACGGCCCGCATGGCCAACATCTGGCCCGAGAACCAGGCGTCATCGGTCACCATTTCGCCCAGGTTTTCCAACAGCAGCGCCATGAGCCGTTTCAGACCGTCCAGGGATTCCGCATCCCCCGCCGCCCGGAGCAGGAATTCCCGCCAGAGGTCTCCCAGCAGGCTGACATGACGCTCTTCCATCTGATGACCGTTGGTTTCGATCTGGCGTGCCAAGGCCTGGCTTTGCTGAGCCAGGTCCGGCCAGCGCGACCCACATTCTCCACCCAGGTCGGCCAAGTAATCCGTGAACAGACGCCCCAGTCGCCCCGTATCCGCGAGGACGGGCTGAGAGGCAGCCGCACCCTCGGGCCCGGACTCCTGATCCGTCGCCGGCGTCCGCTCGGACCGGTTCTTTTCCTGGGACTCGCCCCAGGAGTGGGCCAGGGAGGCCAGTTTCTGGGCCAATTGTTCCGAGTCGTGGCCGAAATTGATCAGCACCCGGTCCAGCATTTCCCGCTTCCGGGTCTGGGTCAGCCCGGCATGATAGCCTTCCCACTGCTTGAGGAACTGTCGCATGACCTCCGGCCAGCGCACTTCTTCCTCCTGGTTCCCCGCCACCTCGGCGTAGACGCGCCGGTAATTCTGGGGCGTGGGCGGCTGCTTGCGTCCGGCCAGACGTTTGATGGTCTCGCGTGCGATCTCGCTGGGCTGGGAAGGATGGTCCATGGTCGTCGGGTCTGTTTGAGGTTATGGTATGTACGCTATGGATTATCGCTTGGAACGTCAATGAGGGGGGTTGCCCTGGGAATCTGTGTGGCGGGCCTGGCCCTGGGCATGCTGACCGGCATGGCCCAGGCCGCGCCGAAGCACCAGGATCTCGACCGGTTGGCAGGTGACGCCGAAACCTGGCTGCAGCGGGAGGCGACGACCCGGCATCCCGGCAGCACGGCGCTGGCCCGGGTCCGAGCCCCCGATCCACGCCTGCGCCTCCAGCCCTGCTCCCAGGTCGAGTTCTTTCTGCCGCCTGGGGGCGAACCCTGGGGCACGGGCAGTGTAGGCGCCCGTTGCCCAGGCGAGCGGGCCTGGTCCTTGTACATGGGCTATGACATTTCCCTCCGGGGCCCGGCCCTGGTCGCCACCCGGGCCCTGCGCAATGGCCAGCCCCTGGCCCCGACGGATGGCCGGATGGCGCTCATCGACTACCGTTCGTCCCCTACAGGCTACCTTCAGGACAGCGCCCTCCTGGGTCATTCCAGCCTGACCATGCCCCTCCAGGCCGGCCAGCCCTTTCGACTGGAACAGTTGCGCCGCCGGGCGCTGGTCAAGGCCGGGCAGCGGGTCAGGGTGGTGCTGGATGGCGGCGCCTTCCAGGTGAGCCAGGAAGCCATTGCCCAGCAGCAAGGCAGCCTGGGGGACGTGATTCGTCTCAAGACTCCATCCGGGCGTATCATTCATGCCACGGTCGAATCGGAGGGCCGTGCCAGGATCCGGCCCTGAGTTTCGGCCCTAAAGATTCCTTCGGCACTGCCGTTATCCGCACCACATACGTCAATCCAGGAGAGCGGACGTGAAAATCGACAATGTCATCAACAGCCTATCCGGCGTCCGCGCCAAGGATGGACGCGACTTGCGCAGCCGGAAACGGGACGACACCCAAAGCCCTGACAGCGTCCGGGACAACGTCGATCTCAGTAGCGCTTCTTCCCGGTTGCAGGCCCTGGAGTCGGCCCTGGCCGAGGTGGATGTGACCGACATCGGCAAGATCGACAGCATTCGCGACGCCATCGCCTCGGGACAATTCAAGGTGGACGAAGAAGTGGTGGCCGAGAAAATCGTAGAATCCACGGTGGAACAACTCTCTCACCACCGGAAATGATCCTGCATCCGCCCCTCAGCGACTTGCACAAGGCCTTGCAAGCCTTCGTCGTCATATTGGAAGAGGAAATCTCCGCCTTGGGGGATATGGACCTGCACCGGCTGGCGGCCACGGTGGAAGGCAAGAACCGGCTGGCCGAATCCGTTGCCGAGACCTGGAACCGGGCCATGGCCTGGCTCATGCAGCAACCCGGCACGGAACGTACGGCCCACGGATTGCACGTGCCGGCCAGCATCCTGCCCCAGTGGCTGGAGATATTGGCCCTGGCCCGCCAGGCCGACCACTTGAACCGTCGCAACGCCCAACTGGTGGAAGCCCAACTGGAGCGCACCCGGGGCGCGATCGACGTATTGCAATCGGCTTCCCGACCGGTGAATCTTTATGGCGCAGACGGACAGATTCTCGACAGTCCCGCCCAGGGGCACAGTTTGGACAAGGCCTGAACCATGGAAACCATCGTATTCAATGTCACCGGCATGAGCTGCATGGGTTGCGTGAACAGCGTGCGCAACCTGCTGGCTGGCGTGGACGGTACCGGCGATACACGCATTGATCTGGCCAGCGGCCGCGTGGAAGTGGACTACGACCCGCTTCGCACTCAACCGGACCAGCTGAAACAAACGATAGAGGATGGCGGCTACGGGGTTTTGTCCTGATCCCCACGGCCCGTGCCGAGCCTGCAGGCCATCCCCTGCGTCACCAATCCACGGCTTGGCCGGACTCCTTGGCCAGGCCTTCCAGATAGGCCCCATGGGCCGCAAGTTCGTCAGGGCTGGGCTGGAGGATGATCAGCACCTCGGGCCTGGCCAGCGTGGCCACCCCGCCCGCGGCCGGCGACCCGCCCAGGTCAATGGCCAGGGAATCCTGGCCCCGGGTCATGGAAAGATAGACTTCAGCCAATAACTGGGCGTCCAGCAGGGCCCCGTGATAGGCGCGTCCGGAGTTGTCCACATCGTAGCGGCGGCAGAGGGCGTCCAGATTGTTCTTCTGGCCGGGATGCAATTCCTTGGCAAGCTTGAGCGTATCCAATACGCCGGCACAATGGCTCTTCAGCGCGGCCTGCTGGATGCGCGCCAGCTCCGCATTGAGGAATCCCACATCGAACGGGGCATTGTGGATGATCAATTCGGCATCCTGGATAAAGGCCAGGAATTCCATGGCGACGGACGCGAATCTTGGCTTGTCTGAGAGGAACTCATTGCTCAGGCCATGCACTTCCAAGGCGCCGGCATCCACCTCCCGGTCGGGATTCAGATATACATGGTAGTGGCGCCCGGTGGTGTGTCTGTTGAGTATTTCCACGGCACCGATCTCGATCACCCGATGCCCCTGTTCGTGGCTAAGGCCCGTGGTTTCCGTGTCCAGCACGATCTGCCGGGTCATGGGCGCCTCCCCTTGGCAACACCTTCATTGGCCAACTGGTCGGCAATCTCGTTCTCCACATGGCCCGCATGGCCCTTGACCCAGAACCATTCCGTCTCATGCCTGGCCACCTCGCGGTCCAGGGCCTGCCAGAGATCCTGGTTCTTCACGGGCTGCCCGGTGCTTGATTTCCATTGACGGCGCTTCCAGTTGGCCAGCCACTCGGAAATCCCCTTCTGCACGTATTGGGAGTCGGTATGGACCCGCACCTTGCTCGCCCGGGTGAGATGCTGCAAGCCCTGGATGACCGCCATCAGCTCCATGCGGTTATTGGTGGTGGCCGGTTCGCCACCGCACAGCCGCTTTTCGTGGCGGCCATAGCGCATGAGCACACCCCAGCCGCCCGGGCCCGGATTCCCCTTGCAGGCACCGTCGGTGTACAAATCCACCCATCCGTCAGGCTGGGGACCATCCTTCACTTGTTCGGTATTCATTCTTCACCCATGCAACGCGTGCCGGTCCGGTGACTGCCGATTCGATTGGGAGAACCGGCCAGCCCCCGCTGTCCCAGCCAATTGTCCCCCCACTGGGGCGAGATCAGGCGCATGCCCTGGACACGCTTGACGGCGTGCAGCATGTACACGCCACCGCCCAAGGCCCACCAACGGTCACCCGCTGACTCCAGAAAACCAAATCGCTCCAGCCAACGGCTACGGTTCACCGGAGGGGCATAGCAGGCCATGCGCCCTCCGACCAGTTCAAAACTCAACAGGGACAGCCAATCCTTGATCCGGGCGAGACGCAGGAATTGCCCGTTCCATGGATAACTGCGGCGCTGCCCCAGGGTGCGGCGCATACCCCAGAAACTCAAGGGGTTGAAACCGGTCAGCAGGAGCCTCCCCTCGGGGCGCAATACCCGTTCCACTTCCCGCAGCAACTGATGTGGATTGGGGGAATACTCCAGAGCATGGGGCAGCGCCACCAGATCCAGGGACTGGCTGGCAATGGGCAGCAACTCGGGCCGGCAGAGCAGGTTGCCGCCGCCCGGCTTGCCACAGAAGCGATGCGGCATCCGGTTGGCGCGCAGGCAATCCACCTGGCACATGCCCACCTGCATGGCATTGAACCCGAACAAATCCGCTGAGGTGGCATCGAACCAGCTCAGTTCGCGTCCGAGGACATACCGTCCCGCATCCGATTCAAACCAGTCTTGCATTGTGGATCGCCATTTCCCAGGTTGACCGCCCGCCACCAAATTCCCAGAATCGGGGCATGCTGAGCATCGAGCCGGTACCCTTTTTGCGTGACAACTATGCCTGGATCATCCACGACGGGCGGGACGCCGTCGTGGTGGACCCAGGCGAGCCCGAACCCATTCTAGCCTGGCTGGCCACCCGGCGCATACGCTTGCGCGCCCTGCTCATCACCCATCACCACGGCGACCATGCCGGAGGCATCATGGCCCTGGCCGCGACCGGCGCCCGGGTGTTCGGGCCCCGGGGCAACCATATCCGAGGCATCACCCATCCGGTGGATGACGGCCAGCGGATTGCCTTCGACCATCCAGACGTGTCGTTTGAAGTCATGGCCGTGCCGGGTCATACCCTGGATCACTTGGCTTATGTGGGACAGGGCCACGTGTTTTGTGGCGACACCCTGTTTTCCTGCGGATGTGGCCGGGTCTTCGAGGGCACCCACGCCATGATGCGCCAGAGCCTGGCCCGCATCGCGGCGTTGCCGGACGATACCCGGGTCGCCTGCGCCCATGAATATACCCGGTCGAACCTGGCGTTCGCCCGCCGCCTGGAACCCCAGCACCCCCAACTGCTGGCCTGGGAGCATGAAGTCACTCAACTGCGGGCAAAAAACCTGCCCAGCCTGCCGGTCATGTTGGGCGACGAGAAGCAGCGGAATCCCTTCCTGCGCTGGGATGATCCCCAGTTGCGGCAGGTGATGCTGGGATCGGGAATGCTCTCGGAATCGGAGGCAGAAGACCGCGAAAAAGTATTCGCCACACTACGCCAGCTGAAAGATCAGGCATAACATGGACATATAAAATATTTTTAATTACATGGGTTCAAATATTGCTGTAACTCATTATTCGATATAGACACCGATCCTTGACTCCGGGCAAATCCATAAGTAAAATCAATGGGTTTTCGTAGGGACTCCCCTCCGGGGGATGGTGCAATACCCATGACCAAGCCGTATCTCGCCCTCGTTCCAGCTCTGTGGCTGGCTTGGCAAGCCGCCCCGGGCATTGCTGCCGAGCCCATGACTCCGTTGGTAGTGGCCAGCGTGGCAGAAGCCCCAAAGCCTGGGACCCAGCCGCTCCTCCCGCCCCCCCCCGATGTTCAGGCCACGCCGACTCTCGAACCTGTGGCGATACCCGTTGCCGAACCGCTTCCGCCGGGTGACATCTGGCAACGGATACGCGCCGGCCTGGCCCTGCCGGAAAGCGACCACCCCCTGATCCGGGTGCATGAAGAATGGTATGCGCGCCACCCCCAGCATCTCCAGAAGACCCTGGAACGCAGTCGGCCCTATCTTTACCACATCGTGGAGCAGGTGGAAAAACGCGGCATGCCCCTGGAGATCGCCTTGCTTCCGGTCATCGAGTCCTCCTTCAATCCCCAGGCCGTGTCCCCCGCCCGGGCCGCCGGGATCTGGCAGTTCATGCCCGCCACCGGCAAGGTATATGGACTGAACCAGAACCACTGGTACGATGGACGCCGGGACATCGTCGCCGCCACCCGGGCTGCCCTGGATCACCTCGAATATCTGCACAACATGTTCGGTGACTGGGAATTGGCCCTGGCCGCCTACAACTGTGGCGAAGGCTGTCTTTCCCGGGCCATCGCCAGGAATCGCGCCGCAAGACTGGCCACGGATTACGCGGCCCTGTCCCTGCCGACCGAAACCCGGCATTACGTACCCAAGCTGCGCGCGGTGAGCCACCTGGTATTGCAACCGGAGCGCTTTGGCCTGAGCATCGACTTCCTGCCGGATGAAGCCTATTTCCAGCAAGTCAAGCTGGCCCATCCCATGGAGGCCCGCTCAGTGGCACGCCTGGCGGGCATGGACCTGGAGGAATTCCTGACCCTGAACCCCGGATACCGCAGGAACGTGATCTATTCCGACTCCCTGAGCCGCATCCTCCTGCCTGTGGATCGGGTACAGCGCTTCAAGAACAATCTGGAGGAATCCGGCGTTGGTCACCTGCGCTTGAAGAAATATCAGGCCAGCAAGGGGGAATCCATCCGCACGATCGCCGAGAAATTCGACATCAGCCTGAAATGGCTCAAGGAACACAACCCCCTGGAGCTGAACGGCAAGGGTGCCCTCAAGACGGCAACCACCTTGCTGGTGCCCGTACCCTCTCAATCCATGGCCAGCCCCCAGGCAAATCAGCCCAAGGCAGACCACCCCAACGCCTCCGCGCCCCCCCTCAGGGTAGCCAGCACCGAGAGCAAACCATCCGCCCAGGGCACCGCCAAGGCCAAGGTGGCCAGCAAACCGGGTACGGAAACCCGCAAACGGCGCACTCATAAGGTCCGCCCGGGCGACACCCTGATCGCCCTGGCCAAACGCTATCGGGTCACGGTCGCGGACATCAAGGCCCTGAATGGCCGGCTCAACATCCTCCGGCCCGGCGATACCCTGTTCATTCCGAAAGCCGGCTGACCGACTGGCAACGGAGCTTCAGACCAAGGGGAACAGACAGGCGGCCTGACGTCCCGGTGCCAGTTCCCTCAGCGCCGGCTGTTCCTCCAGACATTCGCGCCTCATCTGGGGACAACGCGGAGCAAAGGCGCAGCCCCCTCCTGGGGCAGCCGCCTGCCCTCCGGGTACAGACGCCGGTGTTTCAGGCAACCCGCGACCGGGTACCGAGCCCAGCAGCAGCCGGGTGTAGGGATGTCCAGGCCGGGTCAGCAACTCGGCCGCCGGACCTGTCTCCACCAGGCGCCCCCGGTACATCACCGCCACCCGATGGGCCAGATACCCCACCACGGACAGGTTGTGGGTGATGAACAAATAGGCAAGGCCCTGCTGCCGTTGCAGGTCGGCCAGCAGATTGAGTATCTGTGCCTGCACGGACACGTCCAGGGCGCTGGTGGGCTCATCCAGCACCATCAGGGCCGGCCCTACCGCCAAGGCACGGGCAATGGCGATACGCTGACGCTGGCCGCCGGAAAATTCATGGGGATAGCGGCCGACGACATCCTGGGGCAGGCCCACCTGCTCCAGCAGGCGCGCCAGCCCGGCGGCACGCTGCTGGCCCGAGAGCTCGGGGCGCAAGGCACGCATCCCTTCCTCCAGGATTTCTCCCACACGCATGCGAGGATTGAGGGATGAAAACGGATCCTGGAACACGATCTGCATGGCCGCCCGCTGGCGCCGCAGTGCTTCGCCTTCCAGCTGACGGATATCCCGGCCGAGCAGTTCCAGCCGACCCGAGGTGGGCTCCAGCAGCCGCAAGGCGGCCCTGGCCAGGGTGGTCTTGCCACAGCCCGACTCCCCCACCAGGGCGACGGTCTCACCCTGATGGACCTCCAGGTCAACACCGTCCACGGCCTTGACCACATCGGTGGTACGTCGCAACAGACCGGTCCGGACCGGAAAATGGACAGCCAGGCCTTGCAGAGCCAGGACGGGACCGGTCGCTTTGGCTGCACCCTCCCCTGCCGATGGGCTCGCGCTCGTCTCCGATGGGGCAGGCGCCGCAACGGGGGCAGCCATGGGGTCGACGCCATCGGCCAGGTGGCAGCGCACGCCATGATCAGGGGACAGTTGTCGCCACGCCGGTGTTTCTTGGCGGCAACGATCCATGACCCGGAGGCAACGACCGGAAAAACGACAGCCTTCCAGGCGCACCTCGGGTCCGGGCACATTGCCCGGGATCTGGGCCAGGCGCTGACCACGCCTGGATATGGCGGGCAGCACCTGGAACAGGCGCTGGGTGTAAGGATGAAAAGGACTCTGGTACAGGGTTTCCCGGCTGGCCCATTCCACGATCTGGCCCGCATACATCACGGCCACCCGGTCGGCCATATCCCGGGCCACATCCAGATCATGGGTGATCAGGAGCAGTCCCATGCCGCGCTGCTGCTGCAACTGCTTCAGCAAGGCCAGGATCTGGGCCTGAACCGTCACATCCAGGGCCGTGGTGGGTTCATCGGCGATCAGAACCTCGGGATCGCCCGCCAGCATCATGGCGATCAGGGCCCGCTGGCGCTGCCCCCCAGACAGCTGGAAGGGATAGGCGGCGAGCCGCTCCGGGGGCAACCCCACGGCTGTCATCAGCTCCCGGGCCTGGTGCTTGATGCCCGGCTGCGAGGCGTCCCCATGGGCCGTCAGGGCCTCCTCGATCTGCTGACCGATGGTCAGCACCGGGTTCAGCGAGGTCATGGGCTCCTGGAAGATCATGGCCAATCTGCCGCCCCGCACCCGGCGCATCTCCCGCTCGGGCAGCGCCAGCATGTCGATCCCATCCAGTTCGGCCGTCCCCTGGGCTATGTCGGCGCCTTCGGGCAGCAATCGCATCAGGGCGAGAGCGGTCAGGCTCTTCCCGCATCCCGATTCCCCCAGCAAGGCCACGCACTCATTGGCGGCCACTTCGAAACCGACACCGTCCACGGGGACCAGCCGCCGCTCGCCGGATCGGATTTCCACTTGCAGATCCCGGACCTTCAATCCCTTCATGTGCGCTGCCTCGTTCTCGGGTCCAGGGCGTCCCGGATACTGTCCGCCAGCAGGTTGGCCGCCAGAACCAGGATGAACATGAACAGGAAGGCCGCCCCCAACTGCCACCACACCACGGGTTCCCGGGCCAGCTCCAGTCGGGCTCCGTTGATCATGTTGCCGAAGCTGTACATGCCCGGATCCACCCCGACGCCCACATAGGACAACACCGCCTCGGCCAGCACCAGGCCGGAAAAGTCCATGACCACGGAAATGAGGATGATGTGCTGGATGTTGGGCAGGATGTGCCGGCCCAGGATCCGGCCATGGGAGACGCCAAAGGCCCGGGCCGCCATGACATAGTCCAGTTCCCGCACCTTGAGCACCTCGCCCCGGAGCAAGCGGGCCAGGCCGGTCCAACTGGTCACGCCCAGGATCAGGCAGAGGAAAAGCAAACGCATGTCGGCCCGTTCGGCCCCGGTCTCGAACCAGTCCGGATGGGCCTCCATCTGGGCCTGGAGGATGAGCACCGCAGCGGCAATCAGCAATACGCCGGGGATGGCATTCAGGGTGGTGTAGAGATACTGCACGGCGTCATCCACCCGGCCACCGAAATAGCCCGCCGCGACTCCCAGGCCCACCGAGAAGGGCAAGGTCACCAGTGTGGTCAGGGCCCCGATCAGGAAACCGGTACGGACGCTCTTGAGGGAAGCATAGAGCACATCCTGGCCCACCTTGTCGGTGCCCAGCACATGGTAATGGGGCGCCAGGGCCACCAGGGCGCCCACCACCAGCATCAGGGCCAGCAGGGTGACATCCATGGCGCGCCAGGGCAACTGCGGGTGGCGGCGGCGGCGCGGGCCACGCCTCAAGCCCAGCCAGGCGAGCCAGATGACCAGGCCTCCCCCCAGCCCGGCCGCCAATCTGGCGAGGATATCTGCGGCGCGATCGCGTACCGGGTCGGCAAGATGGGCACCACCATGGATCAGGCGGGGAAAATCCCGGATGGTTTGGCCATCTGGACCGGTCAAGGTCTCCCGGGCAAAGGCATGGGTGGCAAAAGGCGCCGAGTAACTCTTCTCCTGACGTTCCACCAGGGGTGCCAGCAGCCGGTCGAGGACGCTTTTGACCTCCGGCGCGTAGTGCACTTCCCCCTGGGGCCCGGGCGGCAGCGCCTCCCGGTAATGCAGGGAATCCAGCAGGGCAATGGCGGTATAGGCTGCCAGCACCAGGGCGGCGGCCATGGCCATGGGGTCCCGGGCCACCCGACCCCAGGGCGCCCGCAGATGGGGTTGGCGCCGGATGAGCAGCACGGCCCCCACCAAGGCGGCCATGAGAAGCCAGACCAGGAGATCGGTCCAGAGCACCACGGGCATCATTTCAGCCTCACCCTAGGATCCACCAGGGTATAGGACAGATCGGTCAGGATCAGCCCCAGGATGTACAGTACCGCCCCCAGGAAGACCATGGCCCGGACGATGGCGAAATCCTGGGCATTGATGGCATCGATGGTATAGCTGCCCAGGCCCGGGATGCCGAAGAAGGATTCCAGGATCAGGCTGCCCATGAACAGCAGGGGAAAGACCGCCACGGCTCCGGTCAGGATGGGCACCATGCCATTCTTGAGGATATGCCGGAACAGCACCCTGGCCTCGCTCAGGCCCTTGGCCCGGGCAGTACGGACGTAATCCTTGCCGGCTTCCTCCAGGAACAGGGTGCGATACCAGCGGGCCCCGGCCCCCAGCCCGCCCACCACACCCACCAGGACCGGCAGCCAGACGAAGCGGGCCGCATTGAAGCCATCCTGATAGCCGGAAATGGGCGCCAGGGCCCAAACCTTGGCGAACAGGTATTGCCCGGCAATGATGTAGAACAACCCCGAGATGGACATCATGGCCACCGCCAGCACCACCCCGGTCCATTCCACATAGCTATGGCGGAAAAACACCAGGATCAAGGCCACGCTGATGTTGACCAGGAGGCCGATGACAAAGGTCGGCAGGGCGATGGCCAGACTGGGCCACATGCGGGTACGGATCTCGTTGCCGATGTCCCGGCCGTCATCGGCCTGACCGAACTCGAAGGCGAACATGGCCAGGGATTTCTCGAAAAAGATGGTGTCGGTCAGCACGCCGCTCCCGGACGCCTGGACATTGAGGAAGAGGGGCTTGTCGTAACCCCGGGCGGCCTTCCAGTTCTCGATGGCTTCGGGCGTCACCCGCTTCACGCCCAGGTGTAGGCGGGCCATGTCATCCGGGGTGTTCACCATGAAGAACAAGGCGAAGGTCAGCAGGTTCACCCCCAGCAGTATGGGCAAGGCATAGGCCAGGCGGCGCAGCAGGTACGCGCTCATGGCTCAGTCCTCCCGGAGCGCCCCGGCGCCTGCTGCCGGCGCTGGTAGGCGCGCCAGGCCGGATACAAGCCCAGCACCAGCACACCGGCCAGCAGGGCAGGTCCCAGCCAATGGGGCCGGTTCCATTCCTGGCGCGCCACGCTTCGGGACCCAGGTTCCACACGCCGGTACTTGAGCTCGTTGTTGGCCATGAGGTTGGGCTTCACGTTATGGAGCCAGCCATGATGCAGGGCGTAGTTCTTGGGGTAAAAGCCAAAAATCCAGGGGGCGTCCTCCCTCAGGATATCCACCATGCGATCGATGATCGCCTGGCGCGCCGGGCCATTGTCCATGTCCTTCATTTGCACGAAGAGGCGATCGAACTCCGGATTCTGGTAATTGGCGGCATTTTCGCCCCCGCTGCCCACTTTCTTGTGGGGCCCGTAGAGCAGGAACATGAAATTCTCAGGATCCGGATAGTCGGCATTCCAGCCCCATTCGAAGATCTGGGCAGTCCCCTCCCGCATCTTGTCCTGGAAGCGGTTGTAGTCGGTCCCCCGGATCACCAGCTCGATGTCGATCTTGCGGAACTGCTTGCGCAACCAATCCAGCCGGGCCTTGTCGTCCGGACCCCGGGCGGGGGTGTCGAAGTTGAGCACCAGAGGGCGCCCGGTGACGGCATCGCGCCCCCCGGGATAGCCCGCCTCGGCCAGCAGGCGCTTGGCCTCGGTGAGGGATTTTCGGACCGGCTGGCCATCCACCCAGTCATAGACCCGGGCATTCATCCCCTCCCGCCCGTCCCGATAGCCGAACAGCCCGGGCGGGAGGGGGCCCTGGGCCGGGATGCCACGGCCATTCCTGAAGATGGCCACGAATTCCTCGTTATCCATGGCGATGGCAATGGCCTGGCGCAACTTGCGCCGTTTCTCGTCCAGACCGCCCACCACCGGGTCCAGCATGTTGAATCCGGTGTAGAACAGGCTGGCTGATACGGACGTCTTGAGCTCAATGCCCCGGGCCGCCATTTCCGGGCTCACGTCCACTTCCCCGCCCGCCCCGGCCTGCACCGCCTGGTCGAAATTGTCAGAACTGATGCCCGAGGCATCGTAGTAACCCTGGATGAACTTGTTCCAGTAGGGAATGGTTTCCGTCTCCAGGCTGTATACCGCCTCATCCACGAAGGGCATGGTGCGGCCCGCATCCGCCAGAAGGCCGGCCTCGGCATCCCCGGGCGCCCCCTCGGCGGGGTAAGGCTCACCCCGGAAATGGGGGTTGCGGGTCAGACGCATCTGCCGGTGGGGCTGATTGACCGTCATCATGTAGGGCCCGGTGCCCACCGGCCACCAATCCAGCACCAGGTTCTTCTCCGCCATGCCCGGCTGGCTGTAGAAGGCATCCACTTCCCAGGGCACCGGAGCAAAAAAGGGCATGGCCAGCCAGTAGATGAACTGGGGGTATTTGCCCTTGATCAGGATGCGGTAGGTGTAGCGGTCCACCACCTGAACCCCCGCCAGTGGCTGGTTGCGCAAGTCCAGCCAGCCCCCCTTGCCATGCCTGGCTTCGGCCTCCAGGGTCTTGGCCAGGTCACCCAAGCCCACGATATGCCCGGCCATCAGACCCAGAATGGGGGAATGCAGTCCCGGATGGGCCAGTCGCTTGATCTGGTAGACATAGTCCTCGGCCGTCAGCTCCCGGGTCCCCGGTTCCGGAAAGTCCGGAATGGCCGTCACCTCGTCCAGCAGAGCCGTCGGGATGGGAAGGTAGCGGGGCTTGCCGGCCCCATCCAGGCTGAAGGCAGGGTGGGGCTGGTATCGGATGCCGGGCCGGATGCGGATTTCGTACACGCTGACGGCAATGGCAGCCGCCGGCGCATCCTCCGGCAAGGAGCGCCCCTGGGCATCCTCGTAGCGCGGCCGGGGCACGGCTTCCGCCGTCAGGGGAATCAGCTCATAGGGTCGCTTGAGGTAGTGATATTGCAGGGGGGGTTCATAAATCTGGCCGGTAAAGGCCACCTCATTGGAACTGTAGGAACGCGCCGGATCGAGATGTTTGGGCCGCTCCGAGAAGGCGGAATACAAGATGCCAAGCCCCGCCTCTTCGGTCGGATAGGGGTTGTTCACAGCCTGCTGGCAGGCCGCAAGGGGGATCAGGGAAAGAAGCAGGATGAGGCGTCGCACGGCCAGAAGTGTAACCGCTACCGGGCCTTGGCGCAGGTCCCAAAAAACAAGGCCTCCTGAACGGAGGCCTTGCCCTGGGACCCTGGATTGTTCAGAGGGCGAGTTCTTCCAGGGACTTGCCGGAATCCAGCCATTCATGCACCCAGCGGGGGCGCTTGCCCTTGCCGGTCCAGGTCTGGCTGCGATCTGCCGGGTTGGCATACTTGGCCACGCCCTTGGCTTTCTTGGCGCGGCCCTTGGCGGACCCCATCAGTTCCTCGAGGCTCATGCCCAGGGATTTGGCCTTTTCACGGAATTCATCCAGCAGCTTTTGGCGTTCTCCGTGCTGGCGCAATTCCAGCTCTACCGCGATCTCTTTCTTGAGGTCATTCAATTCAGAAATAGACAGGGTGCTCAAATCCACTTTCATGCTCATCCTTTCAATCCGTGCTGGGTATCTGTTATCGGCATGGCCTGATTCTCACCGGATTTTATTTTTTTTGCAATACAAGTCATGCCGGTGACCATATATGATCGCCGCCATTCCAAAATCAGGCCAATTGGAACGGGTAATGGCAACACGCTTTTTGCCACCCCATTGGCCACACCCATTGGCCGACAAATTGGCCCCGTCATTGGCAACACGCATCCCGGCCGTCAGAGTGTGTCTGAATTACACCTGCCCCACCGCCTGCACCTTTCAAATTGTTTCTACTACAGGCGCGAAAATACTATTCGCACCCGAAAAAAATGCCCGGCATTGCCGGGCAGATGCAATCGCGCCCGACTTGGCTATAAAACTTCTGCCGCATGGTCGGCCAGGCGGGAACGTTCACCACGGGCCAGCATGACGTGTCCACTGTGAGGCCAGCCCTTGAATCGGTCCACCACATAGGTCAGCCCGGAGCTGCCTTCGGTCAGATAGGGGGTATCGATCTGGGCGATGTTGCCCAGGCACACCACCTTGGTGCCCGGGCCCGCCCGGGTAATGAGGGTCTTCATCTGCTTCGGGGTCAGATTCTGGGCCTCATCGATGATCAGGAACTTGTTCAGGAAAGTCCGGCCTCGCATGAAATTCAGGGACTTCACCTTGACCCGGGAACGGATCAGGTCCTGGGTGGCGGCACGTCCCCAATCGCCCGCTTCGTCATCGCTCTTGTTCAACACATCCAGGTTGTCCTCCAGTGCTCCCATCCAGGGGGTCATCTTTTCTTCCTCGGTGCCCGGCAGGAAGCCGATGTCTTCCCCCACCGGCACGGTGACCCGGGTGACGATGATTTCGCTATAGATTTTCTTCTCCAGGGTCTGGGTCAAGGCCGCCGCCAGAGTCAGCAGGGTCTTGCCGGTACCCGCCTGGCCCAGCAGGGTGACGAAATCAATATCGGGGTTCATTAATACATTCAGCGCGAAATTCTGTTCCCTATTGCGCGCCATGATGCCCCAGACATTATTTTTCTGGTGGGTGAAATCCCGGATGGTTTCCAATACCGCCGTTTTTCCATTGGCCTCCAGGACCATGGCATACAACGGTTGCCCGGCTTCCTGATATACAAATTCATTCACCTGGAATGAATCGCACATGGGGCCGGACAGGCGGTAGTAGACCCGTCCATCCTTCTGCCAGGACTCCATGCCTTTATCGTGCTTGTCCCAAAAATCGGCAGGCAACTCACGCACCCCGCTATACAGCAGGTCGGTATCTTCCAGAACCTTGTCATTGAAATAATCCTGGGCGGGAAATCCCAGTGCCCGGGCCTTGATCCGGATATTGATGTCCTTGGACACCAGAATCACCTGCCGCCCCGAGAATTTGTGGCTCAGGTAAGACACCACGCCCAACAGTTGATTGTCCACCTTGCTGTCGGGCAGCACCGAGGCGATATCACTCTGTATGGGATGGGTCTGCAGATAGAGCCGGCCGGTGGCGGCGTTGTGACTGTGCTCTGCCAGGGTGACGCCATCGGCGATATCCAGTTCCAGCTCGCTGATCAGTTCGTCCAGGAAGCGGCTGGCCTGGCGGGCATTGCGCGCCACCTCGGACACCCCCTTCTTGTTGTGGTCCAGCTCCTCCAGGGTGGCCATGGGGATGTAGAGGTCATGCTCCTGAAACCGATACAGACAGGTGGGATCGTGAAGAAGGACGTTGGTATCTAGGACGAAAAGCTTGGTCTGGACTTTCGTTTTGCGGGCCATGGGCTTCCTGGAGTTGGTTGACGATTCAGTCGAGGGACTGCACGAAGGACAGGACCTCCTGGGCGTGATCCGGCACCTTGACGCCGCGCCACTCCCGGACCACTCGGCCTTCCCGGTCCAGGACGAAGGTGCTGCGCTCGACGCCTCGAACCTTCTTGCCATACATATTCTTCATTTTCATGACACCGAACAACTCGCAGACCTTCTCGTCTTCATCACTCAGCAACTCGAAGGGCAGGTTCAGCTTGGCCTTGAAGCCTTCATGGGACTTGACGCTATCCCTGGAAACCCCGAACACAGCGCATTCCGCCTCGTGGAATCCGGGGTGCAGGGCCGCAAAATCCATGCCCTCGGTGGTGCAGCCCGGGGTGTTGTCCTTGGGGTAAAAGTAGATGACCACCTTTCGACCCCGATAATCGGCCGGTCGAAACACAAGGCCCGAGGTGCCCTGAATGGAAAACTCCGGCACAGTCTGCAATTCCATAGTCTTCTCCATGGTGTTGTAAATCGATTATCGGGCGCTGGATACCTTCGGGGCAAGCCATGGCCCGGGCGCCCCCCGTTGGTCAGCCACCTGCCCTGACCAACGGGGACCCGCATTGCCGTGCCAGGTCACCATCATCCGATCTCACGGGCGGCCAGTTCCCCATGCCTGAAACAGTCCACCGTATGGTCATTGACCATGCCCGTGGCCTGCATGTGGGCATAGACGATGGTGGAGCCGACGAACTTGAAGCCGCGCTGCTTCAAGTCCTTGCTGATGGCATCCGACAAGCTCGTCCGGGCCGGCACCTGGCCGATCTCCCGCCAGACGTTCTGGATCGGGCGGCCGTCCACGAAGCGCCAGAAATAAGCGTCGAGTCCGCCGAATTCCTCCCGTACCTTCAGCGTGGCCCGGGCGTTGGTGATGGCCGCCGCCACCTTCAACCGGTTGCGCACGATGCCCGGGTCAGCCAGCAGCCGGGCCACATCATCGTCACCATAGCGGGCGATGCGTTCCGCGTCGAAGCCATGGAAGGCGCGTCGGTACCCTTCCCGTTTCTTCAAGATGGTGAGCCAGGACAACCCCGCCTGGGCGCCCTCCAGGATCAGGAACTCGAACAGCCCGATCTCGTCGTGCAGGGGCACGCCCCATTCGGTGTCGTGATAGGCCTGGTAAAGCGGATCGGTGCCGCACCAGGCACAGCGGGTCAAGGAATGGCAATGGCTGGCCATTTCAAACCCCTGCCGCCTTGGCAAGGGGAGTGACCCCGGCCAGGGAGGAAAGCAATATCCGCAAGCAAGTGGGCCGTGCCCGGAATGAGCGCGTCATGCCTCAGACCACCTCTGCTTCCATCACCTGCTCGAAGGCGATGCGTCCGTCCACCATGTCCACCCGGATCACGTCCTTGGGGGCGAAGCGGCCGGACAGGATTTCCTTGGCGAGCGGATTTTCCAGTTCCTGCTGGATGGCCCGCTTGAGGGGCCGGGCACCGTAGACCGGGTCGAAGCCGGCCTTGGCCAGTTCGGCCAGGGCGTCTTCGCTGACTTCCAGCTTCATCTCCATCTGGGCCAGGCGCTTTTCCAGGTACTGCAACTGGATGCGAGCGATACGGGCGATGTGCCGCTCGTCCAGGCTGTGGAACACCACCACCTCGTCGATGCGGTTGATGAATTCGGGCCGGAAGTAGTTTTTCACTTCGGCCATCACCGCCAGCTTGATGATCTGGTAGTCATCTCCTGCCATCTGCTGGATCATCTGGCTGCCCAGGTTGCTGGTCATCACGATGACGGTGTTGCGGAAGTCCACGGTGCGGCCCTGGCCATCGGTCAGGCGGCCGTCATCAAGCACTTGCAACAGAACGTTGAACACGTCCGGGTGGGCCTTTTCCACCTCGTCCATGAGAATGACGGAATACGGTTTCCGGCGCACGGCCTCGGTCAGGTAGCCGCCCTCTTCGTAGCCGACATAGCCGGGGGGGGCGCCGATCAGGCGGGCGACGGAGTGTTTCTCCATGAACTCGGACATGTCCAGGCGGATGATGTGGTCCTGGCTATCGAACAGGAATTCGGCCAGCGCCTTGCACAACTCGGTCTTGCCCACGCCGGTGGGGCCCAGGAACAGGAACGAGCCGTAGGGCCGGTTGGGGTCGGACAGACCGGCGCGGGAACGGCGGATGGCATCGGCCACCACCCGCACGGCCTCGTCCTGGCCCACCACCCGCTGGTGGATGCGGTCTTCCATCTGAAGCAGCTTGTCCCGTTCCCCCTGCATGAGCTTGGAGACGGGTATGCCGGTGGCACGGGAAACCACTTCGGCGATCTCCTCGCCGCCCACTTCCCGGCGCAGCAGCTTGAATTCGCGCTTGCCATCGGCGGCGTTCGCGCCGGCGGCTTCAGCCTGCTGCAGCTGGGCCTCCAGTTGCGGCAACTTGCCATACTGGATCTCGGCCACCTTGTCGAACAGGCCCTTGCGTTGCAAGTCGGCCATCTGGGCACGCAGGTGGTCGATCTCCTCCTTGATGTGCTGACCGCCCTGGACGATGGATTTCTCGGCCTTCCAGATTTCCTCCAGGTCGGCGTATTCCTTCTCCAGCTTGCGGATTTCATCCTCGATCAGGGACAGGCGCTTCATGGAGGCCTCGTCCTTCTCGCGCTTGACGGCCTCCCGCTCGATCTTGAGCTGGATCAGCCGGCGGTCCAGCTTGTCCATGCTTTCGGGTTTGGAATCGATCTCCATCTTGATGCGCGAGGCGGCCTCGTCGATCAGGTCGATGGCCTTGTCCGGCAGGAAGCGGTCGGTGATGTAGCGATGGCTCAATTCGGCCGCCGCGACGATGGCCGGGTCGGTGATCTCGACGCCATGATGGATCTCGTATTTCTCCTGCAGACCGCGCAGGATCGCGATGGTGGCCTCCACCGAGGGCTCGTCCACCAGCACCTTCTGGAACCGGCGCTCCAGGGCGGCGTCCTTTTCGATGTATTTACGATATTCATCCAGCGTGGTGGCGCCGATGCAATGCAGCTCGCCCCGGGCCAGGGCCGGCTTGAGCATGTTGCCGGCATCCATGGCACCTTCCGCCTTGCCGGCGCCCACCATGGTGTGCAGCTCGTCGATGAACAGGATGATCCGGCCCTCGTCCTGGCCCACTTCCTTGAGCACGGCCTTGAGCCGCTCCTCGAACTCGCCCCGGTACTTGGCGCCGGCCAGCAGGCCCGCCATGTCCAGCACCAGCACGCGCTTGCCTTTCAGGGTCTCGGGCACCTCGCCATTCACGATGCGCTGGGCCAGGCCTTCCACGATGGCGGTCTTGCCGACGCCCGGCTCACCAATCAGCACCGGGTTGTTCTTGGTGCGCCGTTGCAGCACCTGGATGGCCCGGCGAATTTCGTCGTCCCGGCCGATCACCGGGTCCAGCTTGCCCTGGCGGGCCCGGTCGGTCAGGTCCAGAGTGTACTTGGACAGGGCCTGGCGCTGGCCTTCGGCTTCCTGGGAATCGACCCCCGAACTGCCCCGCACGGCATCGATGGATGCCGTCAGGTTCTGGGCCGTGACACCGTGCTCCTTGAGCAATTTCCCCGCCTCGCCCTTGTCTTCCATGCAGGCCAGCAGGAACAGCTCGCTGGCGATGTAGGCATCGCCACGCTTCTGGGCCGCCTTGTCGGTGAGGTTGAGCAGGTTGTTCAGCTCCCGGGATATCGAGATTTCCCCACCCTGGCCTTCCACCTTGGGCAGCCGGTCCAGGGACTGTTGGATCCCGGTCAGCAGGGCGGGCACGCGGGCGCCGGCCCGTTGCAGGATGGCCCGGGCAGAACCGTCTTCCTGGTTGATCATGGCCGCCAGCAGGTGCAGGGGCTCGATATAGGGGTTGTCGTTGCCTACCGCCAGGCTCTGGGCTTCCTGGATGGCAGACTGGAACGGCGTGGTCAACTTGTCGAAGCGCATCGCTTTCTCCGTAATGGGTTACTTGACACGCAAATGGGGGAAAGGATGGGAATTTCAACCGGCGTAGAATATCGGTACACACACAAGGAGAATGAATGGAAGTCCTGCAATCCACCATCGAAGCCAACGTCCGGGCCGCCCTGGATGAAGACCTGGGCCGCACTGGCAGCGCCCCGGGCACCGACCTGACCGCGCGCTTGATACCGGCTGACCGGCTGGCCCGGGCCCGGGTCATTACCCGGGAAGATGCCATTCTGTGCGGCAGCGCGTGGTTTGATGCCTGCTTCCATGCGCTGGACCCGAATACCCGCATACTGTGGCAGGCCCATGACGCGGAACCGGTCCAGGCGGGCCAGGTACTGTGCGAAATCCATGGCCAGGCCCGGGCCTTGCTGAGCGCCGAGCGGCCGGCACTCAATTTCCTCCAGACCCTGTCCGGGGTGGCCACCCTCACCCGGGACTACGTGGCGGCCGTATCGGGTACCGACGCCCGGATTCTGGATACCCGCAAGACCCTGCCGGGTTTGCGCATGGCCCAGAAGTATGCGGTGACCTGTGGCGGTGGCGAAAACCAGCGAGTCGGCCTCCATGATGGCATCCTGATCAAGGAAAACCACATTGCTGCCACCGGCGGCATCCGCCCTGCCCTGGAGTCCGCCCACCGGATCGCGCCCGACGGGGTATCCATCCAGGTGGAAGTGGAATCCCTGGACCAATTGGAAGAAGCCCTCCAGGCCGGCGCCAAGCTGATACTGTTGGACAATTTCGATCTGGAACAAATGGCCGAGGCCGTAAGCCTGACCCGGGGCCGGGCCCTGTTGGAGGCTTCCGGCGGCATCGACCTGACCAACGTGCGGGCCGTCGCCGAAACCGGCGTGGATCGCATCTCGGTGGGCAGCCTGACCAAACATGTCCATGCCGTGGACTTTTCCATGCGTTTCTCGGCGTAAACCAACTCGATAGGGAGGCATCGCACATGCCAAGCAAAACCATCCTGGTGACCGGGGGGGCGGGTTACATCGGCTCCCACACCTGTGTCGAACTCCTCCAGGCGGGACACCGGGTAGTCATCCTGGACAATTTCTGCAACAGCCATCCGGAAGCCCTGGCGCGCGTGGCCACCATCACCGGGACCCACCCGGAATGCATCCAGGGGGATATACGCGACCGCAGCACCCTGGACCGGCTGTTTGCAAGCCAGTCCGTGGATGCCGTGATCCACTTTGCCGGACTCAAGGCGGTGGGAGAATCCGTGGCCAAGCCACTGGACTATTACGACACCAACGTCCGGGGCACCCTGGAACTGCTCGCCGCCATGAAACAGGCCCAGGTCAAGACCCTGGTGTTCTCCTCATCCGCCACGGTCTACGGCGACCCCCATGCCGTGCCGATCAAGGAGGATTTTCCGGTCAGCGCCACCAATCCCTACGGCCGCAGCAAGCTCATGATCGAGGAGATCCTGGCCGACCTGCATCGTGCGGAACCCGGCTGGAGCCTGGGCCGCCTGCGCTATTTCAACCCGGTGGGCGCCCACGCCAGCGGCTTGATCGGCGAAGACCCCAACGGCATCCCCAACAACCTGATGCCCTTCATTGCCCAGGTGGCCGTGGGGCGACGGGAACAACTCTCGGTGTTCGGAGCCGACTACCCGACCCCGGATGGTACGGGCGTCAGGGACTACATCCATGTGGTGGATCTGGCCCGGGGACACCTGGCCGCCCTGGATTATCTCTGGCGGGAACCCGGCCTGCTCACGGTCAACCTGGGAACCGGGCGTGGCTATTCGGTACTGGACATGGTACGTGCCTTCGAGCAGGCCAGTGGGCGACCCGTGCCCTATCGCATTGCGCCCCGACGTCCGGGGGATGTGGCCCAATGCTATGCCGACCCGGCCCTGGCAGAGGCCTTGCTGGGCTGGAAGGCCGAATTCGGCATCGAAGCGATGTGCGCCGATACCTGGCGCTGGCAACAAACCAACCCGGCGGGCTACCAGTCGGCATGACGCGCCCCACCCAGCGCCGGGAGAAGGCCATGGGCCGGGTTTGCCTGGGGGAGCAGCGCGGGCGCCTGGGGAACCGTTGATGTATTCACACATCACCGAATCGCGGCAACCCTGACCACCCGCCGCCTGATGTTCAGTGGACGGTGACTCCGGCTGCGGTCCCGGGCTGAGGGTCGTTGCGTTCCACCCAGACCCGGTCCTCGATGACTTCACCCGGCTTGTAGCCCTTGACGCACTCGAGAAGAATGGAACGCACGGCCGGCTGATCTCCCTTGACCATGGCGGATTCCAGCACATCCAGCCGCTTGCGCAGCTCGGCCATGGGCAACATCTCTTCCACGGCGCGCATGATCTTGGGATGCTCGGTACCGGACACATCCTCGCCGATCAGCAGTTCCTCGTAGAGCTTTTCGCCGGGGCGCAGACCAGTGTAGACGATCTCGATATCACCGTCCGGATTGTTCTGGTCACGAATCTCCAGGCCGCTCAAGCGCACCATGTGCCGGGCCAGATCGTCGATCTTGACCGGCTCGCCCATGTCCAGCACGAACACGTCGCCCCCCTCGGCCATGGCACCGGCCTGGATGACCAGTTGCACCGCCTCGGTGATGGTCATGAAGAAACGGGTGATCTCCATGTGGGTGACGGTCAAGGGTCCGCCACGCCGGATCTGCTCGTGAAACAGCGGCACCACGGACCCGGAGGACCCCAGCACGTTCCCGAACCGCACCATGCTGAAGACTGTCTTGCCGCCTTCCTGCTGCATGGCCTGGAGCACCAGTTCGGCCAGACGCTTGCTGGCACCCATGACATTGGTGGGGCGGACCGCCTTGTCGGTCGAGATCAAGACAAAATGGCTGACGCCATGACGGCGGGCACAGTCCGCGGTAATGTAGGTACCGAACACGTTGCCCTTCAGGCCTTCCAGGGGGTTGTGCTCCACCAGGGGCACATGCTTGTAGGCCGCCGCGTGGTAAACGGTGTGAATGGCATAGGTGGAGAAGACATTCTCCATGCGTACCTGATCGGTAATGCTGCCCAACAGGGGAATCAGCTGGGTCTTGCGGCGCTGCTCCTTGAGGTAGTGGCGCAGCTCCCCTTCCACCCGATACAGACCGAATTCGGAATGATCGAGCAACACCAGCTTGTCCGCCCCCAGGTCGATGATCTGACGGCACAGTTCGGAGCCGATGGAACCGGCAGCCCCGGTCACCAGGACCGCCTTGCCATGGATGCACTGTTCCAGCAGCGCCTCGTTGGGAGGCACCGGCCCCCGGCCCAGGAGGTCTTCGATCTGGATTTCCCGGACCTCGTCCAGACGGGCATGGCCAGAGATGATTTCGTCCAGGGCAGGCACGGTCCGGATGTGGAACGACAAAGGCTCCAGCAGGTTCAGTATGCGGCGGCGTTGGGCCCGGCTGGCCGAGGGCACGCACAGGAACACATCTCGAACCCCTCGGGAACGCAGCTTCATGAGCATGTCCCGGTCGCGCGGGTCCATGACCTCGATGCCCTCCACATACCGCCCCTGGAGGCGGGGGCTGTCGTCAAAAAATGCCACCGGCCAATAATGCCCGCCTGAACGCAACAGGCTGACCAGTTGGCGCCCGCCTGCACCGGCGCCATACACCACCATGGGGATGGAAGACCCGGAAGGCCGGTCGGACAAGACGCTCCACATGAGGATGCGACCGCCCCCCAGCATCACCATGAGGGTCAGCCCATACACCACGGGCAAGGCATGGGACATGGGCATCAGGTCCGTCAGCAGCATCATGGCCCAGAGCAACAGGGACGAGAGCAGCGCACCACCCCCGATGACCAGCATGGCCTGCCAGCCCAGATACCGGATGATCGCCCGGTAAAGCCCCATCTGGGCAAACAGGGGAATGGTCAACACGGTCAGCAGGATGAACACCCCGGCGGCACGGCCGATGTGCTGGGGCCAGGCAGGGTCCAGCAGTATGAGGGCGACCCAGAGGGACACCGGGATCAGAATGAGGTCAGCCAGGAAAGTCAACGCCCGCCTGACCTGGAAAGGTACGCCAAGCAGGTAGGAATTCAGCCTATTGACCATCGGACCGCCATGAAAATCTTGAATGGCCAATGATACCCCCATACCGGGTGCCATCCCCCAGGTTTCCTGGCCGTTCATCCAGACAACATGGCCATGGATGTAAGGACGCCACGTTGCCAAACCCTCGGCTTGTCATGGATTTCGCCTGGGGCTCAGGGGAATTATGATGATTCCTTTGCATGCTGGAGACTGCCATGACCCTGTCCGAACCGGTACTGGAAACCGCCACCCTGGCCGGCGGCTGCTTCTGGTGCCTGGAAGCCGCCTTCCTGCCCCTCAAGGGGGTTCAATCCGTGCAATCAGGCTACATGGGGGGACGACGGGACAACCCATCCTACGAGCAGGTCTGTACCGGTGCCACGGGGCATGCCGAGGTGGTGCAAGTGCGATTCGACCCGGACATCATCCGCTTTCAGGAACTGCTGGAAATATTCTTCGTGGTTCATGACCCCACCACCCTGAACCGCCAGGGCAACGACGTGGGCACCCAGTACCGCTCGGCCATCTTCTGGCACAGCCCGGAGCAGCGCTCGACCGCAGAAGCAGCCATCGCGAACCTTGTCAGCGCAGGCGCGTTCAGCGCCCCCATCGTGACCGAGGTCACCCAGGCCACCACCTTCTGGCCTGCCGAGGCCTACCATGACGACTATTACGCCCGACATCCCAACCAGCCCTATTGCCAGTTTGTGGTCGCCCCCAAGGTGGCCAAGGTCCGCAGCGCCTTTCAGCACCGGCTCAAGTGAGGACGACCCAGACGGGCTGGTGATCTGAAGCCTCGCTGCTGGCGTTGACCTCCAGGGTGCGCAACCGGGGGGCCAGATCCTCGGTCAGGAAGACGAAATCGAAACAGGTCGGGTGATCCACGAAATCCACCTTGTGGATGCCTACCGTCGGCGGGTGGGGCATGCCCGGGTGCAGTACCTCCCAGGCATCACGCCATGCGGGTGACGATGGGATGGGGGCCAGCAGGCGCTGTCGCACCGGCGCGTCGGCCGGAAAATTCATGTCGCCGCACAGGATGGCCGACGCAGGCCTGGGGAACACCTCGAAACTGCCGCCGCCCTCCCCTTTGCCGAGCCGAGGCCGGGCCCCATGATCGCAGGCCTGGGCATGCAGCAACCGGATGGCCTCCACCTGGGCGTCCCTCTGTCGTGGGGAGTAGTACTCCAGGTGGGTGGTCATCACCCTCAGGTCACCGACATCGGCCTGGATGATGGCCTCCAGCAATACCCGCTGCATGCTGGGCACCCCGGGGTCCCCGGGCCAGGGCAACAGGTGACGGAATATCTGGCCCACGGGCAGGCGGCTGAACAGGGCATTGCCGAACAGTTTTCGCCCGCCCCGGCCATCCGGCACATCCGTGGCCGGGGCAAAGATGGGCGCATAACCGGGCAGGCCGGCCGCCAGCAGGGCCATCTGGTCCTCACCCCGGCTACCGGGCAGGCCCGGGAAGTTCGCCGCCACCTCCTGCAGGCAAATGACATCAAACGACCCCATGGCTTGGATCTCGCGGGTGATGCGGGCCAAATCCACCCGACCGTCCATGCCCCGGCCCCATTGGATGTTCCAGGTGAGCAGTTTCATGGCAGGCCCGGGTGGGCTACCTGAACAGGTGGATGTCCTGGCCCAGCATCTCCGGCGTCACCAGGGTAATGCCCCGGTCCGTGACGTAGAAGCGCTTGCGGTCCTCTTCCTGATTGATGCCGATGGTCATGCCAGCTGGAATCACGCAGCCCCGGTCAATGACGACCTTTTTCAGCATGACGCCCTTGCCTACCCGCACGTCAGGCAACACGACCGCCTGTTCCAGGTAGGCGCCTTCCTTGACATGGACATTGGAGAACAGCACCGATTGCCGGACCACGGCACCGCTGATGATGCAGCCGCCGGATACCATGGAATCCACGGCCATGCCGCGCCGGTCATCGGCGTCGAACACGAACTTGGCCGGCGGCAATTGTTCCTGATAGGTCCAGATGGGCCAGTCCCGGTCATAGAGGTTCAGGTCCGGGGTCACCCGGGCCAGGTCCAGATTGGCCTCCCAATAGGCATCCACGGTCCCCACGTCCCGCCAGTAGGCTGGCTCGCCGGGGGCGTGGACACAACTGTCGGTGAAGCTGTGGGCATAGACCCGATACCCTGCATTGATCAGATGGGGGATGATGTCCTTGCCGAAATCGTGCTCGGAATGGCTGTCATCGGCGTCCCGGATCAATTGCTCGTAGAGGAAACTGGCATTGAAGACGTAGATGCCCATGGAACACAGGGCCATGTCGGGATTGCCCGGCATGGGCGTGGGCTCGGCCGGTTTTTCGGTGAAGTCCGTGATCCGGTTGTCATCGTCCACCGTCATCACGCCAAAGGCACCGGCAGCCTCGCGGACGGGCACTTCGATGCAGGCCACGGTCATGTCGGCCTGGCTTTGCACGTGGGAGGCCAGCATCTCGCCATAGTCCATCTTGTAGATGTGGTCCCCGGCCAGGATGACCACGTACTCCGGCTTGTAGATGCGCAGGATGTCCAGATTCTGGTAGATGGCATCGGCCGTGCCTTTGTACCAGGTATCCTCGCTCACCCGCTGCTGGGCCGGCAACAACTCCACGAACTCATTGAATTCGCCACGCAGGAACCCCCAGCCGCGCTGGATATGCTTGATCAGGGAGTGGGCCTTGTACTGGGTGATGACACCGATCTGACGAATCCCGGAATTCATGCAATTGGACAAGGGGAAATCGATAATGCGGAACTTCCCCCCAAAGGCCACCGCCGGCTTCGCCCGCCAATCGGTCAACTGTTTCAGGCGACTGCCCCGGCCTCCTGCCAGGATCAGGGCCACGGTGTTCTTGGTCAGCAGGCTGACGAAACGTGGTTCTCTGTTACTCATGACTCTCTTCCTCAAGTTTGCAGGCCGGGCTATCGGCATACTTCACCGGCGTTTTTACAACGCTGTTCCCTTCACGCACGCCTGCCAATCAGCCACCCGTGCGCGGCCTTGTTACGTTTTCAGTATATACAGCCACAATAATATTCCGATAAACAGGTCTGTAATAGATCAATTTGTCACCTGCATGGCGGATAATGGGTTCATAACGTGACCGAATTATTGCGATTGAACGGAATGCACATGCCCAATACTGCCCTGGATAGACTGCTGGAAGCCCGCCATCATGATCCCTTCGACCTGCTGGGACTGCACCCGGAGGGTAACGGTCATGTCCTGCGTGTACTGCGACCCCACGCCGACAGCGTAGCGCTGGTACTGCCGGACGGTGCTGCCACGCTCACGAAGACCGACCCAAGGGGCCTGTTCACTTGGCAAGGCAAGACGCCACCCGCCCGGCCCTGGACCCTGCGCATCCAGGAGGATGGGCAGGAGTTCGACATCGTCGACCCCTATGCGTTCCTGCCCATACTCAACGAGGACGAACTGCACCTGTTTGGCGAAGGGCGCCTGCTGGAAGCCTACCAAAGCCTGGGCGGGCTGCCGGCCCGTCACGAGGGCGTGGACGGCGTCCGTTTTGCGGTTTGGGCGCCCACGGCTGAACGGGTGTCCGTGGTGGGCAGTTTCAATCGCTGGGATGGTCGGGTCCATGCCATGCGCTCCCGGGGCGGCACCGGGGTCTGGGAGCTGTTCATTCCGGGATTGCGCCCCGGCGATCTTTACAAATACGAGATCCGGAACCGGGACAGCGGCGAAATACGGATCAAGACCGATCCCTATGCCCAGTATTTCGAAGCCCGGCCTGGGACCGCCTCCATGATTCCCCATCCCACCCATCACCAATGGCAGGATGGGGCATGGATGGAGCGGCGGGCCGGCAAGGACTGGCTGCATGCCCCCATGAACGTCTACGAGGTCCATGCCGGATCCTGGCGCCGCCACCCGGATGGCCGGTTCTATACCTGGCGCGAACTGGCCGACAGCCTGGTACCTTATGTGAAGGACCTGGGCTATACCCACATCGAGTTCCTGCCGGTCACCGAACATCCTCTGGACGAATCCTGGGGCTACCAGACCACGGGCTATTTTGCGCCCAGCAACCGCTTCGGTACGCCCGACGACCTGCGCCATCTGATCGACGCCTGCCACCAGGCGGACATCGGAGTGCTGCTGGATTGGGTACCCGGCCACTTCCCCATGGACGACTGGTCCCTGGCCCGCTTCGACGGGACAGCCCTCTACGAGCACCAGGACCCGCGTCTGGGGGTGCATCAGGACTGGGGCACCTACATCTTCAACTACGGACGGAACGAAGTCCGGGGTTTCTTGCTGGCCAGCGCACATTATTGGCTCAAGGAGTTCCATTTCGATGGACTCAGGGTGGATGCCGTGGCCTCCATGCTCTACCTGGACTACTCCCGCAAGGATGGCGAATGGCTGCCCAACAAGTTTGGCGGCCGGGAAAACCTGGAGGCCATCGACTTTCTGCGCGAAATGAACGCCATGATCCACGAGCGCTTCCCCGGCGCCCTCACCATTGCCGAGGAATCCACCGCCTGGCCCATGGTATCCCGTCCCGTGTACCTCGGTGGCCTGGGCTTTTCCATGAAATGGAACA
This sequence comes from Thiobacillus sp., assembly GCA_020724415.1. Taxonomy (GTDB): domain Bacteria; phylum Pseudomonadota; class Gammaproteobacteria; order Burkholderiales; family Thiobacillaceae; genus JADJCP01. The sequence continues at coordinate 42,680 of DYHB01000002.1, forward strand.
TGGGCTGGATGAATGACACCCTGGCTTACATGCACCTGGACCCGGTCTATCGGCGCTACAACCACAACAACCTCACCTTTGGCCAGCTCTATGCCTATTCCGAGAACTTCGTCCTGCCCTTTTCCCATGATGAAGTGGTGCATGGCAAGGGTTCCCTGATCGGCAAGATGCCGGGGGATGCCTGGCAGCAATTTGCCAACCTTCGTCTCCTGCTGGCCTATCAGGCCGCCAGTCCGGGCAAGAAACTCAACTTCATGGGCAACGAGTGGGGCCATGGCAGGGAATGGTCCAGCCAATGGGAACTGGATTGGGGCCTGCTGCAAACCTCCTGGCACGAGGGCGTACAGCGTGCGGCCCGGGACTTGAACCGCCTCTACAGAGACCTGCCCCAGTTGCACGAACTGGATTTCCAGTACGAAGGTTTCGCCTGGATCGATTGCCACGATGCGGACCAGTCCATCCTGGCCTTCCTGCGCCGGGATCGCCAGGGCCGGGCCATCATTGCCGCCTTCAACTTCACCCCGGTGCCCCGGGACGGCTACCGGGTAGGCTGCCCCAACGCCGGCTTCTGGCGGGAGATTTTCAACAGCGACTCGGAATGGTACGGCGGCTCCAACCAAGGCAATGGCGTGGGCCTGATCGCCGAGGACAAACCATGGATGGGCTATGCCCATTCCCTGGTCCTGACCCTGCCACCCCTGGCAGGCGTCATCCTGCATCAGGACTGATCCGGAGCAGCGCCTTTGCTGGCCGGGCATTGGGGGGTCCCGGGCAATTCGTTCTTGTCCGGGGCCGGATCTGCACGGGATGGATGCGAGGACAACAAGGCGGGCGGTTTCGGTTTCTAGGATAATGGCAAGAACGTCATCCACAGGTACACGTCATGAGCCAAAAACACGCTGCCAACGCTTGGTCCAGTCTCAAAACCCATCGCGCCGCCTGGGGCAAGACCCATATGCGCGATCTTTTCAGCCGGGACAAGAAGCGTTTCGAGCGGATGTCCCTTCAACTGGATGATCTGCTCCTGGACTACTCCAAAAACCTGGCCACCTCCGAGAATGGCGTGGAATTGATGCGGGACGCCATGTTCTCGGGCGACCGGATCAACCTGACCGAAGATCGTGCCGTTCTCCACACCGCCCTGCGCAATCGATCCGACCGCCCCGTCCTGATGGATGGCCAGGACGTCATGCCGGAAGTGCGCCGGGTGCTCACACAGATGCGCCGCTTTGTCGGCCAAGTCCACTCCGGACGCTGGAAAGGCTTCACCGGGGGCAAGATCACCGATATCGTCAACATCGGGATTGGCGGCTCGGATCTGGGGCCGGTCATGGTCTGCCAGGCCCTGGCACCCTATGCCAGGAAAGGCCTGAATGCCCATTTCGTCTCCAACGTGGACCCCTCCCACCTGGCTGAAGTGCTCAAGCGCGTCAAGCCGGAAAGCACCCTGTTCGTGATCGCATCAAAAACCTTCACGACCCAGGAAACCCTGGCCAACGCCCATGCCGCCAGGGACTGGTTCCTCAAGGCCGCCAGGAAGCCCGACGCGGTGGCCAGGCACTTCGTGGCCGTCTCCACCAATGCAGCCGAAGTCAGCCGCTTCGGCATCGACACCGCCAACATGTTCGGCTTCTGGGACTGGGTGGGGGGACGCTACTCCCTCTGGTCAGCCATCGGCCTGCCCATTGCGCTGTACCTGGGCATGGACCGCTTCGAGGAACTGCTCACCGGTGCCTACGACATGGACGAGCATTTCCGCACTGCCCCCCTGGACAAGAACATGCCGGTGGTGATGGCGCTCCTGGGCATCTGGTACAACAACTTTTGGGATGCCCAGAGCTATGCCGTGCTGCCCTATGACCAGTACATGAACCGCTTCCCGGCCTACTTGCAACAGCTGGACATGGAATCCAACGGAAAATCGGTCACCCGGGAAGGCAAGGCCGTGAAGCGCTCCACCGGACCGGTGCTGTTCGGAGAACCCGGCACCAATGGCCAGCATGCCTTCTACCAGCTCATACACCAGGGCACCAAGCTGGTGCCCTGCGATTTCCTGGCCGCCGCAGAAAGCCACAACCCTGTGGCCGACCAGCATGACATCCTGCTTTCCAACTGCTTCGCCCAGACCGAAGCCCTGATGAAGGGCAAGACGGCGGATGAAGCGCGGTCCGAGCTGGTCGCCGCAGGGATGAGCAAGACCGACATCAAGGAGTTGCTGCCCCACAAGATATTTCCAGGCAACCGCCCCACCAATACCCTGCTCTACCGAACCCTCGACCCGCGCACCCTGGGCAAGCTCATCGCCCTCTACGAACACAAGGTCTTTGTCCAGGGCGTGATCTGGAACGTCAATTCCTACGACCAGTGGGGTGTGGAGCTGGGCAAACAACTGGCCAAGGCCATCCTGCCCGAAATCAAGGCAGAAACCCCGGCCAAGGGTCATGATGCCTCCACCAACGGGCTCATCAACTACTGCAAGAACCTTCGCACCCAGTAATCAACATGGCCAGTACCCAAGCCACCACCAGCCAAACCTTCACCGACCCGGCCCTGAAAATGGCCATCCGGGTGCCTTCACCGCCGCCCCTGCTCGAGGCTTTGGATCGGATACTGGCTGACCCCATGGCAAGCATGGAGGACATCGGCAAAGTGGTGCAGACCGACGCCGGTCTCACGGCCAGTCTGTTCCGCACCCTGTCGCGACCCGTCTATGGCCTGCGCCGCCCCCCGGAGACCGTGGCCCAGGCCATTTCCATCGTGGGCCTCAAGACCGTGGCTGAATTAGTCAAGGGACTCTCCATCCAGAGTGCCATCTATGGCGATTCCAGGTTCTATCCCTGGTTCTGGGAGCGCGCCAACGATATCGCCCGTTATTCCGGCGCCATTGCCTGGAAGCAACGCAGCGTGTGCAACATATTCCCCGAACACGCCCATTTGGCAGCCCTGTTCATGAGTTGTGGCGTGCCCATCCTGATCCAGCACATCGACAAGTACGAATATGCCTTTACCACCGCCAACGGCTACATCTGGCCTGACGTTTTCCAGGAAGACCAGCGTTTCGATACAGATCACGCGGTAGTGGGTTACCTGGCTGCCCGGCACTGGAGACTGCCTGACTACGTGTGCCAGGCCGTGCGCTGGCACCAGGAACCCGTCAACGTCAACGACAAGGCCGCCACCTTGGTGGCCATCCTGCAAACCGCCACCCACATCTACAATGTGCGAACCCTGAAGGACGACAGTGCCTGGGCCCGGCACGAAGCCAACGCCCTCGAAGAAATCGGCGTGGCCAGGGACGGACTGGATGAATTCGAGGAAGATGTCATCGATCGGGCAGGCAACCACTGCGCGCCACCATGACCTACACCCTGCTCAAGCACCTCCACGTCACCACCGTATACCTCACCTTGGCCCTGTTCCTGCTCCGGGGCTTCTGGATGCTGATCGACTCGCCCCGCCTGGGCCAGCGCTGGGTGCGCATCATCCCCCATGTCAACGACACCATGCTCCTGGCCGCCGCCATCGGCCTGCTGGTCTCTGCCTGGGGCAATCCCTGGCACCAGCCATGGATCATGGCCAAGATCATCGGCCTTCTGGTCTATATCGGCCTGGGCACTCTCGCCCTGAAGCGCGGACGAACCAAGGCCCGGCGCATCAGCTTCTTCATGGCTGCCCTGATGGCATTCGCCTATCTGATCTCTGTTGCAGTGACCAAGCAGGCGATCCCCGGCGTCCTGTGAAGTGCGGACCAATGAAAAAAGCCAGCTTGGTTAGCTGGCTTTCTGTTTTTCGACCCTGGTAAGTCGTTGATTTGTTTGGTCGGGGCGAGAAGATTCGAACTTCCGACCCCCTGCACCCCATGCAGGTGCGCTACCAGGCTGCGCTACGCCCCGACGAGCCCGTCATTATAGCCACAAGAGGGAAGAAAAGAAACGTGTCACATCCAGGATTTTTTTGCCCGCCGGGGACACCCTGGGCAGGCTTCACAGGCAACGATCAATCCCCCAGCAAGGCGAGTATCTCGGCAATTTCCTGCTTGATGTCCTTCAGGCTGACGGCTTCCTGCTCGGCAGCCAGGTCCTGAACGTCCGAGGGCGCGGGGGCAACCACAGGTGCATCCGCACCAAGCCTGTTGCGGGCACCGGTAATGGTGAACCCTTGCTCATAGAGGAGTTCCCGGATGCGCCGCACCAGCATGACTTCATGATGCTGGTAATAGCGGCGGTTGCCACGACGCTTCACGGGTTTGAGCTGGGCGAACTCCTGTTCCCAATATCGGAGGACATGGGGTTTGACCCCGCAAAGTTCACTCACCTCACCGATGGTGAAATAACGCTTGCTGGGGATGGGAGGAAGCTGGCTATTCGGGACGTAATCCTGCTGCATAGGCTTCCTCGACCATGGCCTTGAGTTTTTGGCTGGCGTGGAATGTCACCACCCGGCGCGCCGATATGGGCATTTCTTCGCCTGTCTTGGGATTTCGCCCGGGTCGTTGAGGTTTTTCCCGCAACTGGAAATTGCCGAATCCGGATAGCTTGACGCTGTCACCCCGCTCCAGCGCCATGCGAACTTCTTCGAAAAATACCTCAACCATTTCTTTGGCCTCGCGCTTGTTGAGGCCCACGTTGTCAAATAAAAGATTGGCGAGTTCCGCCTTGGTCAATGTCATTTTTTCCTCTAAGCGCGCAGTACGGCAGCGAACTCGCTGGTCAGGACATCCATGATCCCGGCCATGGCCGATTCAATATCCGCGTCCGTAAGTGTTTTCTCAGTATGTTGTAACAACACCCTGAAAGCAAGGCTCTTTTTCCCGGCTTCTATACCCTGCCCCTGGTACACGTCGAACAGGCTGAAGTCGGTGACCAGCTCCGGAATACGGGACTGGACGCTCGCCAGGATTGCCCCGATGGAATGCGTGTCATCCACCACCACGGCCAGGTCTCGGCGCACGGCGGGAAAGCGCGATACACGCTCATAGCCCGGCAGGGGTCGCGTTGCCAGTCCGTTCCAGTCAAGTTCGAACAGCATGGGGGCCTTGGCCAAGCCGTATTGCTGGACCAGCCGGGGATGCAGTGCCCCCAGCCAGCCGACGTCCAGTCCATTCACGCGGATCCGTGCGCATTGCCCGGGATGCAGGGCAGGATGCTCGGCCACCTCGTATTGGGCCAGAACCGGCCAGAACAATGCCTCCAGGTCACCCTTGAGATCATAGAAATCCACGGCCCGTCCTTGAAGGCCCCATTGCTCGGGTTCTGCAGCGCCATAGGCCAGTCCGGCCAGCTTCAAGGGTTGCTGGTCTGGACCCGTGCCCAAGAAACAGCGGCCGAATTCAAACAGGCGCAAACGCTCCTGGCCATGGTTGAGGTTGTGACGCAAGGTCTGCAACAGACCTGGCAGCAGGCTGCCCCGCATCACCCCCATTTGGCTGGCGATGGGGTTCAATAGGGGTATGGCCGTCCGGTCAGGAAACAATTCCCGTTCTGCGGTTTCAGCAATGAAGCTGTAGGTCACGACCTCCTGATAGCCCAGATCGGTCATGTGTTGCTTGATCCTGGCCACGGAGCGGCGGTCCTCGGGTACCGGCTTGAGGTGGGCCTGGCCCCGGGGTGGCCGGGCCGGGATGTGGTCGTAGCCCTTGAGGCGGGCCACTTCCTCGATCAGGTCCACCGCCACCGCCAAGTCAAAACGATGACTGGGGGGCATCACCTTCCAGACCTGCCCAGCGGTGTCGACCTGCATGCCCAGGCGGGACAGATAGGATTCGATCTCGTCATCGGCCAACTCGATGCCCAGCAGGCGGCGGGCCTGATCAGGATTGAAGTCGATGGCTGCCGGTGGGGGCAGCCCGGGCCCTGCCGTCACGACGGGGCCGGCCATGCCACCACAGATGTCCAGAATCAACCCAGTGGCGCGCGCCATGGCCAGGGCAGGCAGGGTGGCATCCACCCCCCGTTCGAAACGGTGGGACGAATCCGTATTGAGGCCATAACGCCTGGCCCGCCCGGCCATGGCCTTGGGCGTGAAATGGGCCGCTTCGAGGAAGATGTCCGTGGTCTCCGGGGAAACGGCGCTGGCCGCGCCCCCCATGATCCCGGCCAGGGCCAGGGGGCCCTGGTCATCGGCAATGATCAGGGTCTCCGGATCCAGTTCCACGTTCTCGTCATTGAGCAGGGCCAGATGCTCGCCGGTACGGGCTCGACGCACCACGATGGCCCCCACCCGCTTCGCAAGATCAAAGGCATGCATGGGCTCGCCCAGTTCCAGGAGCACGTAATTGGTGACGTCCACCACCGGGTGGATGGCCCGCAAACCCGAACGCTCCAGTCGTCTGGCCATCCAGTCGGGCGTACTGGCCTTGACATTCAAACCTCGAATGACCCGGCCGCAATAGACCGGACAAGCCTGCTCGTCCTCGACGTGCACGGCCAGGCTTTCGTCGATCTGGGCCGGAACAGGGGTGCAATCCACCGGGGTCATGGGGGTGGATGTAATCGCTGCCACCTCCCGGGCCACACCGGCCAGGGACAGGCAATCCCCCCGGTTAGGGGTCATTTTCAGAGTGAAAAGATGGTCATCCAGGGCCAGGTAATCGCGCACGGAGACACCGACCGGCGCCCCCTCGGGAAACTCCAGTATCCCCTCTGCAGCCGTGCTGATGCCCAGTTCCTTGCCGGAACACAGCATGCCTGACGACTCCACTGAACGCACCTTGGCCTGCTTGATCTCGAACTCCGGCAGGCGTGCCCCCACCAGGGCACACGCCGTTTTCAGGCCTGGCCGGGCATTGGGCGCCCCGCATACGATTTGCAAAGGCTCCCCTTCCCCGACCGACACCCGGCAAACCTGGAGACGGTCCGCATTGGGGTGTTTCTCGGCACTCAGGATTTCGGCCACGACCACTCGGGAGAAATCCGGAGCGGCAGGCTGGAGCGATTCCAGTTCCAGGCCAGCCATGGTCAGGGTGTGGCCCAGGTCTGCCGAATTCAGATCGGGACTGACGAGGCTGCGCAGCCAGTGTTCGGAGAATTGCATGGTCCTACCTCAGGCAAACTGTTTCAAAAAGCGCAGATCGTTTTCAAAGAACAATCGCAGGTCATCCACGCCATAGCGCAACATGGCCAGGCGCTCCACCCCAAGGCCGAAGGCAAAACCCTGGTAACGCTGGGTATCAATACCGACATGGCCAAAAACGTTGGGATGCACCATGCCGCAACCCAGCACCTCCAGCCAACCGGTATGGGAACAGACCCGGCAACCGGCCCCGTTGCAAATCACGCAGCCGATATCCATCTCGGCAGAAGGCTCGGTAAAGGGAAAGAAAGACGGCCGGAAGCGGACCGGCATGTTGTCCCGTTCAAAGAACAGCCCCATGAATTCGGCCAACACCCCCTTCAGGTCGGCAAAACTGGCCGACTCGTCCACCCACAGGCCTTCCACCTGATGGAACATGGGCGTGTGGGTCACGTCCGAGTCACAGCGATAGACGCGCCCCGGGGCAATGATCTTGATAGGCGGGGCATGTTGTTCCATGTAGTGCACCTGCACCGGGGACGTGTGGGTGCGCAACAACCGTCCGCCCTCCAGATAGAAGGTGTCGTGCATGGCCCGGGCCGGGTGATCCTCGGGAATGTTGAGCGCGGTGAAATTGTAGAAGTCGGTCTCGATTTCGGGTCCGTCCGCCACATCGAAACCGATGGAAGCGAACAGCGCCTCGATACGCTGCAAGGTTCGGGTTACCGGATGCAAGCCGCCCGTGCCGCGCCCGCGTCCCGGCAAAGTGACATCCAGGGACTCGGCGGCCAGCTGCTGGCGCAAGGCTTCAGCCTGGATCGCCTCCCGACGGGCCTTGAGCAGTGCCTCCACCTGGTCCTTGGTGTGGTTGATGCGGGCCCCGGCCTCCTTGCGCTGCTCGGGCGGCAAACCGGCCAAGCCCTTCATATGTTCCGTGATGGCACCGGTCTTGCCCAGGAATCGTGCCTTGACCTGATCCAGGTTAGGCAAAGTGTCAGCCGCGCCAAAGGCACTTTCGGCTTCCTTCAGAATGTCATCTAAGGTCATGTTGGATACCAGCACAGGGTCTGTGGAGGAATGTAATGTAAAAAGGGAGGCCAGGCCTCCCTTTCAGCGGTACTCCCAAGGCTTGGGGCCGACCGCTCAGGCGGCCAGGCTGGCCTTGACCTGCTCGACGATCTTGGCAAAGGACGCCTGGTCGGCGATGGCCATGTCGGACAGCACCTTGCGGTCGATGTCGATGGAGGCCTTCTTGAGACCACTCATGAACTGGCTGTAGGTGATGCCCAACTCACGGGCGCCGGCGTTGATACGGGCGATCCACAGGGCGCGGAACTGGCGCTTGCGCTGACGACGGTCACGGTAGGCATACTGGCCAGCCTTCATCACCGCTTCGTTGGCGACGCGGAATACGTTCTTGCGGCGGCCACGGAAGCCCTTGGCAGCGTCAAGTACTTTCTTGTGGCTGGCGCGGGCGGTTACACCACGTTTCACTCGAGGCATGTTCGATCTCCTTTACGCGTAGGGCAACATGGCGCGCACGTGGCCCATGTTGGAAGCGTTGACGGACTCCATGCCACGCAGCTGGCGCTTGCGCTTGGTGGTCTTCTTGGTCAGGATGTGGCGCAGGAAAGCGTGGCTACGCTTCACGCTGCCGCTGCCACGAACGCGCAGGCGCTTCGCGGCCCCGCTCTTGGTCTTCATCTTGGGCATATCGGGCTCCAATAATTCGATGCCGTGAGGTGGTTCCCACCGGGAACGCTTGACCGACCTTCCGGCACGTATTCGATGCTGAATGTTCACAAGGCCGCATCCGCCTCGGCGTCCCGACAACCATCCGGCTGCCGAAGCGCGTACTGCAAGTCGCTACTTCTTTTTCTTGGGGGCGATGACCATGACCATCTGCCGGCCTTCCAGCTTGGGAAACTGCTCCACCGTGCCCAATTCCTGCACGTCGGCTTCCACCCGCTTCAACTGGGCCATGCCGAACTCCTGGTGGGCCATTTCACGGCCCCGGAAGCGCAAGGTCACTTTCACCTTGTCGCCCTCCTCCAGGAAGCGCGTCATGTTACGCAGCTTGATCTGGTAATCGTTTTCATCCGTTCCGGGCCTGAACTTCACTTCCTTGACCTGGATCTGCTTCTGCTTCAGCTTGGCTTCGTGCTGCTTCTTCTGCTCATGGTACTTGTACTTGCCATAGTCCATGATCTTGCAGACCGGGGGCTGTGCCTGGGGAGCAATCTCCACCAGATCCAGCTCGGCATCTTCCGCCTTGCTGATGGCCTCCCTGAAGCTGACTATGCCCAATTGGGCGCCATCTTCCGCTACGAGTCGAACCTGCGGCGCATCGATTTCGCCGTTGATCCGCATTTCCTTGTCCAGTGCGATGCTCAAGCCCCTTTTAAAAAACTAAGGAGCGGACAGCCATCGTCCGCCCCTTCTGAATCCGTGTGCCTAGCCTTGTGCTAGCTCGGTGCGAAGTCTGTTGACCAATGCATCCAGATGCATTTGACCCAAATCCTCGCCACCTCTGACACGAACAGCCACTTTTCCTTCCACGCGTTCCTTCTCGCCCACCACAATCTGATACGGCAGGCGCTGCATGGAGTGCTCGCGGATTTTATAGGTAATCTTCTCGTTTCTCAAGTCAGAAACCACTCTGAAGCCTTGTTTTTTCAAGCTTTCGGCCACTTGTTGCGCATATTCCGCCTGGCCGTCGGTAATGCTCATGACCACAAGCTGTACCGGTGCCAGCCATAGAGGGAAGTTGCCGGCGTGATGTTCGATCAGGATGCCGATGAAGCGCTCCATGGAGCCCAGAATCGCCCGATGCAGCATGACCGGCGGCTTGCGGCTGTTGTCCTCGGCCACATATTCCGCCCCAAGGCGCACCGGCAGGTTGAAATCCAGCTGGATGGTGCCGCACTGCCAGAGCCGCCCCAGGCTGTCCTTGAGGGTGAATTCGATCTTGGGGCCGTAGAAGGCACCTTCCCCGGGCTGCAGGTCATAGGCCAGGCCATTCTGGGTCAGGGCAGCGGCCAGACCGGATTCTGCCTTGTCCCAGCTCTCGTCCGAGCCGACCCGCTTTTCCGGCCGGGTGGAGAGTTTGACCAGCACCTCATTGAAGCCGAAATCCGCATACACGACCTGGAGCATCTTGATGAAATCCGACACCTCGGCCTGGATCTGCTCTTCGGTACAGAAGATGTGGGCGTCATCCTGGACGAAACCGCGCACCCGCATGAGTCCGTGCAGGGCCCCCGAAGGCTCGTTGCGGTGGCAGGATCCGAACTCGGCGATGCGCAGGGGCAGGTCCCGGTAGGAGTGCAGGCTGTGGTTGAAGATCTGCACATGACCCGGGCAATTCATGGGTTTCACGGCATAGTCCCGGTTTTCCGAAGCCGTGGTGAACATGTTTTCCCGGTAATTGTCCCAGTGACCCGACTTTTCCCACAGGGACTTGTCCATCACTGTGGGGGTCTTCACTTCCTGGTAACCGTATTCGGTGAACTTGGCCCGCATGTACTGCTCCACCTGCTGCCAGACCACCCAGCCGTGGGGATGCCAGAACACCATGCCCGGCGATTCCTCCTGCAGGTGGAACAAGTCCAGTTGCTTGCCCAGGCGGCGGTGATCCCGTTTCTCGGCTTCTTCCAGGCGATGCAGGTAGGCGGCCAGGTCATCCTTGTTGGCCCAGGCGGTGCCGTAGATGCGCTGCAGCATCTCATTGCGGGAATCGCCTCGCCAGTAGGCGCCGGCCACCTTCATGAGCTTGAAGGCCTTGAGTTTGCCCGTGGAGGGTACGTGGGGACCCCGGCACAGGTCGATGAAATCACCCTCCCGATAGAGGGAGATGGTTTGGCCGTCAGGGATGGCGGCGATCAGTTCGGCCTTGTAATGCTCACCGATGGACTGGAAGAACTTGACCGCGTGGTCCCGCGGCCATTCCTCCCGGCTGACCGGGATGTCCTTCTTGGCCAACTCGGCCATGCGCTTCTCGATGGCGGCCAGATCCTCCGGCGTAAAGGGGCGTTTATAGGAGAAATCGTAGTAGAAGCCGTCTTCGATGACGGGACCGATGGTCACTTGGGCCTCGGGGAACAGTTCCTTCACCGCGTAGGCCAGCAAATGAGCCGTGGAGTGGCGGATCAGGTCAAGGCCGTCGGCATCCCGGTCGGTGATGATGGCCAACTCGGCATCGGTCTCGATGGGATGGGAGGTATCCACCAGGCGGCCATCCACCTTGCCGGCCAAGGCCGCACGGGCCAATCCGGCGCCGATGCTGGCGGCCACTTGAGCCACGGTGACCGGTTCGTCAAACCGGCGTTCGGATCCATCAGGAAGTCGTACAACGGGCATGATCACCAACTCCATAAACAATAAAAGCCAGACGGCGTCTGGCTTTTATTAAGCTGGTAGGCACGATTGGATTCGAACCAACGACCTCTTCCATGTCAAGGAAGCGCTCTAACCAACTGAGCTACGCGCCTAAAGAGCTGCGCATTCTATACATCCGGCCCGCGTTAAGCAATGGCCGTGTACGGAATCGCTGGCAAAGGACTATTCAAACGGGTGACGACGGACAATGGTCTCGGCACGGTCCGGCCCGGTGGACACGATATCGATGGGCACGCCGCACAATTCCTGCATGCGGTTCAGGTAGGCCTGGGCATTGGCCGGCAGATCCTCGAAGGTCTTCGCGCCCACGGTGCTGTCCTTCCAGCCCGCCCATTCTTCGTAGACCGGCTCGCAGTCGGCCAAGGCTTCGGACCCCACGGGCAGGATGTCACAGATTTCGTTTTCCAGTTTGTAGCCGGTACAGATGCGCACGGTGTCCATGCCATCCAATACATCCAGTTTGGTCACGCAGAGGCCGGAAATGCCATTGATCTGGATGGAACGCTTGAGAGCGGCGGCATCGAACCAGCCGCAGCGACGGGCACGGCCAGTGGTGGAGCCGAATTCGTGGCCTTTCTCGGCCAACCACTTGCCATTGTCGTCGAACAATTCGGTGGGGAAGGGACCGGAGCCGACCCGGGTGGTGTACGCCTTGGTGATGCCCAGGGTGTAATGCATGGATGACGGACCCATGCCAGACCCGGTGGACGCGCCGCCGGCGGTACAGTTGCTGGAGGTGACAAAGGGGTAGGTGCCGTGATCGATGTCCAGCAGGGTGCCCTGGGCGCCCTCGAAGAGCAGGTTTTCACCACGCTTGTTGGCTTCGTAGAGCTTGCGCGGCACATCGCCGATCATGGGCGTGATCTTCTCGGCCAATTCCATGGCCCGGTCGAGGGTCTGGTGAAAATCCACCGTCTCGGCCTTGAAGTAATGCTTCAGCACGTAGTTGTGGTAATCCAGCACTTCCCCCAGCTTGGCGGCGAAGCGTTCCCGGTGCATCAAGTCCTGAACCCGGATGGCACGCCGTGCAATCTTGTCCTCGTAGGCCGGCCCGATACCGCGCCCGGTCGTGCCGATCTTGCCCGCACCCTTCGCGGCTTCCCGGGCGTGGTCCAGGGCCACATGGTGAGGCAGGATCAGGGGGCAGGCCTCGGAGATGGTCATCCGGCTGGCCACGTCGATGCCTTCCTTTTCCAGCATCTCCACTTCTTCAATCAAGGCCTCGGGGGAACACACCACGCCGTTGCCGATGTAGCAGTGCACGTTTTCCCGCAGGATGCCGGAGGGGATCAGGTGCAATACCGTCTTCTTGCCGGCCACCACCAGGGTGTGGCCGGCATTGTGGCCACCCTGGAACCGCACCACGCCCTGGGCACGGTCGGTCAGCCAATCCACGATCTTGCCCTTGCCTTCATCACCCCACTGGGTGCCGATCACCACGACGTTCTTGCTCATGATTGTTCCGTGAAAAAAAGTTACAAAGATTGAATCTGCCAGGCGCCATCCGCCTGAATCAAAATCCGGTTGCAACCGGATTCCCGGCGATAGGCCTCCTGGCCGGGCCATTCCAGGACGACCCGTTCGCCGGCTTCCCGCAATTCGGCAATCCGTGCACGCAAGACCGGGTCATCACTGGATGGAGCCAGGATACCCGGACGGCGGGGCACCTCGACCACGCAGTCCAGGATCCGACGCAGGTCCAGGCTGAAGCCGGTGGCGGGTCTGGCCCGGCCGAATATGGCACCGGCACCGTCATAACGCCCCCCCAGAGCCACAGCCTGGGCCTGGCCGCCGGTGTAGGCCGCGAACACGGCACCATTGTGGTAGCCGTATCCACGCAGATCACCCAGGTCCACGGCCAGCTGAATCTCATGGCGCACAGCCATCAGGCCAGCCAGATCATCCAGCGCCTTGGATACGCCGGGCAGGCTGGGGAGCACGCGGCGCGCATCCGCCAGCACCTCCACCCCGCCATACAGGTTGGGCAGCTGGCGGAAGGCCTGTTTCCAGGTGCTTTCCAGGGCATCGGTAAGTTGCTCGAGCGCCGGCACATCCTTGGTCTTGAGTGCCGTGAACAAGTCCCGCTCCTGTTCCGGCACCAGTCCGGCGCCGCCGGACAGGGCACGGAACAGGCCGACATGCCCCAGGCTGATGCGGGCATTACACAGCCCAGCCAGCTTGAGCGCGGCCATCAGCAATTGCAGGATTTCAATGTCGGCCTCGATTCCGCCATGACCGAACAACTCTGCACCCACCTGGATGGGTTCCCGGGAGAGCGTCATGCCAGAAGGACGGGTATGCAGGACAGGACCGGCATAACAGAGCCGTACGATGCCCTGGCGGTTGAGCAGATGGGCATCGATGCGGGCTGCCTGGGGGGTCATGTCGGCACGCACGCCCATCTGACGCCCGGACAGGCCATCCATGACCTTGAAGGTCCTGATATCCAGGTCCCGGGCCGAGCCGGTCAACAGGGAATCCAGGAATTCCACCATGGGCGGCGCCACCAAGTCATAGCCGTGGCTGTCATAGAGGTCCAGCAACTTACGGCGCAACGTTTCTGCATGCCAGGCATAAGGGGGGAGTATGTCTTCGACATACTCGGGCAAGAGCCAGGGGGGGTTCATTGAGTCACCAGCAATAACAATAGGCCGCCCAGCATGGAGAACAGGCCCATGAAACGAATCTGTCCATCCCTGAGCTGGGTCATGCGGGTAAAGGCATCGCGCCAGGCCGTGGGTGCCAGGAAGGGGAGCACCCCTTCCATGATCAACATCAGGGCCAGCGCGGGCAGGATAAGCTCCCCGATACTCACAACCAGGACGCCTTACTTGCCGCCCCGGGGGGACTTCATGTAGCGGAAGAACTCCGAGTTGGGTTGGATGACCATGACATCGTTCTTGTCCTTGAAGCTGCCCCGGTAGGCCTCCATGCTGCGATAGAAGGCATAGAACTCGGGGTTCTTGCCGAAGGCGGCGGCATAGATGCCCGAAGCCCGTGCGTCGCCCTCACCCTTGATGCGCTGGGCGTCACGATAAGCCTCGGCAATGATGATCTCCCGCTGCTTGTCGGCATCGGCCCGGATCTTCTCGGCTTCGGCGCCACCGGTGGAACGCAACTCATTGGCGACACGCTTGCGCTCTGCCTCCATGCGTCGGTAGACCGATTCACTTACTTCGGCCGGCAAGTCCACCCGTTTGACACGAACATCTGTCACCTGGATGCCAAACCGCCGGGCATCGGCATCGGCACTATTGCGAAGAGATTCCATTATATTGTCCCGTTCGCCGGACACCACGTCATGGACGGTACGCTTACCGAACTCGGCCCGCATTCCGTCATTGACAGTCTGGGACAGTCGATTCTCCGCCCGCTTTTCATCGCCATTGAAGCTGACGTAGAACTTTTCCACATCGAAAATGCGCCATTTGATGTAGTAGTCCACCAGCACGTTCTTCTTCTCAGACGTGATAAAACGCTGAGGGTCGGCCTCGTCCAGGGTCAGGATTCGGGTATCGAACATGCGCACGTTCTGCACGATGGGCAACTTCAAGTAGAGGCCTGGCTCTTTCCTGACACTGACCACCTCCCCCAACTGGAAGACCAGAGCGCCCTGGCGTTGGTCGACGGTATAGACGGACAGGGACAGGATCAGCAACGCGCCGACCAAGAGAAATACCAAGGTTCCGGATTTTTTCATTGCCGTACCTCCCGATCACGGCTGCGGAAGGCATCGCGGGTACGACTATCCGCGGGATTCAGGGGTACGGGGCCCGTGGACTCCGTAGGGCTGGCATTGCCTGCCATTGCCTGGACGCCACCTGCGGCCTGCATCAACTTGTCCAGGGGCAGGTACAGAAGATTGCCGCCGCCCTTATCATCCACAAGCACCTTGGACGTATTGGAGAGTACCTGCTGCATGGTGTCCTGATACAGACGTTCCCGAGTCACCTGGGGAGCCTTGGAGTATTCCACCAGCACCTGCTGGAACCGGGAGGCCTCACCCTCGGCATTGGCGATCACCCGTTCCTTGTAGCCGGTGGCTTCTTCCAGGAGGCGCGAAGCCACACCACGCGCCTTGGGGATCACGTCGTTGGCATAGGCCTGACCCTCGTTCTTGAGGCGCTCCCGGTCCTGACCGGCCTTGACTGCGTCATCGAAGGCAGCCTGGACCTGCTCGGGCGGCTGGGCATTCTGCATGTTGACCTTGCTGATGTTGATGCCGGTCCGGTAGCGATCCAGGATTTCCTGCATCAGCTTGGTGGCCCGATCGGCCACTTCAGCCCGGCCCTCATACAGCACGAAGTCCATCTTGCTCTTGCCCACGATCTCACGAATGGCGGTTTCCGCAGCACCCAGGACCGCTTCGTCGGGAGAACGGTTCATGAACAGGTAATCTTCAGGGTCCTTCAGGGTGTACTGGACGGAAAGCTGCAAGTCGATGATGTTTTCATCGTCCGTCAGCATCAGCGCTTCCGACAAGACCTTGGAGCGCACATTGTTGCGATAACCCACTTCCACGGTCCGAACCTGCTCCACGTTGACCACTTCAGATGTTTCCACCGGATAGGGGATATGCCAGCGGGGACCAGGCATGGTGGTCTCGGAATATTTGCCGAAGCGCAGCACCACGCCGCGCTCGCCCGCATCCACGATATAGAACCCGCTGGCTGCCCAGACCACGGCGACGATGGCAATCAGCAGACCTATGCCTCCTGGCAACCTGAAGTTGCTGGGCATGGCCGGGCCACCCCGATCCTGGCCACCACCGCCACCAGACTTATTGCCAAACAGACCATTGAGGCGCTGGTTCAAGCGGCGCCAGAGTTCGTCCAAGTCAGGCGGGCCATCATTGCCACCGCCCCGATTGCCCCATTGGGGATCATTCCAAGCCATAGGATTCTGTTTCTATCTGCTGAGTTGTCGGGTTGCGTCGTGCCAGAACGAATTCGATCAGGGCCTTCCGCAACAGTTCAATTCCTGCGCCATTCAGGGCGCTAAGGGCAACGCGAGCAATGTTATCACACTCGTCCCGTGCCTCCATGGGCGCCAGGCCGGACAGATCAATCTTGTTCATCACCACGATCTGAGGCACACGATCGGCACCTATTTCAGCCAGCACCTTGTTGACCTCTTCCACCTGCCGGTCCCGGTTCGGGCTGGCGGAATCCACCACATGGAGCAGCAGGTCGGCATGGACGGTCTCTTCCAGTGTGGCGTGGAATGCCGCCACCAAGGTATGTGGCAGATGGGTGATGAAACCCACGGTGTCGGACAGAATTACCTGACCCGCCTCCGGCAGCCAGAGTTTTCGCGACGTGGTATCCAGCGTGGCGAACAACTTGTCCGCAGCGTATACCCCCGCATGGGTCAGGCTGTTGAACAAGGTAGACTTGCCTGCGTTGGTGTACCCCACCAGGGAAACGGATATCACGCCACCGCGCTGCCGGGCGCGGCGCTGCATGGCCCGCGTCCTTTCGAGCTTGGCGAGACGTGATTCGATGGTCTTGATCTTGCCTGCAATAAGACGCCGATCCAGTTCCAACTGGGTCTCCCCCGGACCTCCCCGCATGCCGATACCGCCTTTCTGGCGCTCCAAGTGGGTCCAGCCCCGTACCAGCCGGGTGGCATAATGGCGCAGCTGGGCCAGCTCCACTTGCAGTTTGCCCTCGTTGGTGCGGGCGCGCAGGGCGAAGATATGCAGGATCAGGGCCGTACGGTCCAATACCCGGCATTGCATCCTCTTTTCCAGGTTGCGTTCCTGGACCGGAGACAATTCGTGGTTGAAGATGACCAGGTCGGCCCCATGGGCGCGGGCGGATTCCGCAATCTCGTCCGCCTTGCCACTCCCGACGAAGTGTGCCGGGTCGGGCCGATCCCGCCTGCCCTGGACCACATCGGCCACGGTCAGGCCTGCGCCACTGGCCAGAAGATTCAGTTCCGACAGGCTTTCTAGATAATCCGGATCGCCGAAATTGACACTGGCCAATACGACGACCTGGCCGCCTTCCGGCCGTTCAAACATCGAATGCCCGACGCCCGCTCACTCCTCGCCCGGCTGGCGATAGAGTACCGCTCTGGATGGCACCACCGTGGAAATCGCGTGCTTGTAGACCATCTGGGTGACGGCATTCTTCAACAGCACGACATACTGGTCATAGCTGTCGATGTAGCCTTGAAGCTTGATCCCGTTAACAAGATAAACGGAAACCTGAACCTGATCCTGACGGAGGGCATTCAGGAAGGGGTCTTGTAGCTGCTGCCCTTTGCTCATTTTATTGTTCCTAATCAATACGACTCAAAAAGAAGGATGGTAGCCCATTTCATGGAGGCACGCCCAGTTTATGGGACGGCTTGAACCCATTTAAAAACAGACTGTGGCGTCAGGAAAAAGTTTTCTTGCGCCAGCGCCTTTCTCGCCTGGCCTTGTTTTCCTGACGCTCGCTGACGGTCTTGTTCCGCTTGCCTTCGAAGGGATTGATGCTGGCCTTGAATTCCACACGCAAGGGGGTTCCCAGCAGGTGGAATGCATCCCGGAAGGTGTTTTCCAGGTAGCGCTTGTAGTCATTGCCGATGGCGTCCAGATGGTTGCCATGCACCACGATGATGGGAGGATTGGAGCCCCCCTGGTGCGCGTACTTTGGCTTGGGCCGGAAAAAGCCGGACTTGGGCGGGGCATGGCGGGCCACGGCATCGTGCAACACCTGGGTCAGGCGAGGTGTCGGCAGCTTGGCCATGGCAGCACGATAGGCCTCGTCAATGGACTTCAGTACCGGAGCGATTCCGCTCCCCTTGAGGGCCGAAATAAAATGAAACCGGGCAAAGGACAGGAATGACAGGCGCCATTCCATTTCCTTCTTGACCCGCTCCCGACGGTAGGCTTCCAGGTCATCCCACTTGTTGATGGCCACCACCAGAGCCCGCCCCGCCTCCAGGATGAACCCAGCCAGGTGGGCATCCTGATCGGAAATCTCCTGCTGTGCATCCAGCACCAGGACGACGACGTTGGCATCCTCGATGGCCTGTAGGGTCTTGATCACCGAGAACTTCTCGATCGCCTCGATCACGCGGCCTTTGCGACGCACCCCTGCGGTGTCGATCAGGGTGTAGTGGCGTCCGTTGCGTTCGAAATCCACATAAATGGAGTCCCGGGTGGTGCCCGGCTGATCGAAGGCAATGACCCGCTCTTCACCCACCAAGGTATTGACCAACGTGGATTTGCCCACGTTGGGACGGCCTACGATGGCAATCTTGGGATGATCGGGCTCAACGTCTTCACCAGCGCCTTCCGGAAAGGCTTCCAGCACCAATTCCAGAAGCTCGCGGACATTCTCACCGTGGGCGCTGGAGATAGCCACAGGATTGCCCAGACCAAGTTCATGGAATTCGGCCACTGCCGTGGCCTGGGCCATGCCTTCCGTCTTGTTGACCGCGAGGAATACAGGGCGACCGGTACGGCGCAAGCGCTCTGCGATGATCATGTCTTGGGGGGCGACCCCGTTGCGGCCATCCACCAGAAAAATGATGGCATCCCCCTCATCCACAGCCTGCAGGGTCTGACGCGCCATCTCCGCCAGGATGCCGGAATCCACCACGGGCTCGAAGCCCCCCGTGTCCACCACCAGATAGGGCTTCCCCCCTACCCGGCCATGGCCGTAATGGCGGTCCCGGGTCAGCCCGGGCATATCATGCACCAGGGCATCCCGGGTTTTGGTCAGGCGGTTGAAAAGCGTGGATTTCCCGACATTGGGGCGTCCCACCAAAACAATGGTTGGTTTCATGCCATTCGGCTCGTTCTCAGGATGTTTTCGGTGGGATAAGGAAGGTCAGCGTTCACTGCCAGCCCGGAAGCGGAACGCGTAAACACTGCCTTTGCCCGTCTGGACGACAAACCCATTGTCCAGAGCCAGCATGTCCCCGGTAATCGGGCTGCCGTCGGTGGCGTGGCGTGCCAGGAAGGCCCCGCTGTCGGAATCCAGGACATGAATGTAGCCCTGGAGATCTCCCAGCACGAGGTATCGCCCCACGACCAGGGGGGGCGAAAGCTGCCGCCCCTTGAGGCGATCCTGCTTCCATACGGCCGACCCCCGGAGCTTGTCATGGGCGACGACCTCATCATCGATGTTGACGGCATAGAGGAAACGCCCGTCCTGGGCGACGCCGCTCAGGCCTGAAAAGTCCCTGGACCAGATGGGACTGCCTTTACTGGCATCCAGACATGTCAGCCGGCCCTGATAGGCCACACCGCACACCAGACGGTCATCCAGGGCCAAGGCCCCCGTCACGTCGGCAATCCGTTCGATCTCGCTGCTGCCCTTGGGCAAGGCGATGTTCGCTTCCCATACGATGGCCCCGTTGGCCCTGGACAGCCCGGTGATCTTGCCGCCCGGATGGCCCGCATAAATCATCGCGGCGGAAAGTGCGGGCGATCCGGGTTGGCGCAGGATGAGGGCCGGGAGTGCACGACTCTGGACCCACTTGCGGCGGCCGTCCGTGGCCGAAAGAAGATGGATCCGGCCATCGGTCGTGCGAACGACCACGTCATCACCCTCGACCACGGGGGGGGTGAGTATTTCGCCGCCCACCTTCACGGACCATGCCTGGGACCCGTCGGCAGCATTCAAGGCCACCACCTCACCCTTGAGCGTCCCCACCGTCACCAAGCGGGGACCCACGCCCACACCCGCTGAAATCGACCGACCGGTATCCACCCGCCATGCAATGCGCCCAGACTGCAACTCGATCCTGGATACTTGGCCGTCATTGCCTGCCACGAAGATGGCATCATCGCTGCCACCCGGAACCAAGGCACGGCCCCGGCCATCGCCCACCTGGGCGTCCCAGGCCTTCACGAGCTGCAGGGCCGGCACGAATTCCACCAGTTCGGCAGGCTTCACTTTCAGTGGCTGGGCACCCTGGCCAAACCAGCCGCCTACAGTGCCACAGCCCACCAGGGCTGCGCTGACCAGCGCAATCATCAGTCCTTTATGGGCCGGCATCCCTAGCTCCCTACCCCATCCATCTTGATCTCCACCAGCGGGCGCAGGGAGCTTTTCTCTCCCAGATGTTCCAGGGCCGTCTTGTAGGCCGCCTGGGCCTCGGCCGGCTTGCCTTGGGCGGCCAGGACATCCCCTTTCATGTTGGCATAGAGACCCGCATAGGCCGGGTCGTGGGGCTGATCGAGCAATGCCAGCGCACCGGCGTAATCCTTCTCGTCGAGAAGGACGGCAGCCAGGCGAAGCCGGCCCATTTGAACCAGGCCATCGTCCTTGGCGTGCTTCAGGGCATATTCATACTGAGCCTTGGCGCTCTTCAAGTCACCCGCGACGAAGTTCATGCGTCCGGCCAGCCAGGCTGCGGGCGTGGCATAGGCCGACCCCGACTGGTGTTCCATGATCTGGGCCGTGACATCCCGCGTGGCCTTGTCGTCGTTGCTGCTGGCTGCCTGGATGGCCCGCTCGAACAGTTGGGAGCTTTCCGTGGCCTGGTTCAGGGTATGGGTTTCCCAATAGCGCCAGCCCCCCACTCCGATGACGAATGCCGCAACCCCGGCGATGACGAATTTACCGTTCTGCTTCCACCAGGCCTTGAGTTCGTCTATCTGTTCCTGTTCTTCGAGATCCAATGCCATGTCATGATTCCTTAATAAATTCAACGGCCTGAGCCAGGGAACAACGCTGCTGCTGCCCATCCTGCCTCAGGGGTTTGCATCCCAGTACGCCTGCGGCGGCCTCATCATCACCGATAATGATCCCAAACCGGGCGCCACTGGCATCGGCCTTCTTCATCTGGGACTTGAAGCTGCCGCCGCCACCATGCACCGTCACTGCAAGTCCGGCATCGCGCAGGGTCTCGGCCGCCTGTAGTGCAAACCGGCCAGCCGATGCCCCCACATTCACCACATAGGCATCCGGCCGTGCCAGCGTCCCGGCTTGACCGGTCTCGAGCATCAGGGCGAGGAGCCTTTCCACGCCCATGGCAAAACCGCAGGCGGGTGTCGGCTTGCCCCCCAACTGGGCCACCAGGCCGTCATACCGGCCGCCGGCACAGACGGTACCTTGAGCGCCCAGCTTCTCGGTCACCCATTCGAACACTGTGTAATTGTAATAGTCCAGCCCACGGACCAAGCGCGTATTCACGCTGAAGGGAATGCCCGCATCCTGCAGCGCCTGCTTGACCGCCTCGAAATGGCCGAGTGCGGCCTCATCCAATTCATCCATCAACCGGGGGGCGGCTTCCACCAAAGGCTGCATGGCGGGATTCTTCGTGTCAAGAATGCGCAATGGATTGGTGTGCAGGCGACGTTGCGCATCTTCATCCAGCAGGGCCTCATTGGCCTGGAAATACTCGATGAGTTTCTGGCGATGCCGGGCCCGGGATTCGGGCCCACCGAGGGAGTTGATTTCCAGCCGCACATCCCCCGCCAGCCCGAGCAGGCGCCACAACCGTGCTGTCATGAGCAAATGCTCCACATCGACATCAGGTCCGGCAAAACCCAGAGCCTCGACCCCTACCTGGTGAAACTGACGATAGCGTCCTTTCTGGGGCCGCTCGTGACGGAACATGGGGCCCTGATACCAAAGCCGCTTGCCACCGTCGAACAGAAGATTGTGCTCGATCACGGCCCGCACACACGAGGCGGTCCCCTCCGGCCGCAGGGTCAGGCTTTCCCCATTCAGTTCGTCGATGAAGGTGTACATCTCCTTCTCGACGATATCCGTCACCTCGCCAATCGCACGTTTGAACAGGCTGGTCTGTTCCAGTATGGGCGTCCTGATTTCGGAGTAACCATAACTGGCCAGCCAGCCGCGCACGATGGCTTCGAATCGTTGCCACAGGGGGCCGTCTGCCGGCAGGATGTCATTCATGCCGCGCACGGCGCGAGGTGTGTTGCTCATGGAAGAAGTTCTCGCTTGATAAGCCGGTCAGGCCTTGTCACCGTAGGTGCGCTGTACATAGGCCTCGACCAGTGCCTGGAAGTCCTGGGCAATCCGGTCCCCCTTCAGGGTGACGGTCTTGACCCCATCTTCATACACCGGGGCCACCGGTGTTTCGTTGGTGCCGGGCAGGCTGATGCCGATGTTGGCATGCTTGCTTTCCCCGGGACCATTCACCACGCAGCCCATCACGGCCACGTTCATGGCTTCGACTCCGGGATAGCGTTCCCGCCATACGGGCATTTGACGACGGAGCCAGGTCTGGATGCTCTGGGCCAGTTCCTGAAACACCGTGCTGGTGGTCCGGCCACAGCCCGGGCACGCCGTCACCAGAGGCGTAAACGAGCGCATACCCATGGTCTGAAGAATCTCCTGGGCCACCTGGACCTCGGTGGTCCTGGATTCCCCGGGCTGGGGGGTCAAGGATACCCGGATGGTGTCTCCGATCCCTTCCTGGAGCAAAATCGCCAAAGCGGCCGTAGACGCTACGATGCCCTTGGAACCCATGCCGGCCTCGGTCAGGCCCAAGTGCAGCGGGTAGTCGCAACGGCTCGCCAGGTCGCGATAGACCCGGATCAAATCCTGAACACCGGACAGCTTGCAGGACAGAATGATCTTGTCGCCGGGCAAACCCAGGGCCTCGGCCCGGGCGGCCGATTCCAAGGCCGACACGATGAGGGCCTGGGACATGACTTCCTGGGTGGGGGACGGACGGGACAATTTCAGGTTTTCATCCATCATGCGGGCCAGCAGTTCCTGGTCCAGGCTCCCCCAGTTGACGCCAATGCGGATGGGGCGATCATATCGACAGGCAAAGTCGATCAGGGTGGCAAACTGCTCATCCCGCTTGGCGCCCCGGCCCACATTACCGGGATTGATGCGCAACTTGGCCAGGGCCTCCGCACATTCAGGCACTTGGCCAAGCAGTTTGTGCCCGTTGAAATGGAAGTCACCCACCAGCGGCACCGGACAGCCCAAGGCATCGAGTTTCTCGCGCACCGCCGGTACTGCCCGGGCGGCTTCCAGGGTATTCACCGTGACCCTGACCACTTCCGAGCCCGCCTGCCACAATTCGTGCACCTGGGCTACCGTGGACGCCACATCCGCCGTATCGGTATTGGTCATGGACTGGACGACGACCGGGGCGCCCCCACCCACGGCCACACCGCCCACCATCACCCGTCGTCGGCGGCGCCTGATGGCCGCGATGTCGGCGCTCATTCCAGGGTCAACCGGGCAACGCGCTGCCCGGTAAAGGGTTGCAGGTCAATGCCCTGACCGTTGTAGCTCATGCGCACGGAAGCCGCATTGCCCACCACGATCCGGAAGGGAGGACGGCCGGCAATGGTATCCGTGCCGCCCGCAGGAATGAGTTTGGAATATCGACGACCATCTCCGTCCACGACCTGGACCCAGCTGTCTTCTCCCGCCGTGAAATGGAGTCCTTTGCCGGCGGGTGCTTTGACAGGGGCCTCCGGCTGGACATCGCGCACCTGGGCCACAGCCTGACCGGCAGGCTGCCGGGGTGCATTGGATGAAGTGCCAGGAGACTCGGCCGGCGTGGGCGCCGCCCCAGGCGAGGGAACTGCCGGAACAGTGGCCTGGCCAGGGGCGGGGGCGGGGGCGGGCCCGGCATCCAGCGCGGGGATAGGTACCTCCACGGTCACCAGGTCGCCATTTTCTGAACGACTGCCTTCCACGGGTCGCGCCGGGAGCGGGTCGGCCGTATCCGCCTCGACGGGCTGTTCAACCGCGACCTCTTCCACATAGGCCTCCTCGCCTCGTTTCAGCCAGGTATAGAGCAAGGCCACCAGCAACAGGAAAATGCCCAGCCCCCCCAACAGGAGAACGAGCCAGCGCGCCAGAGGCGGACGGGTGATGGTGACGCCCTCGGAGGGGGCTGTAATCGTCTCCGTGACGGTTCCGGCGCCGCCTACGCTCTGCACCAGGGCTTCGGCATCCAACCCCACCAAACGAGCGTAATTCCTGATGAACCCCCGTACGAAGACCATGGCTGGCAGTTTGTCGTATTCGTCCGCTTCCAGTGCCTCGATCTGGCGCGAGGTCAGTTTCAACTTGTCGGCGACGTCAGCCTGGCTCAAGCCCCGGGCTTCCCGGGCCTGGGCCAGGGTTCTTCCCGCTCCGGCGGGCATCTGTTCCGTCATGGCATTCCCCCGATGGCATCATAGCGCCCGCCCAGCAGCAGCCTGGTCTCCTCGCTTTCGGGATATTGGCGGCGCAGCATTCCCGCATACATGGCTTCCGGGTCACGATTGCCCGCAGCACGTTCCAGTCTCAACAACAGCCACGCGGTCTGGGCCTTGTATTCGCCCGTATCCTGCAGGAGCTTGAGATGGCTGCGGGCCGCCGGAAAATTGTCATGCCTGAACTCCCACTCCGCCATGCCCAGGAGCGCCGTGGGCTGGTTGCGGGCCCGCGCCAGGGCACGCAACAGAAAATTCTCGGCCAGGGGCAAGTCCCCCTTCAGCAGCGCACAATAACCGCCGTTGGCCAAAGGCTTCTCTGGCGATGGGTAGAGGGGATTGCGTACGGCGGCCTCGAACATGGGCAGTGCCTCGGCATAGCGCTGACGCTGACAGAGGAAATAGCCGTAGTTGTTGCGCACTTCGGAGAAATTCGGTGACAGCGCCATGGCCTTGCGGAAACTGTCCTCGGCCTGTTCATCCTCCAGCAGGCGGGCATGGACCAGGGCACGGACGTTGTACGCCGGGGCATAGTCCGGATCGCTGGACAAGGCTTCGCGCACCTCGGTAAAGGCCACCCGGTATTGGCCCCGGGAAAAATAGTGGGCGGCCAGTTCAGTATGGATCTGGGCACGATAGGTGGCGTCCGAACGTGTCCCCTGTTCCTGGTTGGAGCCCGGCGGCACCTGGGCGCATGCGCTCAAGCCGAGCAGCGCCAACAGCCATAGGATTTTCATGCCGATACCTCCACGATGCGCATTGTGCGACGGGATTTGTCCATCACTTTTCCGGCCAGTTGGCCACAGGCGGCATCGATATCATCACCCCGGGTCTTCCGGGTGGTGGTGATGATCCCTTCGGCCATCAGACGGGAAGCAAACGCCTGTACCCTTTCCCGGGGAGAGCGCCGGTATCCGGAATGCGGAAAGGGATTGAACGGTATCAGATTGAACTTGCATGACACGCCCCGGACCTGACGAATCAGGGCCTCGGCATGTTCGGGCTGATCGTTGACGCCGTCCAGCATGACATACTCGAACGTGATGAAGTCCCGGGGGGCGTGCTCCAGGTAGCGCTTGCAGGCGGACATGAGTTCCCCCAGGGGATATTTCCGGTTGATCGGTACCAGTTCATCCCGCAAGGCATCATTGGGGGCATGGAGGGAAACGGCCAGCGCCACCGGCATGACCGAACGCAGCCTGTCCATGGCGGGAACGATGCCGGAAGTGGACAAGGTCACCCGACGCCGGGACAGGCCATAGGCATGGTCATCCAGCATCACGGATATTGCCGACACGGTATTGTCGAAATTCAACAAGGGTTCGCCCATACCCATGAGGACCACGTTGGATATCAGACGTTCCCCTTTCGGATCGCGCCCCAAGGCCTTGTTGGCCCACCACAGCTGGCCGATGATCTCGGCCACGCTCAGGTTGCGGTTGAAACCCTGGCGCCCGGTGGAACAGAAAGAACACTCCAGGGCACAGCCGACCTGGGTGGAAACGCACAGGGTGCCCCGATCGCCATCGGGGATGAACACGGTTTCGATATGGTTTCCAGGCCCCACCTCCAGCAGGAACTTGCGGGTGCCATCGTCCGACGCTTGCTCACTGAGCAGTTTGGGCGGACGAATCTCGGCCAGATCCTGCAGCTTGGCCCGCAGGCTCTTGGCGAGATCGGTCATCTGGTCGAAATCCTCCGCGCCAAAATGGTGCAGCCAACGCAACACCTGCTTGGCCCGGAAAGGCTTCTCGCCGATGTCCTGGAACCAGTCGGCCAAGCCCTTCAGGTTGAAGTCGAGCAGGTTCTGCTTCATGAGGGACGACACGAATGCACAGTACCGCAGGCTGCCCGCAGGATAGGCGGGCATGACGTGTTCCCTCGCTGGAAATGCGTTACAACCACCCTGTAATGATCACGCATGAGTGTCACGTTATTGTTTTCTGGCCTGGGAGCTCAAATATCCTGTCGTCATCGACACCGCATCAGCGGGAATACACCTCATGACTGGGGAAGAAGTAGGCAATTTCCACGGCTGCCGTCTCGGGGGCATCGGAGCCATGCACGGCGTTGGCATCGATGCTGGCGGCAAAATCGGCACGGATGGTACCCGGCTCGGCCTTCTTGGGATCGGTGGCGCCCATGAGTTCACGGTTCTTGGCGATGGCGTTTTCACCCTCCAGCACCTGCACCATGACGGGGCCGGAAATCATGAAGTCCACCAGATCATTGAAGAAGGGACGGCCCTTGTGCACGGCGTAGAAACCCTCGGCCTCTGCCCTGGACAGGTGAAACATCTTGGCGGCAACGATCTTCAGCCCATTGGACTCGAAACGGGAATAAATCTTGCCGATAACGTTCTTGCCAACTGCGTCAGGTTTGACAATGGACAGGGTGCGTTCGATAGCCACGTTGTATTTCTCCGTAAGATGACGGCCGGCCTGGACCAGCCCATAAAAAAGACCGGCAAAATACCATGAAGCGCCCGTAAAATAAAGAAAACCGCCCCGCACGGGGCAGCCGCTGCGTCGAGGCGAACGCCTCAAAGGAGAACGATCTTGACCCAGGACGATCACCCCGAGGAAGCGGGGGACATCAAACGCAAGGCACTCGCCAGACTGTTCATTGCCGGCCTCGTCACCCTGATCACCCTGGGGATATTGTGGTGGCTGGACGGGGGCGGAAACAAACCTGCGCCACCGCCCGCGCCTGCGCCCGCACCCATCGTCACCGCACCTGCCGTGACTACGCCCCCTCCGGAAGCCGCCGCAGAGGAGGTTGAGCCATCAGAGCAGGCTGAACCATCTCCCGGGGATGAAATGCCGGAGAGCCAGCCGTTACCGCCCCCGCCACCTCCCCAGGTGACACCTGCGACCACACCTCCCCGCGCGGCAGAGGTTCGTCAGCCGCCCAGCCCACCCGTCGTGGCGCCAGGGCCGACATCAAGAGCAGGTATACCTGCCGCCAACCCCGGCACCGGCCGGAACATCGAAACAGCCAAGCCTGCCGGGGCACCGGCTGCCCCGGGTCAGGTCGAGCACGGCTTCCTGGTCCAGATGGGCGTATTCAGCGATCCGGCCAATGCTCAGGTTTTGGTCGAACGCCTGCGCAAGGCGGGCATCGAGGCCAGTACCGAAACCCGGGTGCAAGTGGGTCCGTTCCGGAACCGAGCCGAAGCGGAAAAAGCCCGTGCCGAAATCCGCCGCCTGGGGCTTGAGGGGGTCATTGCCACGAAATGAGCCAGCCCGACTCATCCCGGCCAGCTTGATAGCGGGCATCCACACCCAAGCCTGGCACCCATACCGGGTGCCCGTCATGGTAGAGCAGTGGCATGCGCGCCCTTCTCCAGGGTGGGATGGCGGCCTCCTGCAAACACTTTTTCAAACTGCGTAGCGGCCGGTTGTCTGCCAGACGAAACAGTTCGCCTCCCTCACGTGGCATGAAGGCCCATGTTCCCTCGGCCAGTCTGGCCTGGGATATGCCGTCGCCCACCGTCGGGGCTACCGCAAGCTCACCCCCCAGGGGCCATGGCAGGGCGCCCTCGCCCTGCCATGGCAGCCGTACCCGGCCGACCGGCTGCGGTTGATTTGCCTGCTCCAGCCACAGGGTTTGACGGTATCGTCGGACTGTCCAACCGTCATGGCGCCAAACCAGTTCAGAACCCGGCCTTGTCGAGCTTATTTGGATCCATAACGCATGGAGTGAATCGACACCCGGCACCGAACCAAGATGCTGGCGCAGCCAGTGGCGCAGTGCATTCCGCACCCGTGCCCCACTCAGGTTGGCCAATGCCCTCAGGTCCAGGCTGAGCCCCGCCGCCGCCTGGGCCAGGTCCTGTTCCGCCAGCCCATCCAGCATGTCCGACACCTCGCCCTGCAGCGCCATTTCCCTGGACACCACCGTGCGATAGGCAGGATAACGATCAGCCAGAATCGGCAGGACCTGATGCCTGATGTAATTGCGATCCAGGGCCGGTTCCTGATTGCTTTCATCTTCCACGTGATGCACGCCCAGCAGCCGAGCATGCGTCTCTATCTGGCTGCGCCGGAGGTGTAACAGGGGTCTGAGCAAGCACATGCCCTGACGTCGACCGACCGCTTCCATCCCTGCCAGTCCCCGGGGGCCGGCCCCGCGCAGGAGCCTCAGGAAAAAGGTCTCCACCTGATCGTCCAGATGATGGGCCAGGGCGAGATGGGTTACGCCCATGCTGGCAAAGGCATCGTAACGGGCCTGCCGGGCGGCGGCCTCCAGGCCCTGCCCGGATGGGCGGACCTGTACGCGCCGGATGCGCAGTGGCACGTCCAGGGCGACGCACGTATCGGCGCAATGCGCCTCCCAGCGGTCTGCATGGGGACTGAGGCCATGATGCACGTGCACCGCTTCCAATTCCAGATCCAAATCCAGATCGGCCCGATGATGGGCCAGGAGATGGAGCAGCACAGAGGAATCCAACCCACCGGAGTAAGCCACGGAGAGCCGGCAGCCCGGCCTCAGGTACTGCTTGAGAAAAGGCTTCAGATCGAGGGCCTGGAGGGCCCCGGATTCCGGTTCAGCGGGCGCGGGTTTCCTTGAACTTCCCATAGCTCATCAAGCGTGAGAAGCGCTGGTTGAGAAGCACGTCCAGGGAGCGCTCCCGAACTTCTGCCAAGGATTCCGCCAGGCTGGCACGCAGGCTCTCGAACATGACCTCGGGGGCACGATGGGCCGCCCCGAGAGGCTCGGCCACCACCTTGTCCACCAGACCCAGGCTTGTCAGGCGATTCGCAGTGATGCCCAGGGTCTCGGCGGCCAAGGGGGCCTTGTCGGCACTCTTCCACAATATGGATGCGCATCCCTCGGGGGAAATGACAGAGTAGGTGGCGTACTGGAGCATGGTCACGACATCGCCCACGCCGATGGCCAGGGCGCCCCCCGAGCCCCCCTCGCCTATCACCGTGCAAATGATGGGGGTCTTCAGTTCGGCCATGACATAGAGGTTGCGGGCAATGGCTTCGGATTGGCCGCGCGCTTCCGCGTCTATGCCGGGGTAAGCCCCCGGGGTATCAATGAAGGTGAATACCGGCAACTGGAATTTTTCTGCCAGGCGCATCAAGCGTAGTGCCTTGCGGTAACCCTCGGGGCGGGGCATGCCGAAATTCCGATATTGGCGTTCCCGGGTATCCCTGCCCTTCTGGTGACCGATCACCATCACGGGCTCGCCCGCCAGGCGGGCCATGCCGCCCACGATGGCCGGGTCGTCGGCAAAATAGCGATCACCGTGCAATTCGTTGAAATCCGTGAAGATTTCCCGAATGTAATCCAGGCTGTAGGGGCGCTGGGGATGTCTGGCCACTTGGGAGATCTGCCACGCGTTCAGCTTGGCATAGGTCTCCTTGATCAGCGTGGCACTTTTCTTCCTCAGTCGGGCGATCTCGTCGGACAGGTCCACGCCCTTGCCATCACCGGAAGGGTCACTGTTGCTTTGCATCGAGGTCAGTTCCTCGATCTTGGCCTCCAGTTCGGCGATGGGCTGCTCAAAATCCAGAAATGTGGTCTTCATCAGGCTAGCTGGCTACAAGGTTTGCTCAGGGCGGATTGTACCCCCCGCCCGCAATCAATGATGATGGTGGCCATGGGGACCATGCACATGTCCGTGGGCCACCTCCTCAGGCAGTGCGGCCCGGACTTCCACCACCTCGCATGCCACTCGCAGGGACTTGCCCGCCAGGGGGTGATTGCCGTCCACCACCACATTGCCGTCGGCGATGTCCGTCACGGTATACAACATCTGGTGATGACCGTCCTCGCTGCTGCCCTCGAATTGCATGCCCACGGCAACTTCTTCCGGGAACAGATGGGCCGGCTCCATGCGAACGAGCTCCGCGTCATAGTCTCCGAAGGCATCTTCAGGCTCCAATACCAGCTCTACCTGCTCACCCACCGACTTGCCATCCAGCATGGCCTCCACTTTGGGGAAAATGCCATCGTAGCCGCCATGCAGGTAGGCAGCGGGATCATCCTGGGGGGCTTCTTCCAGCAATTCGCCCTCCAGGGTGGACAGGCGGTAGGAAATGACCACCACGGTATCCTTGGCAATGCGCAATTTATAACTCCTTGATCAAGTTGAGGACCGCCTCGGCATGCCCCTTGGGTGTGACGCCCACGAGGGCATGGCGCACCACGCCCGATGCGTCGATGACAAAGGTGGATCGGGTAACGGTATCCCGCATCACGCCGTCCACTTCCTTGGGGGCCAGGACACCGTAAAGGCGGCACACGTTGCCATCCTTGTCCGCCAGCAGACGGATGGAGATGCCATGCTTGTCCCGAAACACGCCATGACTGATGCAGTCATCCCGGGATACGCCCAGCACCGTGCATCCGAGACGGGCAAACGCCTCTTCCAGGTCACTGAATTCAATGGCCTGGGTCGTGCAGCCGGGCGTATTATCCCGGACATAGAAATAGAGCACTACGTGCTTCTGGTTTCTGAAATGCCCCAAACTGACCATGTCCATGTCGGCATCGGGCAGTTCGAAGTCAGGCGCGCGGTCGCCCGGCTTGATCATGTTCATCCTCTTGGTGGTGTCGATTCGGAATTTGATGGGATTATAGGATTTCTCCATGACGGCAAGGAAACAATCGCAGCATCGGCTGCAACTGCCCCCCCTGAACACCTTGCTGGGGGGCATGACGCCCAAGGCATTCCTGCGCAATTACTGGCAAAAAAAGCCCTTGCTCGTTCGGCAGGCCATACCCGGTTTCGGCGACCTCATCGACAAGGAGGGACTCCTGGCATTGGCTTGCCGGGACGACGCGGAAAGCCGTCTGGTGCGCCAGCGCAATGGCCAGTGGCAGCTCAGCCACGGGCCATTCAACCCCAGCCAGTTCCGGCGGTTGCCCCAACGTGACTGGTCAGTACTGGTTCAAGGCGTGAACATGCTGGTGCCCGAGGCCGATCTATTGCTGCGTCCCTTCGATTTCATTCCCTACGCCCGCCTGGATGATCTGATGGTCAGTTTTGCCCCGACCGGGGGCGGAGTCGGCCCCCATTTCGATTCCTACGATGTCTTTCTGATTCAGGGCATCGGCCGTCGTCGCTGGGAAATTGGAACCCAGCAGGACAAGACGCTGGTGGAGGAGGCCCCGCTACGGATACTGAAGCACTTCCAGCCCGAGGAAACCTGGGACCTGGAGCCCGGAGACATGCTTTACCTGCCCCCCCAATATGCCCATAACGGGGTCGCCCTGACCGATTGCATGACCTGGTCGGTGGGCTTCAGAGCCTATCCGGCCCAGGAAATGGCCATGGAATTCCTCAATTTCCTTCAGGACACCCTGCACATCGATGGGGTCTATGAAGATCCGGATCTCAAGCCCAGCCGTCACCCCGGCAAGATACCCGCACCCATGGCAAGGCAATTCAAATCCATGCTCGACAAGATCCGTTGGGGCCGCCGGGACGTGGACGCCTTCCTGGGGAGCTATCTCAGCGAGCCGAAACCCAATGTCTATTTTGACCCGCCTGCGCGCCCGCCAAGCCCGGCCGGCTTCCTGAAATCGGCCACCCGGCGCGGCTTGACCCTGGACCCCCGGACCCGACTGCTCTACCGCAAGGACATGTTCTACATGAACGGGGAAGAAATCGAGGTTTCAGCCAACCATCAGACCCCGCTGCGCCTGCTGGCGGACACGCGCGCACTGCCGCCCGGACTGGAAATGGATGAACCTCTGGCCTTGCTACTGCACCAGTGGCTTTGCGCCGGTTATCTCGCCCTGGGGCCCGGACGATGAATCACCGCACCTTATCCCCATCCCCGGGCAAGCGTAGCCAGAAAACAACACTAGCGGCCCCAACAAAAAAAATACCGATGCGCACTGGATTTGTGGCCGCGATTTGCTAGAATTTTGCGCTGATCGATCTTCGGAAATTTCCGAGTACGATCGATCGAGTTTTCTTTCTATTCCATGATTTAAGGGTTAAAAATGAAATATTCCGTTCTGCTCGCCGCTCTGCTGGCCCTGGGCCTGACCGCCTGTGGCAAGAAAGAAGAAGCCGCTGCTCCTGCCCCGGCTCCCGAGGCTGCTGCTCCTGCTCCTGCCGCTGACATGGTTACTCCAGCTGCCGATGCCGCTGCTGCTCCTGCTGACGCCGCTGCCGCTCCTGCTGACGCCGCTGCTCCTGCTGCCGACGCTGCTGCTCCTGCTGCTCCTGCTGGCAACAACTAATCCTGGGCAACCTGGATTGAAAAACCGGTCTTCGGACCGGTTTTTTTTCGCCTGCGGTCCTTCAATCCATATAGCGGCGAATGCGTTCCACCGCTTCCTGAATCCGTTCCAGATCCGTGGTATAGGCAAAGCGCACGTGGCGTCCTGCCTGAAAATCGCCAAAATCCGCGCCCGGCGTGATGGCCACGCCCGCCTTATCCAACAGATCCCGGCAGAAGGCGGTGCTGTCCAGGGACACGCGCTCCGGTAGCCGGGCATAGACATAAAAGGCCCCGTCCGGAGTGACCGGGACATGGAACCCCAGCTGGGTCAAGGCTGGTACCAATAGATCGCGACGCTGTCCCAGTTCGTCCCGACAAGCATCAAGCAGGCCCCGGGTTTCCTTGCCCAGGGCCGTCAGAGCCGCATGCTGGGAAATCGTGGCAGGTGACAGGAACAGGTTTTGGGCCAGCTTGTCCAGGGCAGGCATGACGGCATCCGGTGCCACCATCCAGCCCAGCCGCCATCCGGTCATGAGGAAATACTTGGAGAAACTGCTGATGACGATGACCCGGTCACCCAACCCTGCCGCGCTTGGCAGCGTGGCGCCATAGACAAGCTCATGGTAGATCTCGTCCACGATCAGCCAGCCATCATGCTGCTGGACGACGGCCAGTATGCCCTGCAGTTCTTCCATGGAAATTGCCGTGCCTGCAGGATTGCCCGGGTTCGCCACCAGCACGCCCCGGGTGCGCTTGGTCCAGCCTTTGGCAACGCTTTCCGCAGTCAGCTGGAAGCGACATTCGGGCCCCACGGGCAAGGACCGGGGCCGGACACCCAACAGCCGGGCGAAATGCCGGTTGCAGGGATAGCCCGGGTCCGCCATCAGGACTTCATCCTCCGGATTGAACAGCGCAGCCATGGCCAGCAGCAGCCCACCGGAAGCGCCCGGGGTGACGGCCACCCGGCCTTCGGAAAGGGCCACACCATATCGGTCCGCATAATATGTCGCAATGGCCCGACGCAGTTCAGGCAATCCCAAGGCCGGCGTGTAATGAGTCTGGCCGGCGCGGAGGGCGGCCATGCCCGCTTCCACGATAGGCTCGGGAGTGGGGAAATCAGGCTCCCCCACCTCCAGGTGGATGATGTCCCGGCCCTGGGCTTGCAGCCCGCGCGCCGCCGCCAATATTTCCATGACCCGGAAGGGTTCGATACCGGCCAGGCGCGCGGCTAGCGGCTCAGAGGTGCTTGTCGATGAACTCACGGACAAAGTGCTCCGGCTTGGCACCATGGAAGCGATCCACGACCTCGCCATTCTTGTACAGCAGTACGGTGGGGAAGCCCCGGGCACCGTTGCGGCCGGCAATCTTCATGTTGTCCCCTTCGTCCACTTCCACCTTGGCCAGTCTGACCTTGCCGGCATAACCCGGGATCACCCGGGTGAGTACCGGGCTCAGGAAATGGCATGGGCCGCACCAGTCGGCCCAGAGATCCACCAGCACCAGATACTGACTGGAGGCCAGCACCACATCTTCTTCAAAATGGTGGGTATCGGTGTCGAAAATGCACTTATCGCACACCGCATCATGATGGGCGTGATCATGAATCTGCATCGTCATGGTATTCCATCCTTCGAAACGGGTCCTGTCGGTAATACAGGCGCAATTGCTCATACACCGCCGGGTAGGCCGACTTCAGCACACCCGGCGCTTCAAAGAAATACTCGGTCAGGACCGCAAAAAACTCGGCCGGGCTTTCCGCACCGTAGGGGTCGATTTCCAAGGGCTCGGAGGCGTCCACGCGATGGGTGAAGTCCCGGTAGGCGGCGCCAAGTGTCTCGGCCCAGGTGGCCTGACTCATGCCTGCGCCCAGCACAGGCAAGCCATCCACGGCACCATTGGCCATGTCCAGTTTGTGGGCGAATTCATGGATCACCACGTTATAGCCTTCGCCCCCCCCACTCATCCACACGTCATCCCAGGACAGGACCAGGGGACCCCCCGCCATGGCCTCGCCCGAGCGGGGATGCCGGACCGGATGAACGATACCCAGTTCGTCCATTTCCTGGGATTCGTACATGAAGGCACCCGGGTACACGACGACCTCGACCCAGTCACCGTAGGCGGACGGACCAAGCTCCAGAACCGGCAGGGCGGCAAAGGCAGCAATCGTGGTCACGTGGGCATTCGCCAATTCCATGCCTCCGGCGCCAGAGTACTGACGGCTGCGAACCAGCTCTGCAGCGACCCTCTCGAGCCGCTTGCGGTCGTCTTCCGACAAGCCCTGGAATACCGGAAGCATGGCCACTTCCCTCCACGTCGGGGCATCCAGGACGTAGCCACTGTGACCTCGACCGAACAGGCCCGCCAGGCCCATGTTTTCCTCAGGCGGCTTCGCGGGCAGCCCGCTTGCGCTCGTGCTCCTTGAGGTGGCGCTTGCGCAGGCGGATGGACTTGGGCGTGATTTCCACCAGTTCGTCATCCTCGATGAACTCCACCGCCCGCTCCAGGGACATGTCGATCGGCGGCGTCAGGCGAACCGCCTCGTCCGTTCCCGATGCCCGGACATTGGTCAATTGCTTGCCCTTGATGGGGTTCACCACCAAATCATTGTCCCGGCTGTGCACGCCGATGATCATGCCTTCATACAAGGGATCGCCAGGATTGACGAACATGCGGCCACGATCCTGCAGCTTCCAAAGGGCATAGGCCACGGCCGCCCCATCTTCCGCGGAAATCAGCACGCCATTCCGGCGCCCGGGCATGTCCGGACGAATCGGACCCCAGTCGTCGAACACATGGCTCATCAGGCCGGTACCCCGGGTCATGGTGAGGAACTCACCCTGGAAGCCGATCAGGCCCCGGGCGGGAATGCGGTATTCCAGGCGCACGCGGCCGTGGCCATCCGGCACCATGTCCAGCATGTCGCCCCGGCGCAAGCCGATCTCTTCCATGATGGCGCCCTGGTGATCCTCTTCCACATCTATGGTGAGCAGTTCGTAAGGCTCCTGCTTTTCGCCGTCCATCTCGCGGGTCACCACCTGGGGCCGGGACACCGCCAGTTCATAACCTTCCCGCCGCATGTTCTCCAGCAGGATGGTCAGGTGCAGTTCACCCCGACCGGACACCTTGAAAATATCCGAATCCGCCGTGTCTTCCACGCGCAAGGCGACATTCACATTCAATTCCTTGTGCAGCCGGTCCCGGATGTTGCGGCTGGTCACATACTTGCCCTCCTTGCCGGCAAAGGGCGAGGAATTGACCTGAAAATTCATGGTCAGGGTGGGCTCGTCAATGGTGATGACCGGCAGGGCTTCAGGCTTCTCGGCGTCCGCAATGGTCGCGCCGATGGCCACGTGATCGATGCCGCTGATGATCACGATGTCGCCGGCCAGCGCCTCGTCCACGGGCACCCGGTCCAAGCCACGGAACCCCAGAATCTGCCCGACCTTGGCCTTTTCCTTGAATTCATCGCCCACCAGGATCATGACTTCCTGGCCGGTCTTCATGCGGCCGCGGCGGACACGACCCACGCCCAGGCGACCGAGGTAGTTGGAGTAGTCGAGGGCGGCAATCTGCATCTGGAGCGGCTCGTCGCTGTTGTCGGCGGGAGGCTCCACATGTTCCAGGATGGCCTCGTACAAGGCCTTCATGTTGTCGCTGGGCTGCTCAAGGTCCAGGGTGGCCCAGCCATTGAGGGCCGATGCGAAGATGACCGGGAAATCCAGTTGTTCTTCGGTGGCGCCAAGTTTGTCGAACAGGTCGAAGGTCTGGTTGATGACCCAATCCGGACGGGCCCCGGGCCGGTCGATCTTGTTGATCACCACGATGGGCTTCAAGCCATGCTGCAAGGCTTTCCGGGTCACAAAGCGTGTCTGGGGCATGGGCCCTTCCACGGCATCCACCAGAAGCAGGCAGCCATCCACCATGCCCAGAACCCGTTCCACCTCGCCGCCGAAATCGGCATGGCCGGGGGTATCGACAATGTTGATGCGGGTACCCTGATAGTCAATGGCGGTATTCTTGGCCAGAATGGTGATGCCCCGCTCCTTTTCCAGGTCGTTGGAGTCCATCACCCGCTCGGAGACCTGCTGGTGGGCGGCAAAAGTGCCGGATTGCTGCAGGAGTTTGTCCACCAAGGTGGTCTTGCCATGGTCAACGTGAGCGATAATGGCGATATTGCGAAGGGCGCGAGGCATAATATTAGAAGACGCTAAAAGGGCAATATTCTAGCATGCCGATGCAAGCACCCCCCTCATAGTTGCCGAGCGCTCGCCATGACAAACTCATAATGATCATTATGGAGACAGTGCCCCATGCGCATGCCCACCCTGCTGACAGCCCTGGCCCTGATGCTGCAAGCCATGCCCGCCCTGGCCCTGGACTGGCTCTACCTGACCGCCCCCAGGGATACGCTGATCGGCATCGGCCAAAAATACCTGACGAATCCCAAGGACTGGCCGCGCATCCAGGGTGCCAACAAGATCCGCGATCCGCGCAAGCTGCCGGCGAACACGCATCTGCGCATTCCCGTCGAACTGCTCAAGGTCACGCCTGCGCCAGCGCGAGTGACCCATGTGGAAGGCAATGTGCGGGTCCGGCCCGAGGCTGGCACCTTTCGGCCCCTGGCCCCGGGCGACCAACTCAGCGGTGGTGAAACGGTGCTCACCGGCCCCCGCAGCCGGGCGTCCTTCAGGCTGGCAGACGGATCCAGCCTCAATCAGGCCGCCTCCAGCAAGCTCATTTTTGGCCGCCTGGCCGCCTGGGGAGCCACGGGCATGGTCTCCACCGAGCTGACGCTGGAGTCCGGCCGTCTCGAGGCCGATGCCAGCAAGCAGACGTTCCCCGGCACCGGCTTCAAGGTCGCCACGCCAGTGGCCGTTGCCGGCTTGCGGGGCACCCGGTTTCGATTGAACATGGACGAAGCCTCGGGCGTGTTGCGCAACGAGGTCCTAGAAGGGGGCGTAGGCATTTCTGCCCAGGGTCGGGAGGCTCTGGTGGCGGGTGGTTTCGGAACCCGTGCCGAAGCAGGAAAGCCCCCCGAGACGCCGCGCCCCTTGCTGCCTGCGCCGGACATGCTGCCGAACCAGCCGTCCCGGATGGAGAATGCCCTCCGTTTTGCCTGGATGGCGCATCCCGAGGCCCGGGCCTGGCGAGTTCAGGTGGCGAGCGACCAGGCGTTCCGTGATGTCCGTCTGGACGAATTGGTGCACCAGCCTTCTTACGAGTGGGTACCGGATCTCCCGGATGGCCAGTATGTCTTCCGAGTCCGCGCCGTAGACCCTGCCGGACTGGAGGGCTTCAACACCGATCTGCCTGTCACGGTGGACACACCCCTGCCAGCCCCCTCTTTGGTTGAGCCCGCCGACGGAGCCAACGTGCTCGCTCGTAGCGCCCGTTTCAAGTGGCACCCTGTCCCCGAAGCCCAGGGCTATCTGTTGCGCTTGGCCGGTGACCCGCAATTCACCCAGGACGCCGTCCTCCATCACGTCACCCGTGGCCAGGAGCTGACCCTGGATCTGGCCGAGGGACGCCATTTCTGGCGCATGACCAGCCTGGACGAATCTGGTCAGGCGCAGCGTTGGAGCCCGACAAGGCGGGTGGACGTACAGCACCCACCGACCCGGCCCACCGATTTCAAGGCATTCATGCGATATGCCACCCTGTTTCTGGAATGGCAGGGCAATTCCCGGGAATACCGGATCGAAATCGCCGCCGATGAAGATTTCAGGACGATCGTAGGCCGGCATTGGACGATGGCGAATCGAGCCAACCTCATTCCACCCAAGACCGGTCAGTATTGGTTGAGGGTATGGCCGATGGGCAGCAACGGTACCTTGGGCGAACCCAGTGAACCCATCAGGATCAACGTTCCAGGGTACCCCTGGTAACCCGGTGGGGCACGGCCCCCTCAGTTCAACTGGATGCGAGCGCCGAAGG
The DNA here is from genome assembly GCA_020724415.1 of Thiobacillus sp. Lineage (GTDB taxonomy): Bacteria > Pseudomonadota > Gammaproteobacteria > Burkholderiales > Thiobacillaceae > JADJCP01. The sequence goes on from DYHB01000002.1 coordinate 81,356, forward strand.
GGACCGGCGCCTTGCCCTTGACCAGCCAGACCACGGGGTAAGTGGGCTCGGTTTCGGGGAAGGGACCTTCGGCATCGGTGAAATACACCAGCAGATCCGGGTTGCCCCGTTCCCTTTCCAACCAATCGAAGACCGGCCTGAAATCCGTGCCGCCGCCACCCGCCAGGCCCTCCGGCAGGTCCAGGGACTGCCAGAGGGGGTAATGCCAGGGCCCCGCCTCGGCCAGCTTGTCGTCGCAGGCATGCAGGGTCACCTCGGCCCGGACCTGTCCCTTGAGGGCATCCACTTCGGCCAGGAACTCCCGCAACTCCTCATCGCTGACCGACCCACTGGTATCCAGGGCCACCACCACCTTGAGCCCCTGGCTGAACAGGCGCGGCATGAGGGCATTGCCTTCCCGGCGCGACAGACGCTGAAAACTGTAGTCATCCCGGGCCACGTTCATCATGTAGCGGGCCAGCAAGGCACGCCAGGGCAACTGGGGCGCCAATAGGTTATCCACAAAGCGCAACAGGGACTGGGACAGCTTGCCGGCCTGACGGGCGGCCTGGGCGGCTGCCGCCAGCCGTCCTTTCCATTGCTCGTCCAGCTTGTCGGTATCCTTGGGGGGAGGCGGCGCCGTCTCCTGGGTGGCATCCGCTGCCGATGCCTCCTGCCCCTGACTGGGCTCCTCCTCCTGGGGCCGACCTCCGCCCCCAGATTCATCCTGGGATTCCGACTCGTTCTGGGGCCCTTGGCCCGCCTCCTCCTGTTGCTCTTCAGACTCGCTGCCATCCTGATTATCGGAATCGAACAAGTGCATGTCCTGGGTCTTTTCCGGCGGGTCCTCGTGAAGCAGCGGGTAGATTTCTTCTGCCGTCAGGCCGCGATAGCTGGCGCTCATCAAGGCATCCTGGGGCCCGGCCATGCGCTCATCGTCCAGGATCATGTTGACGGCATAGTCGCAGGCCACGTCCCAACGGTGCTTCTGCCGGTGGTTGCGACGGGCGAAGTGGGACAGGGCACAGTGCATGGCCTCATGGGCCAGTACGAACTGGGTTTGTTCCAGGGTCAACCGGCCGATGTAAGCCGGGTTGTAGTAAAAGAACTTGGCGTCTGTCGCCGTGGTCTCGCACCACTTGGGGTCCGCCGCCTTCAGAGGCAGATGCATCACCAGATTGCCCAGGAAGGGCTTGTCCAGGATCAATCGGGTACGCGCCGCAGCCAGTTTGGTTTCGATATCGTTCATGCGAATGGCATAACAAGGAGGGCGTGACGCGAGGGCGTGACGCAAAGGCGTGACCTGGCGGGGACTTCCGTCACGCCTTTTATCTCACGCCTCATTTGTCACGCCCTTGCGTCACGATGTTTAATCACGATGCAGTGTCACGCCTTTTCAGCCACCGGCTTGAAGTCGTACAGCATCAATTCCGCCACGCTATTGGCCCAGTCCACGAACTCGGGCACGGCAAAGAGAGGTTTGCCCACCGCCCGATGCAGGTCGGTGACCAGCATGACACCCATCTCCCGCTGGGGAAACTTGCGGGCGTACTTGAGCACGTTGGACAGCTTGTCGGTGGCGCCGGCAGCTTCCTTGGCCCGGCGCACCAGAGCGGCGGCCACGCCGTATTGCAGGTCCACGCTCTTGGGTACGCCCACGTCGTCGCCATTCATGATGGCGTTGATGTCGGGCATGTTCTCCATGTTGTCGATGAAGGCCTTCAATTCCACCCCACAGCTCTTGCCCACGCTGGCCTGGAGCGCATCACTCAGCAGATCGGGCCGGTCGGCGAATTTCGCCAGGGCCCGATGGGCGTATTCCCAGGACCGGGGACTGGGGAAGGCCACTGGATTGTGGGCGGCGTCGTAGTCGAACAACAGGTCCGGTCGGAAGCGAAGAAAACCCAGGATGCGCGCATCGATGTCATTGTCCAGGGCCCAGCCGATCCAGTCATCCAGATTGGCTTCCACCTCGTAGTGGGTGAAACGGTTGGCCAGGGGAGCGGGCATGGAATAGGTGACGCCCCGGTCGCCCTGGCGATTGCCGGCGGCGAAAATGGCCCAGCCCTGGGGAATGGCGTATTCGCCCAGGCGCCGGTCCAGGATCAACTGGTAGGCTGCGGCGGACACCGTGGGCGGGGCCGCATTGATCTCGTCCAGGAACAGGATGCCGCACTCCCCATGACGCTTGGCATCCGGCAGCATGGCCGGGACCGACCATTCCACGTTGTCATCTTTCCGGAAGGGGATGCCGCGCAGGTCGGTGGGTTCCATCTGGGACAGACGGATATCGATGAGGGGAACACCGTGCTTGGAGGCAATGCCGGCGATGATCTGGGACTTGCCTACCCCGGGCGGCCCCCAGAGCATGACGGGGGTGTGCTGGCCCTGGCCGCAGCTTTGAAATTCGCGGTCCAGGATGGTTTCGATATGGAACGGACGCATAGTTTCCTACTCATGTCAGTAATGGCTAAACCTTGCCCTCAGTCCAGCATGGCGTCTTTGAGAGCCTCCCCGGCGCTTTCTTCCAGGCGTGCGGAAACCAGTATGGCGTTGAGTCTGGCGGCATTCAGCACTTTCGGCAGCAGCCTGTGGCGCTTCAGCATCCAGCCCGGGCGCCGGGTCGCCGCTGCTTCCAGCCGGTCTCGCGTCTGATCCGACAGACCCGGCAGCAACAAGAGAAGCGGGGATACCCACGCATGATAATCGTTTATAACCGACTGTTCCAGTCGAGTATTCCAGACATCCCTCAGCAGCAATTCCGGAAAGGCCTCGGCTTCCAGCCGCCGGCCTCGCCAAGCAGCCTGCAAGTGATGGCCCTCCAGACCCTCGCCGGTCCCGTCCGGAAGCCGGTGGAACCATTGGGCAGCGACACCGGGCTGGGCTGCCTGATTGACGATGCGGGCCAGGGCATCCCGATGGGCGGAACCCGGAGGGAGAGCGGGGTCCTGCTGGCTCAAGGCAGCCGAGCAGAAGCCCGTATAGGTCAGGGGAAAAGGCTGCCATTGGGCATGAATCCTGGACGGGGCAAAGGTGCTGGGTCGGGCCGTGTCCAGCAAGGCCAGGGGCAGGCCGGATTCACCATCCAACAACCAGAGCTCGTGGCGGTCCGCCAGGGGAAATGGCAAGGCAGGGCGGGCTTGAAGGGCGGCCACGATGTCTTCATTCCTGCTCGCGCTACCGGCCTTCAGCCCCTGGCCGTCCACCCAGATGCCTGTGGGACGAACCCAGCCAAAGCCATCATCGCCCCGCAGATGCCAGGTCACCCCGTCATAGGAATGGGCGGTGGCATCGCCGACATCCACCGTCAGGACCAGGCCCCGATAAGGATTGACGCGACGCAGGGCGTAATGGCGCGCATGCATGCCACCATTATCCCGGGATAGGAAACCCTGTGCTAATTTTGAAAACGAGAATCCCCATGCTTGGGACCGCATGGGGACACAAGCCATGAAGATAAAAGTTCATCTTCCGTGCACCCACGGGACCTCCCCGACTTGCCAAGGGAACCACCATGCCCCATACCGCCGCTGCTGCCCGCCCCATTGTTCCGCCCTCGCCCATGCTTCCCCCCCGGCCCCGGGACAGCCACAAAGGGGACTTCGGCAATGTGGGGATTCTGGGAGGCAGCCCCGGCATGGCCGGCGCCGCCCTGCTCTGCGCCCGTGCTGCCCTGCTGTTGGGCGCAGGCCGGGTCTATGCGGGCTTGCTGGATGACCGGATCGGCCTGGATTTTCAGGCTCCGGAAATCATGGTCTGTGCCCCCCAGCGGATATGCGACCTGGACGGGCCAGGCTGCCTGGTGGCCGGCCCCGGACTGGGACAGACCCAGGCCGCACGAGACTGGCTGGCACGGGCCATGGGAACCCCCCTGCCCTTGCTGGTGGATGCCGACGGACTGAATCTGATGGCCGCAGATCACGCCCTGGCCGATGCCCTCGCCCGCCGCCAGGCCCCCACCCTGCTCACCCCCCACCCGGGGGAAGCGGCCCGGCTGCTGGGCACGGACATTCCAACTATCCAGCAGGACCGGGAACGGGCCATCGGGCAGATCGCCCGTCGTTACCGCGCCGGCGTGATCCTGAAAGGAGCGGGCAGTCTGGTCCATTTCCCCGACCGCCCCGTGTGGCTGAACAGCACGGGCAATCCCGGCCTGGCCGCGCCCGGCATGGGCGATGTCCTGGCCGGGATCATCGCGGCCTTGGCCGCCCAGGGAATGGACATGGAAGCGGCGGCCTGCCTGGGCGTTCACTTGCACGGCAGCGCCGCAGATGACGCCGTTCAGGAGGGCCTTGGGCCTTACGGACTCACGGCCGGCGAAGTGATCCAGGCCACCCGACGGCGACTGAATGCCGGCATCAATATCTGACGAGACCCCTCAAGGGCGATCGCAGGGACCGCAGAATCTGTTTTTCAGGTAGGCCGTGAATTCCTCCGCCACTTCCGGATGCTTCATCGCGTACTCCACGGTGGCTTCCAGATAGCCCACCTTGGAGCCGCAGTCGTAGCGGGTGCCCTGGTAGGCATAGGCCAGCACCTGCTGTTCCTGCAACATGGACTGGATGGCATCGGTCAACTGCAACTCGCCCCCCGCCCCGCGCTCGATGCGCTTGAGGTGGTCGAAGATGCGCGGAGTCAACACATAACGTCCCACCACGCCCAGGTTGGAAGGGGCATCGGCGGGCTTGGGCTTTTCCACGATGCGGGTGACCCGGGAGATGCGTTCGGCCATGGGGTCGCAGGCCACGATGCCATAGGAGGCGGTTTCTTCGGGGGCCACTTCCTGCACCCCCACCACCGAGCACTGGTAGTAGTCGTAGACATCGCACATCTGCTTCACCACGCCCGGCTCGGCATCGATCAGGTCATCGGCGAGGATGACGACAAAGGGCTCGTCGTTGACTGCCGACTGGGCGCACTGGACGGCATGACCCAGGCCCAGGGCCTCGGCCTGGCGGATGTAGATGCAGTTCACGTGGGATGGCAGCATGTCGCGCAGGTCCTGTAGCGCCTTGAGCTTGCCCCGGGTTTCCAGTTCCACTTCCAGCTCGTAGGCCTTGTCGAAATGGTCGGCAATGGCCCGCTTGGTCCGTCCGATGATGAAGATCAGGTCGGTGATTCCTGCAGCCACGGCCTCTTCCGCCGCATACTGGATCAAGGGCTTGTCCACGATGGGCAGCATTTCCTTGGGATTGGCCTTGGTGGCCGGCAGGAAACGGGTCCCCATGCCGGCGGCGGGGAATACGGCCTTGGTCACTTTTTTCACGCGGTTCACTCCTCGTTGTAGGCCCAGGCCCGTTCGCCTGAAGCCGCCCCTAAGCGCTGATCGGGGATGATTCGCCTTGCAGAAGCTTCAACAATTCTGCCTCGTCCAGAAGGGTTATGCCCAATTCCCGGGCTTTGGTCAACTTGCTGCCGGCATCTTCCCCGGCGACCACATAGTGGGTTTTTTTCGACACGCTGCCTGCCACTTTGCCGCCGGCAGCCTCGATCATGGCCTTGGCCTGGTCCCGGGACAGGCTGGGCAGCGTACCCGTGAGCACGAAGGTGCGCCCGGTAAGCGGCCCCACCAGGGGCTGTGCTTCGCCGTCCACCCAAGCACCCACTTGTCCCAACTGACGGATGACGTCCCGGTTGTGGGGCTCGGCAAAAAACCCGAGCAGGGAGGCCGCAACAATGGGGCCCACATCCGGCACCTGCAGCAGGCCGGCTTCATCGGCGCTCATCAAGGCCTCCATCCGACCGAAGTGGCGGGCCAGGTCTTTGGCGGTCTGTTCGCCCACGTTGCGGATGCCCAGGGCATGGATGAAGCGATGCAACGGCCGACCCCGGCTGGCTTCCACGGCCGCCAGCAGATTGGCGGCCGAACGCTCGGCCATGCGGTCCAGTCCGGCCACGGCCGCCAGATCCAGGCGATACAGGTCGGCGGGGGTGCGCACCAGCCCTTTGTCCACCAGTTGATCCACCAGCTTGTCGCCCAGGCCCTCGATATCCATGGCCCGGCGGCTGGCGAAATGCAGGATGGCCTGCTTGCGCTGGGCCGGGCAGCTCAGGCCGTTGGTGCAGCGGGCCACGGCCTCGCCCTCCAGCCGTTGTACGGGGGCGCCACATTCTGGGCAGGACTGCGGCAGGGTGAAGGGCTCGAAGGCCGGTGTGACCAGATCCCGCATGGGGCGCCGGTCCAGCACCACCGACACTACTTCCGGGATGACGTCCCCGGCCCGCCGCACGATGACCGTATCGCCCACCCGCACATCCTTGCGCCGGACCTCATCCTCGTTGTGCAGGGTGGCGTTGGTGACCGTGACCCCGCCCACGAAGACGGGCTTCAGCCGGGCCACGGGGGTAATGGCGCCAGTGCGGCCCACCTGGACCTCGATGGCCTCGACCGTGGTCAGTTCTTCCTGGGCGGGATACTTGTGGGCCACCGCCCAGCGGGGCTCCCTGGCGACGAAACCCAGGCGCCGCTGCAAGGCCAGGCTGTTCACCTTGTACACGACGCCGTCGATATCGAAGGACAACCCATCCCGGCGGGCGGCGATGCGACGATGATAGTCCACCAGGGCCAGGCCGCCCTGCACCACCGCCCGTTCGTCATTCACCGGCAGGCCCATCTGCTGCAGCGCGTCCAGGATGGCACCGTGGGTGTCGGGCAGGGCGCCAGCCTGGACTTCCCCCAGGCCATAGGCAAAAAAGGAAAGTGGCCTGCGGGCGGCCAAGGCCGGGTCCAGTTGCCGTATGCTGCCGGCCGCTCCATTGCGGGGATTCACCAGGGTGACGCCACCGGAGTCACGTTGTCGGGCGTTGTAATGCTCGAAATCGGGCCGGCTCATGTAGACCTCGCCCCGCACTTCCAGGACTTCCGGAGGGTCCGTGGCCTTCAGCCTTAGGGGAATGGCCCGGATGGTGCGCACGTTCTGGGTCACATCCTCCCCGGTCTCGCCGTCGCCCCGGGTGGCGTCCTGGACCAGGATGCCGTGCTCAT